>CADABS010000003.1 GCA_902786245.1 uncultured Erysipelotrichaceae bacterium
TGAAAAACGGAGGAATATGTCGAGATCATCTCGATATCTCCTCCATTTTCTTTAACCGCCTCTTTCAGAGGCATACATTTTCAGCAGCCTCCCCGCAGGTCCTCATATAGGCAATATGGATCAGAAACCGAGCAGAAGTCCGGCTGCACCGGCAATTATGATCATGAAGATCGGATGGAGCTTCGGCTTGAAGTGATTGAATGCCATCAGTCCGGCAAACAGCAGGATTGCTTTCCATTTAAACAGATCCATAACCGCGCCGGATGCCTTCCAGGCATCGACATTGAACAGCGCCATCAGGAAGATACTGACAACGGCAGACAGGATGAATCCGACAACTGCCGGACGCAGACCCGTGAAGATACCCTGTACGACCTTGGCCTGCTTGAACTTCTCCAGCATTTTCGCAACGATGCAGATGACGATGATGCTCGGTGCGACCAGTGACAGCGTCGCAAACAGACCGCCGGCGATACCGAACATTTCATAGCCGACATAGGTGGCCATATTGACACCGATCGGTCCCGGAGTGCTTTCCGATACCGCGATCATCGTTGTCAGCTGGTCCAGTGTAAACCAGCCGTATTTGATGGACATTTCCCGCAGGAACGGAATGGATGCCAGACCGCCGCCGACCGCGAACAGACCGGTCTTGAAGAATTCCCAGCACATTAACAGGAAGGTATTCATTTCGCTTCACCTCCCTTTTTCAGTTCCATGGAATACAGGACATATCCGGCAATTCCGGCGATAATGACCAGAATCACGGTTGAGATATTTGTAAATGTACTCAGCACCCAGGCTGCCGCAAAGATGACAAAGGTAGGAATGCCCTTGACACCTTTTTTATACAGATTGATCACTGCCCGGGTCATCAGGACGCATACGGCAACCTGAATGCCCCGCAGAGCAGACTGCACAGCCGGCAGATCCGAGAAGTTCTGAATCAGACCGCAGATGCAGGAAATAATGACAATGGAGGGAGAGACAACACCGAGGGTGGAAACAATGCCCCCGATGACGCCTTTTACCTTGTATCCGACAAACGTAGCTGTATTGACCGCGATGATACCCGGTGTTACCTGGCCGATGGCATAGTAATCCATGATTTCATCTTCTGTTGCCCAGTGATATTTCTCGATGACTTCCCGCTGGATCATCGGCAGCATCGCATAGCCGCCGCCGAACGTGAACAGGCCCATCTTGAACCAGGAAACATACAGGTTCCATAATTTCTTCATATCCGTACCTCAATTTCAAACAACTGATATTATGACTGAATTTATCCTGAATGTATAGAAAGATACTACAGGATGGCATTCAGAAACATGACCCATACCGGAAGCAGGGCAATGGACAGCAGCGTCGTCATCACAACGACATTGGCCGCAAACTCCGTATCCGCATGATACTGCTCAGCCAGCACTGCCGTGGTGCTGCCGGCCGGCATCGCCGCAAGCAGCACCGAGAGTCCTGTAATGACAGGATCGGGATGTACCAGCAGACATGCAAACAATACAATGCCGGGGATGATCAGAAGCCGGATCACAGCAAATGCCCAGGTATCTCCGGTAAACAGACCGCTGAAGCCGACTCCCCCATGACCATGCCGAGAAACAGCATGATCAGCGGTGTGGAACTCCTTCCCAGCCCGCTCATCAGACTGCCGGCTGCGGATGGAACGGGAATCTGGAAGATCATGATCACCAGACCGATCTCCAGAGCGATGATGCACGGATGCGTCAGAATGCTGCGGATGACAGCCCGGGTATCGCCTTTCTTTTCAAAATAGGCAACACCGGCCGACCACATGACGATTCGCAGCGGGATCAGATAGATCTGGCCGTACAGCAGTCCCATATCGCCATAGACGCCCTGGGCGACGGCATTGCCGAGAAATCCGGCATTGGAACAGACGGTCGAAAACTGCAGAACCGCCTTGCGCTCATGGGCATAGCGGTTAAAGGCAAAACGGGCAATCAGGGTGCACAGTATCTGTATACCCGTGGAAATCAGCAGAATGCCGATGAAATTCGTCAGGATCTGCCGGTTCATCTCGATCTGAAACGATGCGATGATACTGCATGGCAGCAGCAGATTGACTACCAGCTTTGACAGAACGCTGCGGTCGGAAGGTTTCAGTACATGAAACCTGCACAGCAGATATCCTGCCAGCATTTCCGCAAACATGACAAACTGAAGTACAAACAGAGAATTCAGATCCATCTTCTACCCCCTTCTATGCAGACTGTACAGTCGGTTCCTCAGATGGCTGACGTGTTTCAGAACAGATTCTTTATGGGTTGCCACCCATATAATGATCACAATCTGCATCACCAGGGAAAGTACCATAAACAGGTATTCTCCGCGGATCAGAAAATGTCCGGCAATACAATTGGACAGAATCTGAATCCAGCAGGTAGACGCGATCGCAAAGACAAATTTTCTGCTGCTCATATCCGTATTCGCCGCAATATAAGGAATAATGCCGTTGGGAATTCCCGGAATCAGGCATGCCAAAGCTATCACGAATCCGCTGTGGGCATCATTGATCTTTGTGATCATCCTGCCTGAACGCAGCCCGGGAATCAGATCCCGGATCCTGCTGCCCAGTTTTCTGGCAGCGCTGAATACCAGAAAATGTCCGCTGACAAAGCCGAGATAGGTTGCCGCAAAAGCCCGCCACCAGCTGAAAATCAGCCCGGCCGCAATCTGCACCGCCATGCCGGGTATGACGATACTGACAACCTGGATAATGCTGATCAGGTAAACACTGATCATTCCCATCCACTGTCCCTGCCGGTTCAGAAATTCCGAGATTTCCTCCTGGTTTCCTCTTTCAAGCATCCGGACCAGCGCAAGCAGTTCATCGCCGTAAATATGCGCAATGAGAAAACAGTCACTCCTATGACTGCTGCAATCAGTATCATTCCCAGGAACTGTCCTGCGCGGCTGTTCTTCTCATCATCAGACTGTTTCATCATGCAATCGGTATATCACATTACTGCATTCAGGAAAACAAACGAACACTGCTTTTCGTCAGAAGCAGGCAATATTGGAATCGGTTCTGCTTTCCGTGCCGCCGACCAGCACACCGTTGTCCAAACGCAGGATCATCTGGCCTCTGCCGAAGGAACCGCTGTCAAGCGCAGTGCTGATCTCATGTCCCTTCGCGGCAAGCTGCCTGGCGATGGCATTGTCAAACGAAGGTTCGACAATGACTTTCTTTCCGCTGATCCACTGCCATCTGGGCGCGTCGAGTGCCATCTGCGGATTCAGATGGAAATCGACGAAATTCATGACGGTCTGGACATGGCCCTGCGGCTGCATATATCCGCCCATGACACCGAACGGACCGACAGCCTTTCCGTCTTTGCACAGGAAGCCGGGAATAATCGTATGATAGGATTTCTTGCCCGGTGCCAGCGCATTCGCATCCTCCGGATTCAGCGAAAAATCGGCACCCCGGTTCTGCAGAGATACGCCATAGCCTTCCAGCACGATGCCCGAACCGAATCCCATGTAATTGGACTGAATATAGGAAACCATGTTTCCTTCGCCGTCCGCCGTACACAGATAGACCGTTCCGCTCTTTGGCGGCTGTACAAATGAAGGCAGTGCGGATTTCTCCGTTATTTCCGCTGCCCGCATCTTTCCGTATTCATCCGAAAGGAAGAAAGCAGGATCCACTGTCATGCATTTGGAATCGGTCACATAATGCTTGGCATCCGCAAATGCGATCTTCATTGCCTCGATCTGCTTATGATATGTATCCGCGCTGTCTTTTGCGGCAAATTCAAAATTCTTCAGAATATTCAATGCCATCAGGGCAGTGATACCCTGTCCGTTCGGCGGAATCTCACAGACATCATAGCCTCTGTAATTGACCGAGATCGGCGTGACCCATTCCGGCTGATATGACGCAAGATCTTCATAGCAGAAATATCCTCCGTCCCGCTCAGACTGACGGACGAACTGTTCCGCGATCTCGCCTTTATAGAATGCTTCACCGTCTGTTTCCGCAATCAGACGCAGTGTCTTTGCATGATTGGGAAGTCTGATGATATCGCCGAAATGATAGGATTCCCCGTCTTTCGTGAAGGTGCGGAACCATTCGTCATATTCCGGCTTTCCGTCAAACCGCTGATGGAAGATCTTTGTGCTTCTCTCCCACATCGCAGAAAGCATCGGACCGGCCGGATAGCCTTCTTCCGCATAGCGGATGGCCGGAGCCAGGTCTTCCTGCAGACTGAGTTTTCCGAATCTTTTTACAAGCGCTGACCAGGCGCTGACGGCACCTGGAACCATGACCGGTGTCCAGCCGAATTTCGGCATGTTTCCGTCTTCCGTTTTTGCCTTGACCGCTTCCAGCGAAATGTTCATCGGAGCCCGGCCTGACGCATTGAGACCGTATAATGTATCCCTGACCCAGACCAGGGCAAAGGAATCGGAGCCCAGTCCGTTTGCGGTCGGTTCAACGACGGTCAGCGCTGCCGCTGTCGCAACTGCCGCATCAATTGCGTTGCCGCCTCTGCGCATGACTTCCAGTCCGGCAGCGGACGCAAGATTCGACCCGGTCGCGACCATGCCGTTGGCGGCGGTCACGCAGTACCGGTTGGACGCATAGGGCTGAAACAAAGGATCATACTTCATATATTCACCTGCAACTTTCATACGCAATCATAACAGAACCATGCTTACATGGCACGTCAATCGCTAACCAGATGTTCATTCAGGAATGACAGGAATTTCGGTGTCCACCATTTCAGATACCCGGCTTTTACCGGATGTCTGGGATCAGCCATATACAGCGCATAGTCTTTCGGACTGACTGTACACATCTCTTCATCATTCCAGAGATCGATGATATCGATATTCCATTTATTTTTGATTTCATACAGGCGCTGTACCATGGACGCATACAGCGGGCTGTCATACTTTGTGCCGGTATAGAAGTATACCGGACAGTTCCATGTCTGTTTTGCATATGCAATGATATATTCCATTGCCCCGGTAATCGTTTCCGTATCATACTGTCCGTTTCTGCTCAGCTGACCCAACGGCTTGTCTTTGGAGGCATCATTCGTGGACAGCTGACAGATAAAAGCATCCGCTTTGATATCCTTCGGCAGTGTATGCATTCGTTCAATATAGTTATTTTCTTCGCTCGTAACCAGCGTCGTACCGCTGACGGCTTCCTTGATGGGAATGATCCCGGCAATCGCCTGCAGATATTCCACGAACGACTGCTCAAAGGAAGCAGCGCCGAATGTTACCGAACTGCCCAGAAAAATAATGGTCTTCCCCCGCAGCTTTGAATTTTCATCCGCCTGTACATTGGAAACATCATACTGTTCGCCATTGCCGGGCAGTTTTCTCAGCATCTCCATGATTTCATCATCCATATATGTTCACCTTCCGCATCCATTATAGACGCTTGCATGCAAAAACATGCTGTATTCTGTACAATAGATGTATGTGGAGGTTCATGCTATGAAAGAAATATCCATGCTGATCAAACCTGCTTCTTCCCTGTGCAATCTGCGCTGCCGGTACTGTTTCTATGCGGATGTCAGCGAAAACCGCGATGTCGCAAGCACCGGTGTCATGACGGATGAAACACTGGAGACCCTTGTAAAAAGAATTGCGGAAGAACTGCAGGAACAGGGAAAGGCAAACATCAGCTTCCAGGGCGGCGAGCCGACCGTCGCAGGTCTGGACTACTTTAAGAAATTCGCTTCTCTTCTGGATGCGCATCCGGGCATTGAAGTGCACTGGTCCATGCAGACAAATGCGACGCTTCTGACAGAAGAATTCGCACAGTTTCTCCATGAGAGAAACTTCCTGCTCGGCATCAGTCTGGACGGATATCAGTCCATGCATGATTCCAACCGCTATGACGCAGAAAAGAAAGGTGCCTTCTACAGGGTCATGAAAGGCATCTCCCTGCTGGAAAAGGCAAAGGTCGAATACAATATCCTGACGGTCGTGACGCATGAACTTTCAAAGCATCCCAAGGCGCTGTTCAGTTTCTATAAAGACCATCATTTTGACTACATCCAGCTGATCCCCTGCCTGCCGGAACTCAACGGAGATACCAGAGGACTGGCACTGCTGCCGGAAGACTATGCATCGTTTTACAATACGTTCTTTGACTGCTGGCGGAAAGACTTTGAAAAGGGCGGAAAAATGTCCGTCAATCTGTTTGAAAACATCGCCGGTATGATGCAGGGTTTCCCACCCTATCAGTGCGGCTATATCGGCCGCTGTACGACCCAGTTCGTCATTGAATCCAATGGCGACGTATATCCCTGTGATTTCTACTGTCTGGATGAAAAGAGGCTCGGCAATCTGAATGATCTTTCTTTTGCACAGATGCGCGAAACCCCGCAGGCAAAAGAATTCATGGCGGCATCAAAATGCACAAAGGCACCCTGTGAAGGATGCCCGTATGTCCGTATGTGCAATGGCGGATGCCGCAGGCAGAATGTCTGCTGGCTGACGGATGACATCTGTGCCTACCGAGAGGTCCTGGATCATATCGTTCCCCAGATGACATCGATCATGCGCCGCAGTTCGAGTTAAACAAACAGATATTTCCTGATGTTCATGAATAACCGTGCGGGCAGAAAAATGATCAGATATTCTGTCATCCAATCAGCATATACAGAACGGTTCCGCAAATTGCTGTTCCGAAAATGACCAGGATCGGATTCACCTTGTACTTTCGAAGCGCAAATAACGCGGTCAGAAACAGTATGAATTCGATGATCCTTAATCCGCGGATTTCTGAAATGCTGCCGGTTCCGAACAGAGCCATCATCAGGATCGTCAGTCCGGCAGATGCAATCATTGCGACAACTGCAGGCCGAAGTTCGCCGAGAACAGCTTTTATGATTCTGAGCTCACGGTATTTCGTATAGAAATATGCCAGGGTCAGGACGATGATCAGAGAAGGAAGGATACAGCCAAACGTACAGACAATTGCGCCGGGCAGACCTGCCATTTTCTGACCGACAAACGTTGCGCTGTTGACCGCGATCGGACCCGGTGTCATTTCAGCAATCGTTGTAAGATCGGCGTATTCCGCCATTGTCAGCCATTGTTTTCCCTCAACGACAAGATTCTGAATCAGCGGCATTGCCGCATATCCGCCGCCGAACGCAAACAGTCCGATCTGGAAATATACGATAAACAATTCAAGAAACAGCATCAGGCAGCCTCCCTGTTTCCCAAAGCGGAAACCGCAATACCGAGAACGATAAACAGAAGAATGATCGTGATCGATGACACTTTGAAGCACCATGCCGCAATGAATGCCGCAATCATCAGACAGATATTCATGATATTCTTCGCCTTGATCACATTGCCGGCAAGGTCGATGATCACATCGACAATAATAGCTGCTACACCTGCCCGCATGACCCGCAATGCCGTCTGCACAATGAGATTGGAAGAGAATGCATCGTAGATCATACAGATAACACTGATGATTACGATCGGCGGTATGACAGTTGCCAGTGCTGAAAGCAGCGCACCAGCAATTCCGGCAATACGGTATCCAAAGATCACTGCACTGTTGACAGCCAGCGCTCCCGGTGCCGACTGGGCAATCGCAGTCATATCAAGAACCTCTTCATCCGTGACCCATCCGAGTTCATCGCAGAACTTTTTCCGCATCATTCCGATGATCACAAAACCGCCGCCGAAGGTGAATGCGGATATAGTCATCATTGACAGAAATAGTTCGAACAGACTGACATTTTTCTTCATGTTATTACCTCGCACGTGAATATTATATGCGCTTTATATTCATATAAATATATTTATGTTAATATATTTTACATAATCGATAGGTAATAATATGACTCTGCGGCATCTGGAAATATTTATCGTTGTGTGCCGGACGATGTCCATGACCGGCGCAGCAGAAATACTGAACATGACACAGCCGGCTGTATCAAAAGCAGTCAGTGAACTGGAATCGTTTTATCATGTGAAACTGTTTGACCGTCTTAACCGACGGATCTATCTGACCGAAGCAGGCGAATCACTCCGTCGGTATTCTGAAGAAATCATAGCCCGTTTCGATGAATCTATCAGTTTTCTACGGGACAGTTCTTCATTCTTCCGGTGCAGGCTGGCTGTCAACGTTTCTGTCGGCGAAACCGTTCTCGCCGATCTCATACAGTTCATCGGAGGAAAAATGCCGGATATCGATCTCAGCGTCAGCGTGCATAACAGCAGTACGATCCGGAAAATGCTTCATGAAAACGCGTGTGATATTGCAGTGATCGACAGTCCGGATGATCCCGATCTGGAATCTGTACCTCTTTTCCGTGAAACACTCCGTCTGTACTGTACAGATGCCTGCATCCCGGAACGATCGGTTTCATTGGACCTGCTGAGGCAGAAACAGTTTCTGCTGCGGGAAGCCGGCTCAGGCATGCGCCGCTGCATCGAACCGCTGCTGCATAATCTGCACTGTTCTCCTGATCAGATCACTGAAAGCATCTCGAATGACGTCCTTCTGCAGATGTGCCTGAACGGCAGCGGACTTGTACTGCTCAGCGACAGATACCTGAAAAAGCATCGGATCAGCGGCCTGCACCCTGTTGAAATCGCAGATCATACATTCATACGCAGCTATTCCCTCGTATCTCTGCGGGGCAAATACCTCAATAACGCCGTTACCCGGTGCATGAAAGTACTGCCGGAATACTTTTCCGGAATATGAAAAAATGCTGCTGATACGCAGCACTTTGACCCGCTGTTCAGAACAGCGGTTTTCTGTTTTCATCCGGGATGAATCTGGCCAGCGCGTCCTGCAGACACAGATCCCAGAACCGCCATTCATGCGAGTATCCCGGGATCTCGAAGAATTCCGCGTCAAGTCCAAGTTCTTTCGCGTATTCCCGGAATGCCAGAAACGGTTTATAGGCAATCGGATCTTTGTCGCCGCTGGCAAAGTACAGTTTCGGCATGGATACGCCCTCCTCGACATTCTTCCGGATGATATCCCAGAGATTCAGCGGTGAGTTCTTATAGCCTTCCATCCCGCCGAAGTTATTGATCAGGGTGACTTCCCTGGCCGCAAACGGATTGGCCGGATCGGGTTCTTTCAGTTCATTGGGAGAAGCCGAGAAACTGTAGGCAGCCGCGAACTTTTCGGGATGGGCAAAGGCATAGACGCATGTTCCCCTGCCGCCCATGGACAGACCGGCGATGAAGTTATCCTCCCGCTTCTGTGAAACGGGCAGCCAGCCGTAGACAGCCGGCATCAGTTCTTCAAAGAAATAAGAGAACATGTTATATCCCATGCTGAATGTCTTCCAGTCGATATAATTGGAATTCAGCGCAGAGGGCATGACCACTGCGATCTGCTTTTCACAGGCATACAGTTCGACATTGGACTTGCGCAGCCAGTCGGAATAGTCGCCGAATGTGCCGTGGAGAAGCCAGAGCACCTTGTACTTTTCACCGGACATATAGAAATCCTTCGGGTCTTTTCCATACGGCAGGTCCGGCAGGATCACATTGACGTCCGTCGTCCCGCAAAGGTATTTGCTTGTAAAACTCAGATGCAGTAATGACATGATTATTTCCCCTCTCTGTGCTTTCGCAGCAGTTCCATGACATGCGGCATTTTCATATCCGCCCAGATCGCGTCACGAACCAGTTTTCTTTCTTCATCATCGATGCAGTTGGCCTTTAACATTGCCCACAGCATTTCATGATTGAATCTGGCATCGAAATCCAGTGGCACGGTATCACAGGTCCCCTGGTACCACTTCAGCATGGCTTTTTCCAGTTCGCGAATCTTTGACGCATACGCCGGATCATCGATTCTATTATAGCGTTCCTGCGGGTCAGCAGAAAGGTCATAGAATTCATCTGTTTCATCCTGGCGCATGATGTATTTATATGTGCCGTCAAAGATCATCGTTCCCTTGACATGCGTATCATCTTCCCGCTGTGCAGTCTGACGGGGCCAGTAGACAAAGCTCGGCGGGGAACCGTTCGATCCGTTGATATGACTTTCATCACAGTGTTCTTCACCTGGCATTCTGCCGCCTTCGCAGAAGACATAGTCACGGAATTTCGCGCTTCTGTCTGCCAGCACCGGTCTCAGGCTTCTGCCGAACTGGGTATGATCCGGCTTCACGCCTGCATAATCCATCACTGTCGCATAGAAGTCTACCAATTCCACCAGGGCATCGCTTACACCCGGATCAACTGCTTCCCCGTTGGGAGGCTTGACGAGGAACGGTACTTTTGTCAGACAGTCTTCAAAGCAGTTCTGTGCCTTTTCCGGCAATCCGTAGTCACCGTCGAAATCGCCGTGGTCGCTCAGGAAGAAGATCGCTGTATCATCATAGATACCGGCTTCTTTCAGTGCTTCGCATACCCGTCTGAACTGGTCATCCACTTTCATGACCATGCCGAGATACACGGCTCTGAGTTCATCCCAGTCTTCTTCTGTATATGCCTGCATATGCTGCAGATCGCGCAGTCTCTGTTCCATCTTCGGCTTGCCCGTGCACTCTTCCGGTTTTACCCGCGGCGTCAGTTTTGTTCTGTCGATTGCCGAGAAATACGGTTCTTCCACCTGATAGGGCGTATGCGGATACATCAGTCCAACAAATCCGAGCAGCGGTTTGTCATTCACTGGATGCTTGATCCTGTGAATCAATGCATCTACTGCCTCATCGTCCCTGGTATAGTTTTTTCCGTTTTCATCCAGTTTCAACTCACCGCCGAAATGAGAATAGAAGTTTTTGGAATCCATTGTCCCTCTGACATCGGGATTCACCGTTCCTGGTGCCGGCTTTGTCTCACCGCCATAGAAGATTTCATCCGCGTTTTCTTCCAGCCATCCTTCATATTGGGCCGCATGCAGATCATTTCTGGAATTCATCCATACATGGTATCCGTTGTCTTTCAGTTCATTGAACAGCGAACTCTCTCCGGGACGCAGCAGATGGGCCATAGTACGGTGTCCATGCACATGCGGATAGAGACCCGTAAAGAAAGAACATCTGCTTGGGACACAGACCGGGTTCTGGCAATAGGCATTGCGGAACGATACTGCCTCTGTTCTGGCAAATTCATCCAGGAACGGCGTCTTTGCGGCCGGATTGCCCATATGCCGCATCGTATCCCAGCGCATTTCATCCGGATTGAAAACAATAATATTCGGTCTCTCTGCCATATTCTCACCAGTTGTATGTATCGTACAGTTCTGCCGGTGCGTCATTTTCTTTCAGCAGCTCTCTGAGCGCTGCTTTCAGACGTGCCGTGACCTCTCTGTTTTCGATCGGATGCATTTCACCCGGATCTTCCTGCAGATCGAACAGCAGCTCACAGCCGGGCTTCAGTACATCGCCGGCCGGATATTTGTTCGGGGTCGGAACCGCGATGACATGACATCCCTTGGTAAAGGAGAATGGTTCTCTCCATTCTGCCTGCTGCAGTTCCTGCACCGAGAAACGTGCTCTCATATGCGTAGGCATCAATGTATAGTCATAGCCCTGGGGAGCATCCTTCTTCGCCGCCAGCATCAGTTTGTATCTGCCGTCGGTAACATTCAGTGTTCCGCCATGATAGCCGAACAGCGCATATTCACGGACGGATGTATCTTCCGCAACCGTCTTTCCCAGCGGCTTGCCGAGCATATCTTTCGGAATATCAATGTCGAAGAAATCCAGGACCGTCGGCGCGATATCGATGGTCTGCACCAGTGCCTGTCTTCTTTCGCCCTGTACTTTCGATCTGGGATCCCAGATAAAGAACGGCGTATGCATGGTTTCCTGATAATCCGGCATGGATCCCTTGGACCACCAGCCGTGTTCCCCGAGCATATAGCCATGATCGGTATTGACGATCAGCATCGTATCCTTCCAGAGATCATACACATCGAACGCATCCAGTACCTTTCCGAGCGATTCATCGCAGAATGCCAGCAGAGCCAGATAATGCATGCGGAAGGAGCGGATCTCTTCTTCTGTTTCCGTGACCGGTGCATACGGCGGCCAGTCCAGTTCGCCGATCGTATCCGGATCGCAGATCTTTGAAATATACTGATCCGGCGTATCAAACGGTTCATGCGGATCAAACGTTTCGATCTGGATAAACCAGTTGTCATACTGGTGGTTCTTTTCGATGAAATCGATACCCTGGGCAAAGGTCCTTGCCTGCGGATAATCCGCTGTACTCTGATAGCTTGCCCGGTTGAGCATATCCTGACCGTGCATGCGGTTGAACAGACTGCGCATCGGTGCCGGTGCTTTGTCAGAAAGCGGCCTGGAATGTGTGCTTTCCGGTACCGGTCCGGCACTTGCCTGCCAGGGATCGCCCTCTTGGCCTCTGTTGCATTCCCATGTACTGTATCTCGTGCAGTATGTCGCACCGCCGTCCTCCACATAGTGGTTGTGATCGGTCACGATCCGGGAATAGATGCCGTTCTGTTTCAGAAGTTCCGGCATGGAATCATCAAACGGTTCCAGCGGACCCCAGCTTCTGTGCAGGAAGTTTGCTCTGCCGGTATGCAGCTCACGCCTTGCGGGCATGCAGGGCATACTGCAGACATAACTGTTGTCAAAGACTGCGGTATGTTCCGCCAGTCTTTTGAAATTCGGAAGTTCGATTGCCGTACCGCCATAACAGGGAAGATCCTGCAGACGGAGCGAATCATACATAACCATGACAGCTTTCATATTCTCACTCCTTATTTTCTGTAATGAAACAGCCTTACCGTTTCCAGATACCGGCAACGATAAGGCTTTTCAGTGATTCGAAAGGGAAATTTTGCTTTTATCCGGCAGTTCTTTCTGCCAGTGTTTTCTGTGCCAGTGCCTTGCGGGCTTTGCGGGCCTTGGCATAGGCAATCTTATGCTTGTTCGTGTTGTATACGACGAAGATCAGAAACAGTGTATAGACGATAACGTTCTGTACGCTGCTGGATACACCCAGTTTTGCCAAACCGAGGATCAGCAGATTGACGGATACAGCACCTGCCAGAACACCGACTTCACGGTTGTTGCAGAGACCGCCGATCCATGCGCCGATGACCATCGGGAACATGTTCGAGAATACCTGACCGTTGGAGCTCATGCCCAGGACCGGTGTCAGCGCTCCGCTGTATGCGGTTGTGAAGACACCTGCACAGGCAACCAGGATACCTGCGATCACATAGCTGAGAACACAGTTTGTGAAGATGTTGATACCTGCATCCGATGCCAGCTTCTGGCTTCCCTGAATTGCTCTGTAGCGGAAGCCGAATCTGGAGAACTGGAACAGATAGTGGGCAATCAGAACGATGGCTGCGGTAATGATGATGATGAATGTGATATTCGAGAGAATTTCGACACCCGGACGGCCGAAGAAGATGACACCCTGCTGGTTGTTGATTGCGAAGCAGATGCATTCGAAGACCAGCGTCATGCCAAGGCCGAGTACCATCGGCAGGATCCGCAGATTGACGAACAGTGTACCGATCAGCAGACCGCACAGGCCGCCGATGACCATCGAGATCAGCAGGACGCCGATTCCGCCGAGTCCCAGGGACAGTGCGATATTTCCGCCGAAGATGACACCGACATACATCTGGGCACCCATCGAGAGATCCATACGTCCGCAGTTCAGGTTGGTGCTGATTGCCAATGCGAATGCCAGCGATGAGATCAGATTACGGAACAGTGTTTTCACGTCTGCCATATTGTTGATGACGCCCATGCCTACAGCTGATCTGTCAATCACTTCCATGATTGCCCATACGATCAGCGGTACGGCAACGGCTTTGGCTATATGCAGCAGTGTATCTTTGATATTACTGTTTTTCATGTTGTAATCCTCCTCATCACTGACATTTCAATTACAATTGATTCAAAACTCTGTTTCTTGTGATTATTTGCCTAAGCGGGCATAGATTGCGTCATAGTCGAGCGCATAGATGTTGTTCTGGAATTCTTCGTTTGTCTTTGCGCCGCCTCTTTCTGTGATCAGGCTGTTGACGAAGTCGATATCTGCGACCCATTTGTCTGTTGTATCCCAGGAAGCCATTGCTGTGAGCTGATCCGGAGAAGTAACCGCGTTCATTCTGAAGAGGTTGACAGCTGTTTCACCGTTTACGAGGTTGACATCATTGTGGCCTGTCAGAGTGTTGTAAACCTTTGCGAATGCCATCGCGGAAACGATCGATGTGAACTTGACAGTGGACATGCTCAGTGTCTGGTTGCCGAAGGAGTCATTTGTTGTGATTGCTGTTGTCAGCGCATCGCCGAATGTTCCGAAACCGATCCATGTGAAGTCTTTCTTCATTGCTGTTTCAAGTTCATTGACAGCTGTGCCGATCGAACCGATGACGTTCGGTGCTGTGAGGATATAGTCATACTTGCCTGTCTGCAGAGCAGCTGTCAGACCTTCTGTCCAGCCGTTCTGGTTTGTCATGCCAGGATAGCAGTAAACTGCGATACCCTTGTCATTGGTTGCTTCGATCGGTGAAGAGGACTGATACAGTTCTTCCTTGGACAGATCAAACTTCAGACCATACAGTTCTTCCAGTGCAGAAAGCATATTTGCGGAAATCTGTGTCTGCTGGTCGTTGCCCTGATAAGCACCGCCGGTTGCGATCAGATAGCCGTGTTCTGTGCTGACATCAATGTTCTCTTCCATCCATTCCTTGAAGAGTGCACCGGTTGCCGGCTGGTCAGCCTGGAAGCCGCCCGCAAAGTTGTCATATGCCGCTGCGTAAACCGCATCGTTTGCCGGACCGCGGCCGCCGTTTTCGACGAAGACCAGACCCAGTTCCTGTGCCTTCATAACGAGCTGTTCTGTGTTGTCCTTGATCGGGTAGTAGTTGATGACTGCATCGCATCCTGCGTCTGCCGCATTCTCGAGGAATGTCAGCGCTGCTTCCAGATCAGAGATAGCTTCCGAGAACATGAATTCACAGTTGTATTCCGGACCGATGTAGTTTCTGAAGTAATCTGCTCTGTTTGTGCTTTCGTCGTTCAGTGCCACTTCCAGGACACCGATCTTGAAACTCTGATTCGAAGCGGATCCGCCTTCACCGGAATCTGTACCGGATGCACCGCCGTCGCTGCATCCTGCCAGCATGGTCGCTGCCAGAGCAATCGCTGCTCCTTTTTTCAGTAAATTTTTGAATGACATTTTCTTTCTCTCCTTTTCAATTATATGATTTTGTCATCGTGTTATTCTGTTTAGAACTGCTGTCTGGACGGCAGTGTCTTCGGACGTTCGCTGTTCAGGAAGACCAGCAGAAGGAAGATCACACCGCGCACGCCCTGGATCATTGTGGAAGAGACACCCAGCATCAGAAGTCCCTTGTCCAGGATCGTTACTGTAATAGCACCGATCAGACCTGCAAAGCAGTTGGATTTTGTACCGCCGAAGATCGACATACCGCCAAGGACAGTTGCGAGCATGACATCCATACCCATACCGGCGCCGACATTCGAAGCGACATTCGCGGTTCTCAGTGTCTGGAATACACCTGCCAGACCGACGCCGATGCCGGCAAACAGGAATGACAGATACAGTGTTTTTGTTTTATTGATACCGGTCTGTACTGCACAGGTTTCGTTGCCGCCGATGAATCTCAGCTTGCGGCCGATCGCTGTTCTGTGATACAGGATCAGACAGGTCAGGAAGTAGAGCACGAATGCGATATAGCGGAAGTTTCCTTCCAGTGCCTGGCAGCTCTTGAAGTCAACCTTCAGAGGAGCCGCACCGACGAGTACGATACATAATGCGCTGTAGATCGACTGGGCCACGATAGCGACCATCGCCGGCATGATTTTGAATACCACCCCCAGCGTACAGTTGATCATCATGATGCCGATGCCGCACAGGGCTGTGACCAGGATCAGCACCAGCATGCTGTTGGTTGCCTGATAGGCCATCGCTCCGATGACACAGGCAAGACCCATGACCGCGCCGACCGAGAAGTCGATGTTGCCGGTCGTATAGATGAATGCCACGCCGGTTGCCAGTGTGCCGATGATCAGCGACTGGTTGAAGATACCGGTGATGACCGATGCCTTCAGGAACTTTCCGCCGGTCAGTACAACGAACAGCAGGAACAGTACCACAAGCATTGTCAGCGGGAAGATGATCGGGAAGAACCGGTGATTCTTGATGATGTTGATGCGGTCGATCAGCGTCAGCTGAGGAGCGCGTTCTTCATTGATTGCGTCAGATTTCGTTGTCATCCTGATTCCTCCTTAGATCATGCAGTCGATCAGTTCTGTATTGTCGAATCCGTCAGGTCTCAGGAATTCGCCGGTGATTTCACCATCCCGCATGATCAGCAGACGGTCCGCCATACCGCAGAGTTCCGGAAGTTCTTCCGAAATCAGTACGATCGACTTGCCTTTCTTTTTCATATCATTGATCAGTTTGTACATCGCTGCCTTGACACCGATGTCAACGCCTCTGGTCGGGCAGTCAAGAATCAGCACCTGCGAATCCGCTGCGAGCCATTTGCCGAAGACAACCTTCTGCTTGTTGCCGCCGGACATCGCACTGACCGGCTGGAAGATGTTATTGCACTTGATTGCCAGGTTGTCTACCTGCAGCTGTGCGTAGTCTCTTTCCTTCTTATCGGAAATGAAGATGCCGTTTGAATTTGCCTTATAGCCGGTACTCTGGATATTGACGCCGATCGATCCGTTGAGAACCAGAGATTCCTGGTCACGGTTCTTGGAGACATAGCCCATACCGTTTTTGAATGCGATCTCGGGTGTTTTGATCTCGGTGCCGGTAGCTGTCATCGTGACCTTTCCGTCGACGATGTCTTCCAGACCGTACAGCGCTCTGCCCAGTGTATGCATGCCGCATTCGGACAGGCCGCCGATTCCGAGGATTTCACCTTTATGCAGTTCCAGATTGAAGCAGAGCAGATCCTGCATCGTTGTGATGTTTTCCGCTCTCAGCACAACCTCTTCATCATATCCGTCCATATCGGAACGGTAGTAGTCGCCTTTGACCTCACGGCCGATCATCATCTTTTTGATCAGATCCGGATCATATTCATCTTTTTCAAGAGAACCGATGATGTCGCCGTCGCGCAGGACTGTCAGGGTATCGCATTTATCCATGATTTCTTCCAGGTCATGGCTGATGAATACGACTGCCTTGTTGTCATCCGCTGCTTTGCGCATCAGCTTGTACAGGATTTCACGGCCGCTTTCCGAAAGGGCTGTCGTTGTTTCATCGACAACGAACATTTCCGGATCATGCGCCATGGTCTTGGCAATTTCGATCAGCTTGCGCTGTTCCATGTTGTACATCCTTGTAACTCTGGCGGCGTTGATGTCTGTGACACCGATGCTCTCCAGTGCTTTCTGTGCTTCCGCGACCATTTTTTTCTTTGAGATGACCGGTCCGACTCTGAATCTGTCATAGTCGCCGATGAAGATGTTTTCCGCAACCGAGATGGTAGGAACCGTTCCCATTTCCTGAACGATAATTCCGATGCCGTTATGCAGGGCTTCCAGGGAATCCTTGGGTTTCCAGGGCTGTCCCTTGTAGAACATCTCACCGCTGGTTGCAGGCTGGATACCAGCGATGATCGATGTGACGGTGGATTTGCCCGATCCGTTTTCACCGATCAGTCCGCGGATCTCGCCGCGCTTGATCGTCATGTTTACGTTGTGCAAAGCAACAGTCACACCGAAGTTTTTGTTCAGGTTCTTCACCTCAACCAGAACTTCACCTTTTTCAGCCATATGTGACACCTCCTGATTCTCTTGTATTTCTCTTTGCACCTATAAGATAGCGGTTTCAGGGAACTGCACTCTACTGCTTAATCGATATCGTAAGGACAGTTTTTCGACTTGTTGAAAATCCTATAACAAAAAAACGACTTCCTGTATAACAGAAAATCGTTTTTCTTTCCTATTCTGTGATCTGTGCAGCGATATCCCTGAATGTAATCAGTTCAATATCATTTTTCCGGATCCATTCATGTATTTTTTCCGATGTCACTGCCTCCAGATCCTTCCTTCGGCAGATATTGAACGGCAGACGCAGCGTATCGCTGTCGAGAAATCCGCAATGGGTGATCAGATATCCGTATCCGTGACCGAGATACCCGCTTCTGTCTTCCAGAATATACGACAGCGGATCTTCATTCAGCTGCTGTTCCATCGTTCCGAAAGTATACCAGCCCATGGAAGGCATCACCGCATCCGGCAGCTTTGCAAAATCCATGGAATACGGAACACTATATTCATGGACCAGTGCTCTGATGACATCGGTTGTTTTCTTTGTCATATACGCATGGCCATGCACATAATCCGGTTTTCTGCCCGTCATCTGTATAAACCGTTCAATCTGGGCATGGAATTCCGCATACAGTTCTTCGGTGCAGACATGGTCCATTCCGTTTTCTTCATGATCCAGTGCTTTGTTTTCCCGGATGCTCAGAAATGAGCCGTCTTCATGACAGAGCGACGGCACTGCCCTGTATCCAAGTACACTGGGACCGTTGACCGCATTCAGATCAATTCCGAAAGCCGCCCGATCCAGCAGCGGTATGATCAGTGATACGCATTGTTCTGCGTATGGCATATTGGCAAACAGACCGGTATTCCGGATAATCCCGTGTTCAATGGCATACACCGCCCCATGCGCAGTGCCCATGGTAATTCCGAAATCATCTGATTGGACAAGCAGCTTCATTTCTTCTTTTCCTCGGCCGGCGTGATACCGAATTCTTTTTTATAGGAAGCCGCAAAATGCGAGAAGTTGGAGTATCCCATCTGGATGGCAACGCTGCTTACGGATAAAGATGTTGTCTGCAGCAGTTCTCTGGCCGCCAGCATTTTCTGTTCAATAATATAAGACTTGATCGATTTGCCTGTTTCCTTCTTGAAGATCCTGGTCAGATAATCTTCATTCAGATGCAGAAGCTCCGTAAGATCCTCTTTCCGGATATTGTCGCCGAGATGTTCGTCGATATAGTCTTTGATCGTCGAAACGATGCTTTTGCTGTCCTCTGTTTTGCTTTCACTGTCATAAACAGACGCAATCAGATGAATCAGTTCCTCCATTGCGGACTGTGAATGCATGGCATCTGCATACAGACGCTCATTCTTACCTTCTTTCATAACAGCCTGGATATCGACAGAATGTCCGATTGTCAGCATCAGACGGGTAATATCACGGTAGATGGAAATCAGAACGCTCTGATTCAGATGCCCTTCCGCCGCATAGCTGCGCAGAAGTCTGACTGCGTCCTCTTCCATCGCTGCACCGCCACTGTTCTGCAGGATCATATTCCAGCGGTAGAACTGTTCCTTGTATTCATTGTCTGCACTGACGCTCTGTTCAACAAACAGACCTTTCTGACCGGTTACATTGGCATTGCGCAGGCTGATCAGATACTGCCATTTATCATGAAGAGCTGAGAATTCTCCCTCTCCTGCAATATAGTATGCAATACTGCATGGCATATACATGTCATACATGTTTTCAAGATAGTGCAGAAGCTGAACCAGTTCTTCCCTGCCGAGTTCTCCGGTTTTTGCCTGTACTGCCAGGGCAAAGGTCTTCGGCTCCATGAGTGCCGCAACCCGGTTGTATTTCTTTTTATCAAAGATATCCCGGATGGCATTATGCATGACCAGTACCAGACTGTGCTCTGTCCAGTCCTTGATCTTTTCCGTCTGCTGAACATACTGCAGCAGAACCAGGTATACCGGCCGATCCGCCGCCGGGAAATCCGGCAGCCCCTGCAGGGCATCCTCCTGTATGGTATGCATGATATAGCCGCGCCACATACTGCTGGCAATTTCAGCTTCATTATTGGAATAGGAACGGCCAAGATCCGCCATTGCTTTCCTGGAGCTCTCCTCTGCAATCGTCTGCAGCGCCTTTTCGACCTTTTCACGGATCCTGTGATAGGGTGCCGGCTGAACGATGTAATCCGATACCCCAAGACGGATTGCCTCCTGGGCATAGGTAAAATCCGAATGGCATGTCAGAAAAAGAATCTTTGTCTGATATCCCTGGTCACGCACCCAGGTGCTCAGGTCGATCCCGGTTTCCACAGGCATTTCAATATCGCACAGCATCACATCCGGTACGCTTCTGGCAAAGGAAATTCTCGCTTCCATCGCGTTCTGTGCTGTATCCACTTCATTGAAACCGATTGACTGCCAGTCGATCCCGGTTTTGAGACCGGTGAGCGTTGCCAGCTGATCATCCACAATTAACAGTTTCATCTGTTGCCTCACTATTCATTTTCATCGGAATCATCAGATCCACTTTAGCGCCATTATTATTGGAAAACAGAACCGAACAGTCATCCCCGTAAAGCATCCGGAAACGAAGAAGTGTGTTTGCCATGCCGATGTGATTCTGCTGTTTGACCTGATCTATATCCTGGTTCAGCAGTTTCAGCATATCTTTATCGTATCCCCTGCCATTGTCTCTGACCGTAATGATTGCATATTTCTGATCATCAAGACTTCGGACCGCTGTCTGAATCCGGATGATCAGCGGATTATCCGGTACAGAACCGTATTTACAGGAATTCTCAAGAATCGTTAACAGCGATACCGGCGGAATCGCGAAGTCATCCAGTTCCGGGTCGCTCTCAATGACGATCATCGGTTTCAACGGCTGACCGATTCCCTGCAGCTTGATATAGTCCTCGCACATCTTCAGTTCTTCTTTCAAAGGAACCGAATCATTGTCAAAGTTCAGGGTATAGCGCAGGTTGGTCGATAACAGCAGTGCCGTCTGCTTGACGCCGTCCATATTGCCGGTGCTTGCCATCGCATAGATGTTTTTCAGACAGTTCAGGAAGAAGTGCCTGCGGATCTGCAGACGCAGCGCATCTGTCTTGGCACGTCTGGCAGTCAGACGCTGCTCATAGGATTCGATCTTGGCATCGCGCAGATGATCCATCATTGTATTGAATGTATCTGAAATCGCAGCGAGTTCCTTGCTTGTGCCTTCCGGCAGTCTCTTCTCCATATCGCCGCTGCCGATTTCATCCATGACTGTTTCCATTTCCGACATCGGTTTCAGAATCGTACGGCGAAGGTAGAACATGGTAACAGCCAATGAAAGTACAGCTACGCCGACAAACAGATAGCCGAAATAATAGAGCCAGCGGAAGTCGTAATAATAGATAACACTGTACAGCATCCGCATGCCGAGCAGATTCGTTTCGGAAAGCATATACTGCCTGCCGAGAGAATGAACGATTTCAGGTTCCGTAATCTTTGCCGGTATCGGATCAGATACACTTCTCTGCCACAAAGCGCTGGAAAGGAAGTCTTCTCCGCGCTTGAATACGATTGAACCGGGAATGTTGTAAATGTTTGAAGACGTTGCGGCCAGACGGCGGATCGAAATGACCGCGGTAATCACAGTGTCATCCGCTATTGCATTGCGGACCATGTAATACTGGCCGTCCTGTTCATCCAGATACCAGCCGCGGTCGCCGAACGAATCATATCGAGCCTGATAGCCGGTAAAAACCTTGTCCACTCTGTTCAGCTCACGGCCTTCTTCATCAAAGAATACCAGTTCCGTGATGGCGCTGTTTTCATTGACAAACTCATTTGCGGACACGATCAGATCATCATATGTTTCACTGAGTTCCTTCGCATACAGGAACTGATCGATTTTCTGAATTTCATCCCGCAGGTTCGCCGCATATGTATTCATCGTATCCGTCTGGTAGGACCATTGTTCTGTGATCAGTCTGTCCGTGAAATTTCCAAGCAAAAAGAAGTACAGAACGATCAGAGGTATCTGTACCAGTGAAACCGCCGCCAGGATCATTCCCTGGGCGGATCTTTTATTCGTTTTTGTACTTCTTTGCGTCAAATTGTATTTCCTCTTACTGTATACGATCCAGGTGGAAATGCAGAGCACCGATCAGGTTTGCGTCATTGCCATAGCGGCAGGTTACGATCTCCGGTGTGCAGAACGGAACATAGGGGAATTCCGCGACTTTTTCCTGCAGACATTCCCGGATGATATCCGTAACTTCTTTCCGGGCGCTGATTCCGCCGCCGATCGCATAGCATTCCAGATCCAGAACAGACTGTACGGCATAGATGCCTGCGACTGCGCGGCGTCCGAATTCTTTCAGTGCGTCATGGGCGTCCGGATCTCCTGCGTCATAGGCTTCAAAGAAACTGATACCGGTAAACTTTGCAGGATCTTCGTTCTTTCTTTCGGCATACATGCGCATCAGTGCAGGCGCGGAAGTATCTCCGGCCCAGATCAGGCCCATGGCATTCATATAGTTCAGCGGTTCATCGGCGAAACGGCGGAAATCTTTTAACAGCCAGGAGAATTCTCCGGCACCGCCGGTAGCTCCCATCCACACTTTACGATTTAATACTACACCTCCGCCGATACCGGTTCCAAGAACAATAACAGCCCCGCTGTTATGGCCGGCCAAAGCGCCGTCCCCGACTTCTGCCATCGCGGCGCATTTGCCGTCATTGGCCAGTGTCACCGGAAGACCGAAACGCTCCTGAAGCATTTTTCCAAACGGAGTATCACGGAAGAAGTGGAAAGAACCGCCGGTACAGGCAATTCCTTCCTCCGTATTGATCCGGCCCGGCATCGATACCGCGATTCCTTCGATCTGCCCGCGGTACGGATTTGCCGCTTTGACGATATCTTCCAGCAGCTTTTCCAGATTCTCTGTCTCTGCCGGGAACTTTCCATGTTCCAGGATTTCTGCCTTTTCATTCATCAGGGCGTATTTGATAAATGTACCGCCCATATCCAATACAAAGTATTTCTTCATATTATTCCTCGATTCCGTAACGGTGATACAGTTCTTTCGGTGCATCTGTTTCATGCATGTATTGCCGGATCAGTCCTTTCATCTTTGCGACTGCTTCCGCATCTTCGATTTCATGGAGCTGTCCCGGATCTTCTTTCAGATTGTACAGACGGCTGCTTCTTGCCTGGGCTGCGCCGCCGACCATACTGCCGAGGCATCTGATCTTCATTGTGCGCATTCCCTTTGTGAAAGAGAACGGTGCCGCCGGCTGCCAGTCAGCCAGTTCCTGCGGGCTGAAGCGGGCCCGCATATGGGTAGGCATCAGCGTATATTCATAATACGGATCTTCCGGATGCTCCGGTGCATTCATATACAGATATTCACCATCGGTGACAATGATCTCATCGCCATGAAATCCGAAGACGACATAGTCATGGATCTTCTCACCCTTGCCGATGACATTGCAGAGCGGCTTGCCGGTCATATCCTTCGGGATATCCAGTCCGAAGTATTCCAGAACGGTAGGTGCCAAGTCGCTCATCTGTACAAACGCATCGCTGTGCTTTCCGGCACAGTCGAAACGGGGATCATAGACATACAGCGGCGTATGGGCGATTTCATTCCAGCACGGCATTGCCGTCTTTCCCCACCAGTCATGCTCGCCCAGCAGGAAGCCATGGTCGGTGCAA
Organism: uncultured Erysipelotrichaceae bacterium; assembly: GCA_902786245.1. Classification (GTDB taxonomy): domain Bacteria; phylum Bacillota_I; class Bacilli_A; order Erysipelotrichales; family Erysipelotrichaceae; genus Bulleidia. The sequence continues at coordinate 23,473 of CADABS010000003.1, forward strand.
ACGATGAACATCGTGTCTTTCCAGAGATCATATTCATCCATCTTATCCAGCACTTTGCCAAGATAGACATCGCATTTCTCAAGCAGCGCCGCATAGTAGTTCTTTGTTGTGCGGATGACTTCTTCGCTTTCCTGCACAGTCGCATACGGCGGCCAGTCCGCACCGAGCGCGTCTTCTCCCTTGAGCGAACCTTCAAAATGCTCTCTGTATTTTTCATCGCAGAAGAACGGCTCATGCGGATCAAAGCATTCGATCTGCAGGAACCACTGATCTGCTTCATGGTTGATATCAATGAATTCAAGACCCGTATTGACTGTCTCTGCCAGCGGTGTCAGTTCCTCTCTGCACTGGAATGTGCGGTTGACCTGGTCATGGGTACGCATTGCGGCACCCAGGGGGAAGTTCCACATCATTTCACCGGCTTTGAAGACCGACTTCTTATTCGGTTCCATGGTCAGTCTTTCTTTCCAGGGATCGCCTTCCTGGCCGCGGATGCATTCCCAGGAGGAATACCTTGTATGATACGTTCCGCCGCCGTCTTCCCAATAGTGCTGGTGATCGGAGACAAGATGCGAACAGATGCCATTGTTCTTCAGGATTTCCGGCATGGAATCGTCAAACGGTTCCAGCGGTCCCCAGCTGCGGTGCAGGAAATTCGGACGGCCGGTGTGCAGTTCGCGTCTGGCCGGCATGCAGGGCATACTGCCGACATAGCAGTTTTCAAACTGCACTGCCTTTTCCGCAAGACGGAGGAAATTTGGTGTTTTTGTCCAGTCGCAGCCATAACTCTGCAGCATATGCCTGTTGAGTGAATCGTACATTAACATGATTGCTTTCATATCCACACACTCCTTTTATCTGTTTATCCGTATACCATTGTCTTTGAAAAGCATCTGTGCCTCCGCCAATTCTTCGACATGATGATGACAGATTTCCGACTTTTCCCGCAAAAAAAGACTCCCGGAGGAGTCCTGGATCAAAGCACTTCTGTCTCGCAGATATAGGAACGTTTTCCCATTACACAGACCTTTTCACCGGTCAGTTCCACTGTCTTTGAGACGGGCAGACAATCGGAACTGTCACCGCAGTATACCGTCAGTTCGCCCGGTTCGACAACGAATTCCATATCTTCATTGTAATATCCGAGCTGTGCCAGTTTCAGACGGAACTTCACGGTCTTCTTTTCACCCGCCTCCAGATGTACCTTGCGGAATCCGGAAAGCTGAATGACAGGTCTTGTCACATGGGCACCGAAGAAATGCGTATAGAGCTGTACGGCTTCATCACCGGCTCTGTCTCCGGTATTGGCCGCATCGCAGCAGATTTCCAGTATACCGTCCGTCGGACATGTATCTGCCGTGCGCAGATTGGAAATCTCAAAGGATGTATAGCTAAGGCCATGGCCGAAGTGATACAGCGGATCGGAAGGTCCGTCGACATAGCCGCCCGAGAAGATGCTCGATGCGGTAATATCACCGCCCGATCTGTAGCCGGAACCGGCTCTGTGATTGTAGAAAACCGGGATCTGACCGGCCGAGCGGGGAACCGACATCGTCAGTTTTCCGGAAGGATTGACCGTACCGTCCAGCACATCTGCGACTGCCTCTGCCGCATGCTGACCGGGCATGAATGCCTCGATGACCGCATTGGCATGTTCATCTGCCCAGTTGACGGCAAATACACCCGGGCCATAGAGAATGACGACCAGCGGTTTTCCTGTCTTTGCGACTTCTTCCAGCAGTTCCTGCTGGACACCCGGCAGATCCAGATACTGTCTGTCTTTGCCTTCGCCTCCGGTGACATTGACCCAGCCGCAGTTTCCGCCAAGCGCCATGATCACCGCATCCGCCTGTTCAGCCGCTTCCACTGCCTCTTTGAATCCGTCTCTGGAAGGACCGGTAATATCGCAGCCCTTTGCATAAACAGTCTCAGTCCGTGCGGATAATGCTTCCTTCAGCGTTGTGGCGCCCATATTGCGCAGAACGGTATTCATATCGGAAAGCTTTGCCTTGTCCTCTTTTGAGAACATGTCATACATTGTTGCGAACGGACCCTTCGGCAGCTTTTTGTCCTTGTTTTCCGTTTCCAGTTTCTTCTGTTCATCCGCAATGCCGCCGAATGTCGTTTCCTGACCGCTGGAACCCGCCTGCATCATTTCGATATATGCCGGATAGGTATAGCCGGAAACAGGATAGCGCAGGCTGTCCGCATGGGGACCGATCACCGCCAGCTTTGTACCCTTCTTCAGCGGCAGAACGCCATCGTTTTTCAGCAGAACGATGGATTTCTGTGCAATCTCATAGCTGAGTTTTTCCTTTTCGGCATTGGCCATTGCCGTACTGACTTTTTCCGTATCCGCATACGGATTTTCAAACAGACCCATATCGAACTTGATCTTGAGAATGCGGCGTACCGATTCATCGATCAGTTCTTCGGAAATTCTTCCTTCTCTGACATATTCCGGCAGATGGCGGAATGCCGCACCGACCGGGATTTCCGTATCGCAGCCGCCCAGTTTTGCCAAGAGACCCGCTTCTTCATACGTCTTTGACAGCTTGTAATAGTTATACAGCTTCAGTACGGCTGCACCGTCACTGGTAAGCATACCCTTGAAGCCCATGGTATCTCTGAGCAGGGTGCGGGCGATTTTCTTGTTTGTAATGACCGGCTGTCCGTCGATTTCGCCGTAGTTGGCCATCATACCGCCAAGACCCGCTTCTTTATCGCAGGCTTCAAACGGCGTCGCATAGACTTCATACAGCTCGCGGTCATTGATCCTTGCCTGAGCTGTATTCAGACCGCCCTGGGTCGACGCATATCCGAGGAAATGCTTGGCAATACAGCTGACGCCTTCTGCCTGCATGCCCCTGACATAATTGATGCCGAACTGGGAAATCAGATATGGATCTTCGCCATACGTTTCATAGGTTCTGCCCCAGCGCGGATCATTGGAGACATCGATGACCGGACTCATCGCGGAAGTAATACCGACCGCGCGGCTTTCCTGGCCGATGATATGCGTCATCTTCTCTGCCAGTTCCGGTTCCCATGTACAGCCGAGGTTGATCTGGGCAGGGAACAGGGTTCCGCCGGCAGCCGGATAGCCGCAGAGATTCTCTGACTGCAGCGCGACCGGTATACCGAGTCTTGTTTCTTCCACGAAGTATCTCTGTACTTCATTGGTGATCTCCGCGATCTGCTTCGGATCGACAAGTCCGACCAGGGAATACTGGGTAAAGCGGCCGTGTCCGTCCGGGAATTTTTCTTTCAGAAGTTCTTTATTCAGTTTTCCGTCCTGAATAAACGACGCCGCCAGATCGCCGCAGAGCTGGGCTGCTTTTTCTTCCAGCGTCATGCGGGAGAGAAGGTCTTCGATTCTTTCTTCTGTACTGAAGGACGGATCTTTATATTTTTCCATGGTCTTTCTCCTTATTTTCCAAGCGCATTGAACATGCGTACTTTATACGCTTCCACACCGGGCTGATCAAACGGATCAACTCCCATGATGCCGCAGGATACATAGCAGGCAAACTGGAAGAACCAGAACAGCTGACCGAAATGATAGGCATCGATTCTGCCGATCTGAATTACATTGCACGGGAACTTCTGGGCATGGGCTGCCAGCGTTGCCTCATATGCAGCCTTATTGATATCGAAGAAATCCTTGCCGTTTAGATAATCAAAGCGGTCATCTGCTTCATCTGCTTCAATGACCAGAGAATCCTGCTGTTCCTTCACATTCAGGAATGTCTCAAAGATCATGTTCTCTCCATCCTGGATATACTGGCCGATGGAATGAAGCTGTTCGGTAAATTCACCGGTGACCGGGAATATACCCTTTCCGTCTTTGCCTTCGCTCTCGGCAAACAGCTGCGTCCACCAGTAGAAGAAGTTTCTGAACTGGGGTTCAAAAGACGACAGCATCTCGATTTTCCATCCGTTTCTGTAATACAGATTCCGCAGGGCCGCATACCGGTATGCATCATTGCTTTCCGCCGGTGCGCTGCGCAGCTGTTTCTGCATATCCGCAGCACCCTGTACGACGGAGCGGATATCGATTCCTGCCACTGCCATCGGCAGCAGTCCGACATTGGAGATCGCTGTAAAGCGGCCGCCGATATCCAGCGGGAAATCGATGAATTCATATCCCTGTTCCTGACAGAGTTCATCCAGACGGCTGCCCCTGGTACCGGTGCAGATGACTCTGGACGCATAGTCTTTGCCGTATCTTTCCTTCAGTGCCTTCCGCAGCAGACGGAAGGAAGAACCCGGTTCCAGCGTTTCAAAGTTCTTGGCGATGCAGTCGATGAAGAAGTCTTTTCCTTCCAGCTGCTTCAGCATCCGGTTCAGTGCATTGGCCGAAAGCGTATTGCCGGCATAGATGATTTCCGGGGCATCCGGTGTCCGCAGTGCTTCGATCACGGATCTTGCCGCATTGTTGGATCCGCCGACACCGATCAGTACGAATGCATCGGATGTCTTCCGGATCTTTTCCGCGATTTCTTCAATGCGGCTGACTTTTTCTCCATCCGCCCATTCTTCTGTATTCAGCCAGCCCAGGCTGTCCGCATATTTTTCTTCACCTTTCTGCGCTCTTGTGAGAACATCCGTGTTCTCTGCCATGATCTGATTCAGCTGACTCTGCAGTGTTTCCTGCAGACCTGTAACATCCAGACGGATCATATTCTTTCCCCTTTCACAAATACTTTCATCGGACTGAGCGGTCCGCCCAGCAGCGGCCGGCACCAGTCTTTGAATGCCGGCGTGACACCGTTTCCGTTTTCATTGATGAATTCGGCAGGCATTGTCTTTTCATGCATCATGACTTCATCGATGGAAACAAGGAATGTCTCCATCACATACGGTTCATCGGATGTTCTGCGGAAAGCAACCATCTTTCCGCTTTCCCCGGCCAGTGCCGCTCTGCATGCTTCCTGACCGGCGATGACTGCCTCCTGCACATCGATATCGCTGCGCAGACCGATCGAAGCCCTGCCCAGCAGGCCCGGCTTTTCGCCTCTTGCTTTATAGCCTAGCCGCTGAATGACAAGATTTGCCAGATGTGCACTGACATCGCCGAAGTATACGGAACGGCCGACTTTAAAGATCGGCTTTACGACAGGATTTCCTTCTTTGTCTTTCAAACCTTCGCTTGCCACAACGACAATTCCCGACTTTGTTTTCAGCAGTTCTTCAATATCATGGATATACTGCTCTTCATCAAAGGGCACTTCCGGCAGATAGATCAGATCCGGCTTCAGCCCGTCTTCATCTTCCGCCATGGCACTGGCTGCCGTGATCCATCCGGCATTTCTGCCGGACGCCTCGAGCACAGCGACATGGATGGCAAGACCGCTGACATCCGCCAGCAGTTCTTTCGTATTTTCTGCCATGAACCTTGCGGCACTGGCAAAACCGGGACTGTGGTCGGTGACCGCAATATCGTTATCCGTTGTCTTGGGAATGCCCATAACTTTGATATCCAGACCCTTTTTCTCACACATCCGGTACATCTTTCCGCATGTATCCATCGTACCGTTGCCGCCGTTGAACAGAATGTATCCGATATTGTATTTCACGCATACTTCTGCCATTCTTTCATATTCAGCTTCTTCCAGCTGATCACGCGATGTGCCGATTGCACTGCCGGGGGTTGTCAGAAGTCTTTCCAGTACATCTGCAGGCACATCGGTCAGATCAATCAGTTTTTCTTTCATCAGACCGCCGGTGCCGTATTCCGCCGCATAGACTCTGTCAATCATTTCAGATGCCTGTGCTTCTTTCACCGCACCGTAGAGGGAGGCGTTGATCACTGCCGTCGGTCCGCCGCCGTGGACCATCAGAATATTCTGTTTCATGACTCCTCCTATTAATTAAATGTTTTAACTAATTACATGATACAGAAACGCAGCGGCCTTTGCAAGATAATTTATTAAAATGTTTAATAAATTATCCGTGCATAATGAAAACCCGGTTTCCCGGGTTCATCTGACAAAGTATTTATCTAAGCAGACAGCAGCCGCTGCGGCGGCACCGCCGTATTCATCAAAGAATACATACCGGATCTGTGTATGGTCTGTATCTGCCGAATACGAATATCTGCGCATGACCTGTTCTGCTGTATTCCGGTTCTGTTCCAGTGCGAACATCGGCCCGCCCAGAACGATCAGATCCGGATTCATGAACGAAATGATATTGGCCAGTGCAGTTCCCATATAATGCATGGCTGAATCCATGAGTCTTCCGATATCTGCGTCCCCTGCCGTCTGGGCCTGATGGATATGGTCGACCGTCAGTTTTTCCGGATCGCTGCAGATTTCCGCCAGCACCGGTGCCTTTCCTTCTTTCAGCAGTTCCCCGGCAGTTTTCAGAACATACCGCAGGCTGGAAAATTCTTCCAGTGTTTTTCCGGATACGGGATCCATGACCATATGGCCGATTTCCCCGGCGGCACCGTATTCGCCGCGGACGCTGCGGTTCTGCAGGATCATCGGTCCGGCAATGCCCCAGGAGGCATAGCATAGGACAAAGGAATCACAGCCGGCAACGGCTTCCGGATAAAACAGAGACAGCAGAATGGTTCTTGCCCGGACATTGTTTTCAATACGCACCGGCAGTCCGTATCTTTCTGCGATTTCATCTGCCGGCCGCTGATTCTGCCAGGAAGAACGGTGGGAATCGATCTGACAGACCGTACCTGTATGGGCGTCGACGACCGCCGGCACGGCAACGCCGATACCGATCAGCCGGTTCCAGAGATCCGGATGGGAATCGCGGACCGAATCGATCAGCCTGCAGAGCGACTGCATCATCCTGCCGTAATCCGCAGGCATGACCTTTTCTTCTCCTTTCACCGCCATATTGCCTTTCAGATCGCATATGCAGTAATGCGTTCTGTCCCGGCCCAGTGAAATACCCAGTGCATATTTCGCATCCGGCACATAATCCAGCAGAACCGGATGCCGTCCTGCCTTTCCGGTTTTCTCACCCGGCTGATCCGGTATTTCCTGCAGAATTCCGTCTGTGATCAGTTCCGCCGTGATATTGGTGATCGTCGGCGGCGTCAGTTCCAGCATTTCCGCAATCTGCGCCCGGGAAAGCGGTCCGTACCGGTAAAGAAGCGACTTGATCAGTGTTATGTTTTCCTGTTTGGCAATGATCTGGTTTTTGCCGTAATTCCTGACAGCCATAGCACCTCCGCGATTAATTAAATCGTTTTATATATTATATGATACTTTTATCCGGACAGTTACTGTTTTTACGGATTCAGGGCTTGATTAATTAATCATTTTAACTTATTATCTAATTAGTTAATCGTTTTAATTAATTGGAGGATGCCATGAAACATATTTATCTGAATCTCAAGCGATTCGATATTCCCGGGGAATACGGCGGTGTCAATTCGCTCTGCCCTGCCCCGGAATACGGCAGCACCATTATCCGTTCCGTACAGGACGCACTGTCCGTCTATGACCCGGATGAAACAGACTTCACGATTTTCTTTCCGGAAGCGCATATCCTCTCTGCCGTCAGTGCTAAAAATCCTGACAGCGCGCTGATGATCGGTGCCCAGTCTGCCGACCGGGCAGATACCGCCCCGGGCGGAAACTTCGGTGCCTTTACTTCCAGACGCCCTGCTGCGGCAGTCAGAGCACTCGGCTGCGAAGCCGTTATGATCGGGCATTGTGAAGAACGCAATGAAAAAAGACAGCTTCTGCGCGATGCCGGCGTATCCGATGAACAGGCATCCGCTGTCATCAATAAAGCACTGAATGACGAGATCCGCTGTGCTGTCAGCCGCGGTCTGAAAGTACTCTACTGCATCGGCGAAAGAAGCGAAGAACAGGAACGCTGGCAGGAAGTACTGCAGGCGCAGATCGAAACCGGGCTGCAGGATATTGACAGAACCGGCGTTGTCATCGCCTATGAGCCGGTCTGGTCGATCGGACCGGGCAAAACGCCTGCCGACAGACCGTATATCGATAAAGTCGCCCGCTTCATTCACAGCCTGGATCTGCAGCTCGATGTCGTATACGGCGGCGGTCTGAAAAAAGACAATGCGGAAATGCTGGCATCCATCGAAGACATCAGCGGCGGCCTGATCGCACTGACCCGCTTTGCCGGCGATATCGGTTTCTATCCGGATGAATATCTGGAAATCATACGCTTATATACAGGAAAATAAGGAGAAAGCATGAAACATTTGGAATTCGAATACGGCGCCGGCACAATGGGCGCAGATCTGCCTGATTCAACCGATGTATTTATTCCCGGCGAGACTGTACAGGATCCGCCGTTTATCCCGGAAGACCGGCTGGAAGAAGCATACCTGGAAAGCATCCGCAATCCGATCGGCATGAAACCTGTCACCGAACTGGTCCATAAGGGATCAAAAGTCGTCTTCGTCGTACCGGACAGAGTCAAAGGCGGCGAACAGAAGACAAGCCACCGCAAGCTTTCCATCAAATATCTTCTGAATGAACTGTACAGCGCCGGTGTGGAACCGCAGGATATCCTCTTCATCATTTCCAACGGTCTCCATCCCCGCAGCACCGAACAGGACGCAAAAGCGATCTTCGGCCAGGAAATCTTCGATGCTTTCTGGAGCAGCGGACAGATCATTTCTCATGACTCGGAAGATTCGGAACATATGATCGACCTCGGCACGACCAGACGCGGCGATCCTGTCGTCATGAACAAGTATGTTTTTGACGCAGACCTGCCGATCCTGATCGGACATGTCCAGGGCAACCCTTACGGCGGCTATTCCGGCGGCTATAAGCACAGCGCGACCGGCATTACCAACTGGAGATGCATCGCCTCCCATCATGTACCGGCAGTCATGCACAGAGAAGACTTCACACCGGTAAACAACGGTTCTCTGATGAGAAACAAATTCGATGAAATTTCCATGCATATGGAAGAAAAGATGGGCCATCCCTTCTTCTGCTGCGATGCAGTTCTGGATTCCAAATCGCGCCAGATCAGAATTTTCAGCGGATATGCAAAGGAAATGATGCCTTTATCCTGGAAAGTCGCAGACAGGCGCACATATGTCCACTGGGCCGAAAAGAAATACGATGTCATCGTCTTCGGCATGCCCCAGAAGTTCCATTACGGCGACGGCATGGGCACCAATCCGATCATGATGATGCAGGCACTCAGTGCCCAGGTGCTCCGCCACAAAAGAATCATGAGCGACCGCTGCGTCATTATCTGTTCCTCCCTGTGCAACGGCTTCTTCAATGATAAAAAATGGCCGTATCTCAGGGAACTCTATGAATGGTTCCAGCACGACCAGATGAACCAGCTTCCCGATATGAACCGGCTCGGCGAATACTTTGCGACAAACGAAGAATACATCCGCCAGTACCGCTTCGCCAATGCCTTCCATCCGTTCCACGGCTTCTCGATGATGAGCTGCGGACACATTGCCGAAATGAACACCAGCGCGCTCTACATCGTCGGTGCGGAAGATCCGGGCTATGCCAGAGGCATGGGTCTCAAGACCAGAGCCACCTTTGAAGAAGCACTGGAAGACGCAAAAAAGAAATATGTCGGCGAAAACCCGAATATTCTGGCGCTGCCACTGACATTCAAAACCGCTGCCGTCCATCTCTGCATGAAAGATCCCGACCAGGATCCGATGGATGAATACGGACACATGCATAAATGACGAAAACAGGGGCTGATACTTCAGTCCCTGTCATCTTTACAGACCAAGCCGGACATACTGCTCTGCAGGTGCTTCGGCTTTTTTCATTTCTTCCTTCAGAAGCCTGATCATACAGGCTTCCGTTTCCGGATCATCGAGGGGATGAACCTGCAGCGGATCCTTCTGCCGGTCAAACAGCATCGTGCCGTACTGCACATGGCTGCTGTAGCGGTAGTAGCGTTTTCTGTCATAGCGCTCATCCCCCGGAATTTTCAGTACAGGCACATGATCCGCAAAGGCAAAGTCTCTGCACAGCAGATCGTCCGCCTGGGTGATTTCTTCTTTTTTCATGTATTTTTTGATATGCGCAGGCATCAGGGTGTACTGGTACAGCGGTGCGTTGTCTCTGTTTCCGGCCCGCATATATGTATACCTGCCGTCCGTCACATTGACATGCATGCCGAAGTATCCGTAGAGAATGGAATCATGGATCTTTTCTTTCCCTGCCAGCAGCCCCAGAATCGATTCTCCGGTCATATGTCTGCCTTTTTCAACACCGAAGAAATCCAGTACCGTTGGGGCAATATCCGGTGTCTGAGCCAGTCCGTGACAGACCGTTCCGTCCGCTTCCGGATGGCGGGGATCATGCAGGAAGAACGGAATATTTGCCAATTCATCATAGACCGGCGGATAGTTCTTTCCGACATATCCTTTTTCTCCCAGCAGGAAACCGTGATCCGTATTGACAATTAACATCGTGTCTTTCCACAGATCATGTTCATCAAAGAAATCCAGGATCCTGCCAAGATATGCATCGCACATGGTGACGAGTGCTTTGTAATTGCGGATAAAGCCTCTGACCTTGCCCTGTTCATCTGTTTCATATCTGCGGTACTCCGGCCAGTCATCCGTGCTTTCTTCTCCCGGATAAAGATCTTTATATTTCTGCGGCACAAAGAACGGCTCATGGGGATCGAAATATTCCAATTGCAGAAACCATCTGTCCTGATCCGCATGTTCCTGCAGGAACTCCATGCCTTTTGCAAAACTGCGGACATGGCATGTCTCTGCCTCTTCTGCCATTGCTCTGCGGTTGATTGCATCCTGCTGCCGCGATGTCAGCGGTCCGTCAAAGTCTGCCGGATCTGCCTTCCATGCGTCGCCTTCCTGTCCCCGGACAAATTCAAAGGAACTGTAATTCGTCCAGTAATTCGCACCGCCTGCCTCCCAGTAATGGCAGTGGTCTGTCACCAGATGGCTCCAGATCCCGTGTTCTCCCAACATGGCCGGCATCGATTCATCAAAGGGTTCAAACGGGCTCCAGCTGCGGTGCAGAAAGTTCAGTCTGCCGGTATGCAGTTCCCTTCTGGCCGGCATACAGGGCATACTGCCGGTAAAGAAATGATCAAAGACAGCGGAATGTTCCGCCAGGCGCTTAAAGTTCGGTGTATATGTATCCCTGCATCCATACGGTTCCAGAAACCGTTTATTCAGTGAATCATACATGATCATGACAGCTTTCATCTCAGATTCCTCCACGTATACAATACATGCATGCAGAAAGCCGTACTGCCCGGGAAGCGGAATCTTATTGTCACAAAAGCGACATCTGCAGGAAAAGAAAGAACTCCTGTATAATCAGAAGAAGAAAGAGGCTGTGAATAAAATACGATACGGGATCATATCCTGCGCATCCATCGTCCCCCGCTTCGCGCAGGGAATGGAACTGACTGAAACAGGAACCGTCTGTGCGATAGCGTCCAGGGATCCTGCAAAAGCACGGAAACTGGCAGAGGAACTGTCCATCCCGAAAGCATACGGAGATTACCAGGCACTGCTCGATGACCCGGACATTGATGCAGTATATATCCCGCTGATCAACAGTATGCATTATCCATACGCAAAGAAAGCACTGCTTTACCGGAAAGCATGTACTGACGGAAAAGCCGTTCGTCATACACAGCCGGGAAGCGGAAGAACTGTTCACGATTGCCCGGGAAAAGAAACAGTTCTCTGGCGGTATGGGCTGTATCCCAGGATGTACTCTTTGACAACGGCCTGACAATATACTTTGACCATAGCCGCATCTTTATCCCGGATTTCTGGAAAGCCGGCACTGCCGTGATCGAAGCAGAAGGAAAAGAACAGGAAACCATTCACTGTCCCTGTTCCTTTGAATTCCAATTTGAACTTTCCCATTACAATGCATGTATCCGGGAAGGCAGATGGTCCAGCCCCATCACCGCTCCTGAGAAAACAATCCGGTATATCCGGTTCTGTGAAGATTTGAAGAAAGCATGGTCAAAGTAACTGTGCTTTTTTATGTATCAGCGCACATGCACGGCAATGCCGGCATATCGGGTAAAGGACGGGAATCCTTCTGTTTCCGCGGCAGCGTAAATGATAAACTGATCGCCTTCCGTACTGTCATCGGGAACCCGGAAAGATACACTTCCGTCTTCCTCCTGCAGCACCTGCGGTGTACGTTCACCCTGATAGACCGTACCGGGTTCATAGACGAACCAGCGCGTCTGTACCGGTCTGCCGTCTGCGGATGAAACCGTGACTGCCGGTGTGATACTTTCTCCGGCAAGCGCATCGATATCGCTCTCTGCCGCAGTGATGACAGGGGGATGCGGACATTCGTCATATGCCCTGACACACCAGTCGGCTCTGGCAGCCCATTCTTTCTGGAAGGCATACAGGAACGGATTGATGTTATCTTCCGGTTTCCCGAACAGCGGACGCTTCGGTGTGATTTCCTCACCGTCATTAAACAGTCTTCCTACAACGGTTCCGTATCTGCCGTCCTCCAGACCTCTGAGTCCATTCGGAAGCAGCGGGACCCAGGTCATACTGTCGCCTTCTCCCAGCCAGTCATAGCGGTCAAAATCCACTCTCGGCATCATTTCAAGACCGAAGTCGATATAGGTCATCTGTCCGAACTGACGGTTTTCCGGTTCTCCTTTGATATATGTGCCGTCGCCCATCAGAATGGTCTTTTCCATCAGCGGTCCGTGATTGAATTTGATATTTTCTTTCAGCCAGGGTGCCTTATATGTATCGATACTGTCGGGCTGCGTCGAGACCGAAGAGAAGAATCCGCCATAGCCGAATTCGCTTCTCAGCAGAACGATATCTTTCCATGTATCTGCCGCATGATCCAGCCAGCTGTTATCCTGTCCCTTGCCGTCGATAACACCCAGGATTCTCACCTTCTGACAGACCCTGCCATAAACATCCTGCCACTGTGCACTGTTTTTGTATTCTTCTTCAATGGACATCAATGCCCGGACAACCGTATTGATGCCGCCCCAGGACTGGATATACAGCGGCCGTTCATCTTCATCCAGCATCAGCTTTCTGATGAATTCCGAGCCTTCCGTAGGATTTCTGACATCGCCTTCAAAAGCGATATTTCCATAGTAAATTCTTGAAAGCATTTCTTCCGGTGAAGGATAATCCGGATCATGCCTGCACAGATTCGGCCAGACCGATGCATATTCGTTTTTAAACAATGATTCGATCCATCCTTCTTCAAACGGTCTGTATTCCTTCAGATCCTTTGCGGCAGGATCCGGTCCGGGCGGATGCTTTTCTGTTTCATATGCCCGTCTGCCGGAACAGCTGTAATGCGGTGTTACTTCACCGAGCGTATGGATACCATCTCCGTTGAAATGATATTTGGAGGCAGTATAGACAATTCCCTGTACATCCAGATCATTCAGATGCAGACAGATGTGGATCATGGAATTCATGTCATCGCATTCCATGTCGGTTGTAATTACTGTACGGACTTTTTCCATGATAGTCTCCTGCTGATTTGTTTTTTTAATCTTAACAGATATCTGTTCCCTGATTACAAACGGAGCAGAAAAGTAATCATTCTTTTTTCACCGCTGACGGTCTGATTCCGCAATTGTACTTTTCTCTGCGAAAGAATACAATCTATTCAAAGATATGCATGAATACAGACAGGAGGCGGCCGTATGCGGATGAAAGATGTACTGGAACAGGATAAAGTCACATTGTCTTTTGAAGTGTTTCCCCCGAAACGGGCAGACGGTTACGCTGCAGTGGAAACTGCCGTGGAAAAGATTGCGGAACTGCATCCCGATTTCATGTCCATCACCTACGGTGCCGGCGGCTCTACAGCCGGTTTCACCATGGAAATCGCAAAAACGCTGAAGCAGAAAAACAATGTTACAGTCCTGCCCCATCTCACCTGTGTCAGTTCATCCCGGGAATACGTGAGCAGTATGCTGGATCAGTTCAGAGAAGCAGGGGTTGAAAACATCATGGCTCTGCGCGGCGATCTGCCTCTGGAGGGAGAAATACTCCATGACTTTGAACATGCCGAAGACCTGATCCGGTTCATCAAAGAACGCAGCGATCTGTGCATCGGCGGTGCCTGCTATCCGGAAGGACATATCGAAAGTGCAAATAAAACAGAAGACATCGGATATCTCAAACGCAAGGTCGATGCCGGATGCGATTTCCTGACGACCCAGATGTTCTTCGACAATACGATCCTGTATAACTTTCTCTACCGGATCCGGGAAGTTGGTATCCATGTGCCGGTCCTTGCCGGCATCATGCCGGTCACGACCGCAAAACAGCTTAAAAGAAGCATCGCCCTTTCCGGCACGAATGTACCGGAACGTTTCCGGGCGATCGTCGATCATTTCGGCGATGATCCCGAAGCGATGAAACAGGCCGGCATCATCTATGCCTGTGAACAGATCATCGATCTGATTGCCAACGGCATTACCCATATCCACATTTACAGCATGAACAAGCCGGATGTTGCGGCTGCCATCATGAACAATCTGAAAGGCATTCTCAAATGAGACGCCCTGATGACAGAGAAATCCTGCGCTATCTCAGCTATAAAGGAATCACCGGTGAAACAGAAGAAATCAGAGAACTGATCCGGCGCTGCCGGGATCTTCTGGAACCGGTACTGCGGCCCCGCAGCTGTGTCAGGTTCTTTGATGTCACCTGTGAAGAAAACCGTCTGTGCATCGGTTCCCTGAAGACTGACAGCCGCAGCCTGTACAGAAACATGAAGGGATGTACACAGGCAGCCGTCATGGCCTGTACCCTGGGCATTGAAACAGACCGCCTGATCCAGAGAAAGCAGCTGACATCGATGAGCGAATCCGCCTGCCTGGATGCCATGGCTTCCGCATATATTGAAGCCTGGTGCGATGAAGTCAATGAACGCATCCGCACAGACGCAGCCAAAGAAAACCTGTACTGCCGTCCCCGCTTTTCACCTGGATACGGCGATCTGCCCCTTGCCATGCAGAAAGAAATCTTTTCCCTGATGCCTGTCACGAAGGAAACCGGCATCACCCTGACGGACAGCTGTCTGATGATACCTTCCAAGTCGGTCACCGCCATCATCGGCATGTCTATCGAAAACAGAAACTGCATCCTGCAGGGATGTGAAGAATGTACGCAATCTGCCACCTGCGCATACAGCCGCAGCGGAGAAAATATATGAAAACAATACGTGAAATACTGAATCATGAATGGATCTTCTTTGACGGAGGATCGGGAACACTGCTGCAGGGCATGGGTCTGCGCGGCGGCGAACAGAGCGAAACCTGGAATCTTTCCCATCCCGACAGGATCAAAGAACTCTATAAAGGCTATCTGAATGCCGGATGCACGGTATTCAATACCAATACCTTCGGTGCCAACCGCTTCCATGATCCGGAAAACCTTGAAGAAACCGTCCGGGCAGGTGTCCGCCTAGCCCATGAAGCACGCACAGAAACAGGCAGACAGGACAATGCCTATATTGCCCTGGATATCGGTCCGACCGGAAAACTGCTCGAACCGATGGGAGATCTTTCCTTTGACGATGCCGTCGATGCATTCAAAGAAGTCATCCGGTACGGATTGGAAGAACATCCGGATCTGGTTCTGATCGAAACCATGAGTGACAGTCTTGAGGCAAAAGCAGCCCTGCTTGCCGCAAAAGAATCCTGCGGTCTGCCGGTATTCATCACCTGCACCTTTGACGCAAAAGGAAAGATGTTAACCGGCGGAACCGTACAGTCGCTGATTCCGATGCTGGAAGGTCTCGGTGCGGATGCGGTAGGCATCAACTGTTCGCTCGGACCCCGGGAGATGATCCCGATCATCGAAGATCTTGTAAACATCGCTTCGGTGCCGGTCATCGTCAATCCCAATGCCGGCCTGCCTGAAACAAGACACGGCCGTACGGTATATAAAATCGGTCCGGAAGAATTCGCTTCCTGCATGAAGGATATCGCTCTGCTCGGTGTACAGGGTGTCGGCGGATGCTGCGGAACAACACCGGAACATATCCGCAGAGTGATTGATGAAGTCAGTTCTCTTCCGTTTGCACCGCAGACCGTGAAGAATCATACCTATGTGACATCCTACGCATCGGCAGTGGAAATATCGCAGACACCCGTCATCATCGGCGAACGGATCAATCCGACCGGCAAGAAGAAATTCCAGCAGGCACTGCGTGACAGAAACATTGAATATGTTCTCTCTCAGGGTCTGGAACAGGAAGATGCCGGAGCGGATATTCTCGATGTCAATGTCGGCGTTCCCGGTATTGATGAAAAGGCAATGATGGAAACCGTCATCGGCAGACTGCAGGCAGTGACATCTCTGCCCCTGCAGATCGATTCCTCCGATCCGGCCGTACTGGAAAGAGCCATGCGCATCTACAACGGCAGACCGATGATCAACTCGGTCAGCGGCAAACAGGAATCCATGCATGCCGTATTCCCGATTGCGAAGAAATACGGTGCCCTCATTGTCGCATTGTGCCTGGATGAAAACGGCATTCCCGCAACAGCCGACGGCAGGATCGCCATTGCCGAAAAGATTATTCATACCGCCGAAGAATACGGCATCCGCAGAAACAGTCTGATCATCGACGGTCTGACAATGACCATCTCCTCGGATACCTCTGCCGCAAAAACGACCCTGGAAACGATCCGGCGGGCCAAAGAAGAACTCGGCTGCCAGACGATCCTGGGAGTATCCAATGTCTCCTTCGGTCTGCCCCAGCGTTCCCTGGTCAATGCGAATTTCCTGACCATGGCCATGGCAAACGGACTTTCCTGTGCAATCATGAATCCCAATAATACCGAGATGATGGCTGCCTTTATCACATCAAAAGCATTATTGAATCATGATCCGCAATGCCAGACATATATCGCTTCTTTTGCCGGGACAGAGACGCAGACCAGAACCCTGCAGAAGGCAGAACAGACAGTGACAGCAGATTCCCTGCGGGCATGTGTCACCGGCGGTCTCAGCGAACAGGCAGTTCTGAAAACAAAACAGGCTCTGCAGGATGGCAGAGACCCGATGGACATCATCAATAACGATCTGATTCCTGCCCTCGATGAAGTCGGACAGGGTTTTGAAAAAGGAACACTGTATCTGCCTCAGCTGCTGATGAGCGCGGATGCGGCCAAGGCAGCCTTTGCGGTCGTACGCGAAAGCATGCATACCGAAAATCAGACATCAGCCGGCAGGATCATCATGGCTACGGTCAAAGGCGATATCCATGATATCGGCAAGAACATCGTCAAGGTTCTTCTGGAAAACTATGGCTATGATGTGATCGATCTGGGCAAGGACGTTCCGCCGGAAACGATTGTCGATACTGCCGTCAAAGAGAATATTCAGCTGGTCGGCTTATCCGCATTGATGACAACAACGGTCGGTGCGATGGAAGAAACGATCCGGTTGATGCGTCAGAAAAAGCCTGATACAAAGATTATTGTCGGCGGTGCAGTCCTGACCCGGGAATACGCCGATCAGATCGGGGCGGATGCCTATGGCAAAGATGCCATGGCAACGGTCCGCTATGCGGACAGTATCTTTAAAAACAAATAAAATGCCTGCGGTATCGATGGATACTGCAGGCTTTCATTGCTGTGCTACTCTGCGGCAGGTACGTTATTCTTTTCGTACTGTCTCTTTGCGGCCTGCGCAACATGATCCGCAAGAACCGTGGAAGTGACAGATCCGACACCGCCCGGTACCGGCGTGATGTATCTGACGATCGGTTCGACTTCCTCAAAGAGCACATCGCCGCACAGCTTCCCCTTTTTCTCATTCCAGGAAATACCGACATCGATGACCGTCTGCCCTTCAGAGAAATACTCTTTTCCGAGCATTTCCGGCTGTCCGACTGCCGCAATGACGATATCCGCCTTTCTGGTAACAGACGGAAGATCGACGGTTCTTGTATGGCAGATCGTTACGGTGGCGTTGCGGTTTAATAACATCATCGCCAGCGGTTTGCCTACCACAAGTGAACGGCCGACCACAACGATGTTTTTGCCTTTGATTTCGATTCCGTAGTAATCGAGGATTTCAATCGCGGCCTGGGCTGTGCACGGCGCGAATCCCTGCGGCTTGTTGATGAAGATACCTGTCAGCGATGCGTCAGTGCATCCGTCGATGTCTTTTTCAAAGGCAATCATCTTTCTTGCCTTTTCGGAATCCAGACGCTTGGGCAGCGGCCTAAACATCAGGATGCCGTGGACACTTTCATCTTCGTTGAGCGACTGCAGGATCCCATCGAATTCTTCCTGTTCCGTCTCTCTGGGCAGGGTGACATATTTTACTTCGATACCGGCATCCGCACAGCGCTTGGAAGCGCCTTTTTCATAGGAAATATCCGATTCATTCTCACCGACTCTGAGAATTGCCAGCTGCGGTGTGATACCGTGCTGCTTCAGTTCCTGTACCGCTGCCTGGGTCCTTGCCCGGATCGCAGCGGCTGCTTCTTTTCCCTTCAGTAACTCAGCCATTGATCAGCCTCCTGACAATATTGTCATATGTCTGCAGTGCTTTTTTGCTGTAAGTATCCAGCATTTCTCTGCATTCCGCATTCATCGCATCCGCAAATTCTCTGTCTTTCATCAGCCGCGTATTGACGATGACATTCATATATCCGCCATACAGTGCACCATGGGCAAGCATGACCGATGTCGCCGCATCCGATACCGCCAGTTTCGATCCGATGACGGCAAGTCTTTCATCCAGTTCAATGACCCTTGCGCACAGCTTCATGATATGACGCGGCGGCTGGGCTGCTTCATGAAGGCAGCTTTCCATCTTTTCGGCATATCCTTCGCTGTCCTTCGGCAGCGCATATGCTTTTGCCAGCGGCTCAAACGCTTCCGCATCTTCATCGATGCACTGCAGAAGATCCTTCCGCAGCGTATCCGCTTCGTCTTTGATCGCGGTCAGTTCTTCTGTATAGTCAAGAAACTTCTTCTTTCCGATTGTCAGATTCGTTACCATTTCCGCAAGAGAAGCCCCCAGTGAGCCGGCCAATGCGCTGACACCGCCTCCGCCCGGAACCGGATCCTTTGAAGCTGCTTTTTCCGTAAAGCCATAGAGATGATCTTTGTATTCTGTCCATTCAGACATACTGCGTCCTCCTGTTATCGTTCTGCTTTCAGTTTATATGCAATTGCCGGATTCGGAAATCCTTTATTTGCAGGATTCTCCCCTGCCGAAACCGTACAAAAACATGATTCCCGCATTTCTGACGGTTATTTCTCTGTAAAAAACATTGTTTCTGCGGATTATGGACATTCATCTTTTTTCCTAAGATATAAATGAATTCCCGGGAAAGAATTCAATAAAAAAACATAATTATTAACAGGAGGAAAATCATGGCATTATCATTAGATTCCAAAATCAGAGACATCATGCGTTCCGAAGAAGGCAGAGCAGTCATGGAAAAATACGCACCGGGCTCCACAAAGGATCCGCGTATGAAGCTGGTCGGCGGCCTGACATACCGCAAGCTGCTGTCCTATCCTGAATCCGCTGATGTCGCAAAATTCGCAGATCAGCTGGATGCAGATCTGAAGGCCTGCTCCAAATAATCCACTGAAAAAGATGCGATTTGCATCTTTTTTTCATGTCTGCTTGATCAGTTTCTCCGTTTCCACCGCTTTCAGTATGATTTCCAGAAGCAGCCGGTCATCCGAATTATCCAGATTGATCTGCAGATCCCTTTCAATTCTTGCAATTCTGTCGATCAGGGTCGAGCGGTGTACATAAAGCCTTTTGGCTGCGGAAGTAAAGGACATATTCTCCTCCAGGAATACCCGCAGTGTTTCAAAATACGAAACGCCGGAACTGCTGTCATGTTCGAGAAGTTCTTTCAGTCCTTTGGGAAAATACGCTTCTGCCGGCAGATCGCCGAGAGAATTGATGATCAGCGAAGTCAGTGCATAATCCGAGAAATAATACAGTTTCTCTTCCGGCTTCATCAGCTGTCCGTTGCCCAGTGCCGAGAGTGCCTGGGCATAGTAGATGCGGATCGAATACAGGTCCGAGAAACCTTCCGATACACCGGCAGTCAGATTCATACTCTGTACGAATTCATTCAGTTTTTCTCTGGTTCCTTCCCTGTTTTCCATAAAGCAGACCATGTCCGGTTCCGTGATCAGGGCACAGCTGTTCGGGAAGGTTTCCTCAAACAGATCGCATATATAGCTGGCCGGTATCCGGTTTTTTCTGCCGCTGTATTCCAGGCAGACACAGGCATATTCAGTTTTGCGGTTGGCCGCATTCAGGGCCCATCTCTGCGAAGGAGTGATCGGCTGTTCTTCCAGCAATGTCCTGAACAGCGCTTTCATCGAAGACTGTTCATTGTACAGGATCTGCGGGTTCTTCCGGATCGCCTGTTCCAGCATCCAGGCAAGAAACTCTGCCAGCCGCTCCTCGCCGGCATCGAAATCCGCATCGCCCTGCCAGATACAGAGACATCCCTGGTACTGGTCATTCTGGTCGAACAGATTGACATTCAGCGTCTTTACCCCGTTCACATCGAGCCGGATGGCTCCCTTTTTCTCGGTCATCAGATCGGATTCATGGAGAAAAGACGACAGATTCTGTGAACTCAGAAAACCGTTATTATCCGCATCCCAGTGGGAAAGCAGATCTTCCTGTGTCACTGCGATGATCCGGAATGAAGCATCCAGCACGATCATCGGCTTATTGATGATTTTCTCGGAACATTCCAGGATGGAACGGATATCTCCTTCATTGAGCAGATACCGGTACAGTTCTTTCTCCCAGCTGTCATAGCGGTCATAAATATCCTGGATCGCCTGAAAGACGCGGAAAAAATCCGCTTTGTTATGGACCGTGATCAGACACATCCGGTCGCTGTAGTATTTCATGCGGATGTTTTCGCCGATGCATACAAGCACGGAATTCCTGCGGATCTGCGGCCGGTGCGGCAGATGCTCTGCCGTCGCCAGATACAGACAGTCCGACGCAAAAACATCTTCGCTTTCCATGTAGAACTGCGGCCTGCCCAGAACCAGTTCCGTGCTGCAGGGGCCGCTGATTGAAACATTGTATTTCTGCTTCAGTCCGCGGTAAATGATATCTCCGTTCAGTTTCATATCTTCATTATACAGCACCCGTCATTTTGTAGGTGCTGAATTTGTTTCTGAAATCATAATTTACGGGTATCCGGCATGAAATTTATTTTTTATCATGTTTTCTTTTTCTTCAAAACAGCAGAATCCGGTATATGCCGCCCGGCAAATAGTCCTGTTTCCATACTGAAAAAACCATGTTTCCTCGTCTTTCTGCAGCTCTGCGCTCTTTTTACAATAAAGATGTATTCAATCCCGGGAATACGCTTTTAAGCGAGGAGGAAAACAATATGCCCTTTACACCTGGCGACAGATCCATGCTGGAAGGATATCTGCGCGATGCCCGTCCTTTTGCGGATATGTTCTCCGTCAAAGGAAAAACCGCAATCGTTACCGGCGGCTCTTCCGGTCTGGGTTTCGATATCACGCTGCGTCTGCTGCAGGGCGGCGCCAATGTCATGATCGCATCCTATTCCGAACTGGAACGTGATACGGCATTGGAACTGCTGAAAGAAGCAGGCTTTGATGAAACAGTCGGCTTCTGTCTGACCGATGTATCCAAAGAAGAACAGGTCAGCCGGATGGTGGATTACACAGTCGAAACATTCGGCTCGGTCGATATCTACGTCAACTGCGCTGCTACATGGAACTATGCAAAGATCTATGATCTGCCGGCAGAAGACCTGCAGAAGGTATTCTCTGTCAATGTATACGGTGCCTTCTACGGTCTGAAATATGTCAGCCGCTATATGAAGGAACATGAGATTCCCGGCAAGATCGTCCTGATCTCGTCCAACTGCCCGATCATGCCGTATCCGGTATTCGGCGGCTATCCGCACTACGCTTCCAGTAAGGCAGCCATCATGGGTCTGACTGTGGAAACAGCGAAGGAACTCAAGCGCTTCGGCATCATGGTCAATTCGGTCGCCCCCGGCGGCATGGTTACACCCGGCTCTGCCGGCAACCTGGCCAGTGAAAGCCTGACCGAAGAACAGCAGGATGAATTCTATGATGAACTGATGGTCTGGCAGACAGACGGACAGATGCAGGTCGATCAGATCGGCATCATGGCTTATACACTGTGCACACCGGTGGCAGACGGAATTACCGGTGAAGTCATCATGGTCGACGGCGGCGCTACCCATAATATCGTGAAATTCCAGCCGGCGATCGACGCCTATCCGGAAGAGGAGTAATAATCTATGACAAAGAAAATCGATGAAAGAATCCCCCAGGATTCCGGCAACGGAGCTGCGTTTAAAACATACAATGCAGTACAGTCCCCCTGGAACAAACTGATGTCCTACCAGGACGCCCTCCACTACGCTTCCAGATTCGAAGCAGTGCTGAGTGCAGCGGTAGCCCAGGCATACCGGATCATCATTCCCGACTATGCGACAAGAGCCGATGAAATGTGCAAGGAAGCCTACGGCAGACTGCTCTACACGGGTCTGAACTATCCCAACGATGACGGCTTCGGCATCCATCCGTTCATGTGCGGCTCCTACCCCGGAGCACTGATCGGCGACAAGGGCGATGACGCCCTGCTCATGTGCGGCAGATGCCAGGACTTCGGCACATACAGATGCGAAAAAGAACTGGATGTCTGCGACTGGGACATCTGCGGATCGGAACTCTGCCGGGCAACGACCATGTCTCTGCAGGGACAGGCCGATGCGACTGAAACAAGACACAGAAAAGGCCATAAGCTGGACTATCTGATGGTCGAAGCCAAAGGCTGCGGCGACAGACACTGCCGTATCATCGCGGAAAGCCGTGAGAAATACCCTGCACCTGAACATGCTCTCTGGGAATCCTTCGGACCGGCTGTATCTGACGAATACAAGAAGTACACAGAGGAAGAAGACTGTGTTTCTGAATCCATGATGTTCAGAGAAGAATGCGATTATCATTTCGTCAACGGCACGAACAATGAAACAGATTCCTCCAACCAGATGGTCAATCTGTCCACTGCCGCTTCTCTGTACCTTCTGCCGGCGATCGACAATGCTGCAAA
Organism: uncultured Erysipelotrichaceae bacterium; assembly: GCA_902786245.1. Lineage (GTDB taxonomy): Bacteria > Bacillota_I > Bacilli_A > Erysipelotrichales > Erysipelotrichaceae > Bulleidia. The sequence goes on from CADABS010000003.1 coordinate 46,565, forward strand.
GCTCGGCTATACAACCCCTGAAAACGCAGAATGGATCAAGAAGTGCGTTCTCGAAGCTGCCGGAAAAGCGATGTTCGGTGAAAGATATGCAATCAGGGCATGCCGGGAATGGCTCGGTGTTCCCAATACCATCGGCGAAGACGGAAGACTGCTCGGCGGTGTCATTGAGATGCTGCTGCAGTCCCTTGTCTGCAATTATGAAATCGAAGCCTTCAACAAAGATGAAGTCATCTATGTCATCGACCGCGGCGGTCTGGCAATCACAGGCACCCAGTCCCTGGTAGAAGCACACCTCTATATGTGGCAGGGCATGGTCAAAACACTGGTCAACGCACAGTGGTCGGTCTGGGAAGAAGATTCTCCGAAAGGCAAGATGCGGATCAAAATCGCTAAGAAGATCGACAAGTTCATGTAAGGGAGTCCGTACATATGAATAAAAACATATTTAAAGATGATGAATGGAAACGCTCTGAACACATGGCTGTCCGCGAAAACGCAGGATACTATCTGTTCACCCATCAGCTCGAAGAAGTTAGCGGTCCGGACGCAGGAAAATTCCTGGACTGGATCTGCCCCAACAACATCGCAAATCTGAAAGTCGGCAGAGACCGCTATACGACCATTCTCAATGAGGAAGGCGAAATCATCGATGACGTCGTCGTCATGCGCATGGACGAAGAAAAATACTGGGTATCCACCCTGTATGCGACAAAGCTGGATGACTGGATCTATTATCATTCCGATGACTACGATATCGATTTCTCCGAAATCACCGAAGACTGGCATATGTTCTCTGTCCAGGGTCCCAAATCCAAAGACATCATGAACGGACTCATCGAAGGCGGCGTCGAGGATCTGCGCTTCTTCGCCAACCGGAACGCTGTCATGAACGGCATGGATGTCATTATCAACCGGGGCGGATTCACCGGTGAAAAATTCGGCTATGAAGTTTACTGCACACCGGATGATGCGGATGCGGTACAGGATCTGATCGATGCGGCTGTAAAGGAAGCAGGCGGAAAAGAAGTTACGGAATTCCAGGTATTCGCCTGGACCCTGCCGACCGAAGCAGGCTTCTACTACATGCGCGATCTCAACCGGACCAACCCGTTTGAAGTCGGACTCGAAAAGAATATCAACTGGGACAAAGAATTCATCGGCAAGGAAGCCCTTCTCAAAGTGAAAGAAAACGGTCCTGCCAGAGAGATGGTCGGATTCGAAGTCTGCGATGAAAACGAAAACTTCTACATCCGTTCCAAGCAGTACGGCGGACCGGGTGAACCGGTATACATCGACGGTGAAGAAGAGGAAGTCGGCAGAGTATCCAAGCTCGTCTATTCCTATGTCAAGAACGTCAATAACGGCTATATTCTCGCTAAAAAAGACAAACTGCATATCGGCGATCATATTACCATTCACGGCACAAAGTGCGTGATTACGGAAAAGAACTGGCTCGGCTGATGTCCGTAAACAAAGCAGGAAGGAAATCCCTCCTGCTTTTTATCATGCATGAATATACGACAATGCCTTCTGCAGCGGCTTAAACAGCAATAAGCAGATCACAAAATTGCTTACCCCATGGACAAGATCATAGGGAATGCCCGCAATCCACCATGCCACAGCCGCATTCCATCCGGCAGTCACCAATGTAAACAGCGAACAGAATGCCCCGAACAATAATCCGAATGCGCCGGCCAGAATACTGTATACCAGCGGATCCTGAGATGACGGAACAAGCACCGTGAACAGGATCAGAAGCGGCCAGATATAGAAGTATACCGCTGACCATGTCGCAATGCCCCACCACATGCACTCAAGCACTGCAAACAGCAGAGATGCCGCAAGTGTCATTTTCCATCCGAAACGTCTGGTAAATACAATGACAAGCAAAGTGATCAGTTCGACATTCGCAATCGAATTCAGAGAGAACTTTGCGGCTTCCATAATCGCGGTCATAGCCGCTGTATAAGTGATCTGCCGCAGAACCCTTCCCTGCTCAGTCATTACTTTTCATAGGCAAGACGGTAGACACCGCCGTCTTCGACCGGCTGTGTATCCGCACCGTACTGTCCCATATCCCCGTTGACATAGATTGCCCAATAGGACTGATCAACGCTGTAATCCGCTGTTTCTCCATTGACAGTTTCAATGAACAGACCGTAATCGCCGACTGATCCCTCATAACTGAAATCTCCGGATTTCTGTACTTCATCCATCAGCTGTGACAGATATTCCGCATCTGTCTTCACGGAATATGTTTTTGTTTCACCCTTGGAATCGACGACTTCCAGTGTAACTTCCTTGGAACCTTCCTGCGCAGCCGGCTGATTGTTTCTCCAGATGAAGAACATTCCCAATGCCAGTACAAGAACAAGTGCCAGTGCGATCCATTTTTTTGCAGTGTTTTTCATGTGTTTTTCCTCCCTTAACAAGACGGACACACGAAAAAAACTGTTTTCGCATCTGTGTCCGTGTTTCTGATTTCCCGCAGTACACGTTCGGATCTGCAGGCAGGTCTCCTGGCTTGGCTGTCATCATATCTGCCGCCTTCTCGTTTCCAATGGCATATGGCAGATACTCCTGCTTCACAGTGACGGGTTCGCTCCGGACTCTCACCGGATTCCCTTTTCAAAACGACCAGTGCTTATGCACTCGTTTCACCTGCATTCCTTTTCTTCATTTTTACGGCTGATACTGCATGTGCGCCGCATCGATATTATACAGCATATCGTTCAGACAGCGCTGTGCAAGATTCCTTGTTATTCAACCGGATATAATTTCTGAAACCGGTCATTCAGATAATACCAGCTGACCAGAATACCCTTCTCCTGCAGTATTCTGTATACCGCTTCTGCAGGACTGATGCATGCATCAAGATAACTGTCATAGATGCTTTCCGGCACCGTGATCAGTTTCCCGTCCGTCACTGTCCTGAGAATACCGTTTTCTTTCAGAGCATTTTCCCACATATGCGCATACAGACCGGCAGGTACAGAAACCGGATCGGATGAAATATCTGTATCCGGAAGCGCATCACAGAGAATGATTTTTGTCTGCTGCATACCCCGCTTTTCCAGTGCCTGGCAGAACATGCAGAAAGCTGAAAGTTCATGCGGATTTCCACTGATCCAGAACACCGCATCCTCAGGACTGCTCAGAACAGCTTCCAGACAGTACCGGTTGTTTCCCGTATTGACTGCCGGACAGCCGAGTTTCCTCAGATATCTGTTTCTTTCTTCCGGATCAGAAGTCAGCAGTCTGCCCAGTGAAAGATCCTCCGGATATGCAATGGTCTCTTCCGGCAGAACATTCAATTCTGCGATTGCATGGTTTTTCCTGTTTTCATCAAAGAATACATACATATGATTATCCTGCATATACTGCAGATTCTTTTTACGGCTGATACTGCATGTGCGCCGCATCGATATGATACAGCGTATTGTTCAGATAGCGCTGGGCAAGGATCTTTGCGATCGGCAGATTCTGATCCAGCCAGTTGCCGCATTCCTCTGCCTTAGCGCCGGGGATTTCTCCTTCAAAATCCCGGATGAACTCAAACATCGCTGTCAGTAAAGGAATGATATCCTCTGATTTTCTGTCACCGGCCAGAATCAGATAGAATCCGGTTCTGCATCCCATCGGTCCGAAGTAGACGACACTGTCTTTCCATTCCGGTTCATTTCTGAGATAGGTTGCGCCAAGATGCTCAAAGGTATGCACTTCCGCTGTATTCATGACCGGTTCCCTGTTCGGCGCCGTCATGCGGATGTCGAATGTCGTGAGAACCGTATCGTTGAATGTATCTTTTCTTGAAACATAAACACCCGGTTCAAGGACCAGATGATTGACCTGGAAACTGGCAATCTTTTCCATTATTCTTCTCCTTTTTTCAGATATGTATTGAGCCAGTCTGTCATTTCCTTCAGACGGCGTACTCTGTGCTTCGGCTTTCCGCTGCGGGAAAGACCGTGGTTTTCTCCTTCGAAAATGACCATCTTCGAAGGAATATCGAAATATTTCATGGCAGTAAACATCTCAATGCCCTGCTCCAGCGGACAGTTGTAATCGCACAGACTGTGAATAAACAGGATCGGCGTCTTTGCCTGATCTGCGTATTTCAGCGGAGACTGATCCCACATCTTCTGCATATCGGTCCATGGCGTTGCGGCCATTTCATTGGAATCAAAGGTTACACCGATTTCACTGGAACCGAAATCCGCTACCCAGTTGGAAACGCTGCGCTGCGAACAGATTGCTTTGAATCTGTCGGTATGGCCTTCGATCCAGTTGCACATGAAGCCGCCGTAGCTGCCGCCGGAAACACCCAGTCTCTCTGCATTGATCTGCGGATATTCTTTCAATATATGATCCGTAAACTCCATCAGATCCTGATAATCGATTGTTCCGTATTTTCCCCGGAGATCCGCAAATTCTTCGCCGTATCCTTCTGAACCGCGGGGATTGCAGAAGAAGACGAAATATCCCTTCGATGCCCATGCCTGCATCTCATGATAGAACAGACGTCCGTAGGCGGCTCTCGGTCCGCCATGGACTTCCAGAACACCGGGATATGTCTTTGTTTCATCATAGCCGTACGGCTTCAGAACCCATCCGTCCACAGCAAACCCGTCTGAATCGACAAAGGATGCCGGAATGCTTTCCGATACAAAGCAATCTTTCAGCCATGGATTCAGATCATCAATGCATTCATATGATCCGTCATCAGCGTTTCCGGTAAATACTTTATTCAATCCGTCTTTTTCACTGGCAATGAAGCATACCTGATCTTCATGGATATCCAGACAGGCAATGGCACCTTCCTGCAGGTCAATCACTTTCCTGACGGTTCCTGCATCCAGTCTGTAAAGATCAGTGCTGTATCCTTTCATTGCCTGAAAGAACAGACCCTGCTCTGTGCTGTGAAGAATATCACCGCCCGGACGCATCGTATCCGCCATCGGGGTATCGCCGATGGCATAGATACTGTTATCGTAAATGACTTCATACTGCTTCTTCTCAAAGTCATATCTGTAAAGGTCGCAGAGCTGACCATTGCCCCAGGTCTTCATATCCGATGCCGCAAAGACGATGCCTGTTTCATCCATCGAAGCAGTATCGATACGCAGGGTGTCAGCCGGAACCGCTGTGATGGTTTCCTGTGTATGCAGGTCATAGATGACCATTTCCGTTGTCACCGGTATCAGATCCCGGTATGTTCTGCAGGTATATGCAATTCTGTCTGCTTTGATATCGAACCAGAGCACATTGGCATCCTCCGGCGTGATCCTTGTACATGTATTTGTCTCTTCTTCATAGATGTACAGACCGTTTCGCTTGCCGGAGATATAGCCCCTGCCGTTGCCCCAGAAAGGAACTTCCTCGAAGATATGATAATCGAGTTCTTCTCTGCACAGATCCTCTGAAACAAGCGTGGGATCCGGTTTGTTTCTGTCTTTGAGTATCCGTACCAGGTACTTTCCTGCGGATATTTTTTTAATTCCCGTGACATCCGCATCGATCCGGAATGCCGGATATGCTTCGCCGCCATGGACAGGCAGACGGTAGAACGCTGTCTTCTCGCCGATATCTTTCGGTGTATCTTCTTCGTTTCTCTCCGTGATGAAAAGCAGTGTTTCATCATCATCCCAGATATAGGAGGAACATCTGCCGGTATGGGTCATCTGACAGATTCTTTTTGTTTCGGTATCCACCGTATGAATATCGCTGCGGTAATTGTTTTTGTCACGGTCCGGTGTGATTGTCACATATGCGAAATGCTTTCCGTTGGGAGAAAAACGGATATTGTTCGCACAGACTGTTTTTGTAATATCTTCCAGTTCAATCAGACGCATATTCATGTTTCCTTTTCTATATACGCATAATTCTATCAGATATAGTCGCGACTTGCTTTTTTGATATACTAAGGTTAAAGGAGCCAACAATCATGAGTATAACAGTTAACATTTATTACACGGGCGAAAACGGAAACGCAAGGAAATTCGCTGAAGAAATGGTCAGCGCCGGTGTTGCGGCAAAGATCCGGGCAGAAGAAGGAAATCTGAAATATGAGTATTTCTTTCCCATGGAGGATCCCGAAACCGTACTGCTGATCGATTCCTGGGAAAATCAGGCTGCCATTGATGCCCATCACGCTTCACCGATGATGGGTGAAATCGCTGCTCTCAGAGATAAATATGACCTGCATATGAAGGCTGAACGCTATGTCTCCGACGCGGACGGATTCAGTGCCCATGACCAGGCATTCATCCGTCAGTAATCAGGAAAGGTTCGGTATATGATCAATCGTGAGCCTGTATATATTACAGGTCATCTGCATCCGGATACAGACTCTGTCGTTTCGGCGATCGCCTATGCCTTCTACAAAAAGACACAGGGAGAACAAGCGGTTGCCTGCCGTCTGGGTGAACTGAACCGGGAGACAAAATGGCTGCTGGACAGATTCGGCTATGAAGCACCGGTACTGTTGAAAGATGCACGCAAGACCTTGGCCGAGATCGAACTCGATTCACCGGAATATATCACACCGCAGACCACGGTGCTGGAGACGATCCGGCGTATGCATGAATGCGACCGGAACTCTTTTGCCGTACTCAATGAAGACCGAACCATTGCCGGCTATGTATCCAAAACAGATCTGGCAAATATCGCCCTGGGCGATACAGCTGCTGAAATCGAACTGCTGCGGATGACACCGCTGGAAGATATCGTCAGGACAATCGACGGAAAACTGATTTATTCCGATGAACAGACCCACTGCAACGGCAAGGTCTCGATCATTGCCCATAACGCAAACGGCACATCCAACTATGAGATCAAAGACCGTATTGTCATCGTCGGCAATGATCCCCAGGCGCACATCGATCTGATCCGCCGGGGAGCCGGCATTCTCATCGCCGTCTGGGCTGAGAAGATCAGCGAAGATGTCATTGAAGCCGCAAAGGAATACCACTGTCCGATCATCATCTCCGGACACGGCTCCATGAATACATCGAGATATCTGTATTTTGCGCCGCCCGTCAGTCTGATCATGACGAAAAATCCCGTATGTTTCCGCAGCGATATGTATGCGGAAGACGTGGGAAACAAGATGCTGAAAACAAGATACCGCTCCTACCCTGTCATCGACGAAGAAGGAAAGCTGTTCGGCTATGCGGCAAGATACCATGTTCTGAACATGAAGAACCGCCGGATCATTCTGGTTGACCATAATGAATTCTCCCAGAGTGTCCATGCGATCGAAAAAGCTCAGATTCTCGAAGTTGTCGACCATCACAGAATCAATGACTTTGCGACAAGCCAGCCGGTATCGTTCCGCAATGAGATCATCGGCTCCACCGCCACGATCATCGCAACGATCTTCCGGGAAAACCAGATCCTGATGCCGAAGGAACTGGCCGGGCTGCTGCTGGGTGCGATCCTCTCGGATACACTGGTCTTCCAGTCACCTACCACAACGAAAAAAGACCGCGATGCGGCAAATATCCTCGCTGCTCTGGCAGATCTCGATATTGAACAGTTCGCTGCGGAGATGTTCACATCCGCAGCCGGCGATGCCGATCTTTCCATATCGGAAATGATCGTACAGGATATCAAGAGCTTTGATATCAACGGATACCGGGCAATGATTTCACAGAATATCGTCGCATCCGTTGATGATATCCGGAAGCGCGGCAAGGAAATCGAAGCCGATATGCGCACACTGACAAACAAAAAAGAACTGGATCTGCTGGTCGTATGCTTTACCTCCGTCATGGATGACGGATCTGTATTCTACAGCTGCGGTCAGCACGCAGATATCTGCCAGGACGCATTCCCGGATCTTCCGGGTGAAACGCATTCCCTGCAGAAGGGAATCTATTCCCGCAAAAAGCAGATTCTGCCGGCACTGATCCAGGCAGCGGAAAGCTGACAGACAGTCTGAATGGCTGTCTGTTTTTCTTTGGGCAGCGATATAATAAAAACAGAAAAACAAAGGAGAAAACATCATATGCTGTACGGAGCACTGGAGACAGGCGGAACCAAGATGGTCTGCGCTGTCGGAAACGAAAACGGAGAAATACTGGAACAGATATCCATCCCGACCCTGACACCGGAAGAAACCATGCCGGAGATCATCCGCTGGTTCAGCGATAAGCAGATCGCAGCACTGGGCATTGCCTGCTTCGGCCCGATCGATCTGCACAGAGATTCACCTACATACGGCTATATCACATCGACCCCGAAACTGGCTTGGGCCAATTATCCGATCGTCCGGGTCATGCAGGAAGCGCTGCATGTACCGGTCGGATTCGATACCGATGTCAACGGATCGCTGCTGGGCGAGATGACATGGGGATGCGCCAAAGGACTGACCGATGCCATCTATATCACGATCGGCACCGGCATCGGCGGCGGTGTCATGACAAACGGAAAACTGCTGCATGGAATGCTGCATCCGGAACTCGGACATATGATGCTGGCGAAGCATCCCGATGATCCCTACAAAGGAAAATGCCCGTATCACGGCACCTGCTTCGAAGGACTCGCAGCCGGACCGGCAATCGAAGAACGCTGGGGAAAGTCAGGAAATGAACTGCAGAACCGGCCGGAAGTATGGGAACTGGAAAGCTGGTATATCGCCCAGGCTCTGTCTGTGTATATCCTGACGCTGAGCCCGCAGAAGATCATTCTCGGCGGCGGTGTCATGCATCAGGAATCTCTGTTCCCGCTGATCCGGAAACAGACGCTGCATATTCTCAACGGATACCTGCATACACAGGAACTGCAGGACATTGACAATTACATCGTTCCGGCCAGTCTCAATGATAATCAGGGCATCATGGGATGCATCAAGCTGGCAATGGATGAACTTGCGCAGCAGTAAACCCGGTCTCTCATATTAAACAGGCATGCAGAATCATCTGTAAACCTTTTTCTCTGATGCGGATATCTCTGTTCTGGACCATCCATAAGAAAAAAGGAATTCACCGGTCATGCCGGGAATTCCATGTTTTTTAAGCTAAAGATTCGCCAAGTGTACGGCACTCAGCCAATGCCGCATCATCAGGTGCTTCCATGCAGATAACATAAGGCACTGTATCAGCACCGGCTGCTTCTGTGCGGGCCTGCCAGTCTTCCATCCAGGCACCGTTGCCCCAGCCCCAGGAACCGAATAATCCGACTTTCTTTCCTGCCAGTGCTCCTTCAACGGAAGCGAACATCGGTTCAAACTCTGATTCTTCAAGAACTTCAGCACCCATTGCCGGACATCCGAATGCAATGGCGTCATAATCATTGACCATATCCGCTGTGAATTCAGAAGGTCCCATCACTGTGACCTGTGCCCCTTTGGCTTCCATGCCTTCCTTGACTGCCTGTGCCATAGCCTCGGTGTTGCCCGTGCCGCTCCAGAATACGATTGCTGTTTTGCTCATGTTTTTCTCCTTTTTCTTTTTCAGCTTTTTTTTACGATCAGCCGGTCAATCTGTTCACCATTTTTCAGCCGGCGTGAATACAGTTCAGTACATTTTTTATACAGTGAGAATGTCTTTCTTGCCTCTTCCTCATGGGAGTATGCTTTCCATACATCTGCACATACATAGTCTTTTCTTCCTTCCATAAAGCAGACCACATCCGTTTCCGGGTAGCCCAGGAAGAAGCCTATTTCATGGGGAAATTCTTTACATTCCCTGATTCTTCTGGAGAGACGGCATACACAGCGGGTAACATCTTCCGGTGTATAGCCGAGTCCTTCAAGAACTTCTCTGGCAACATTGCGCCGTATATCCTCTGCCAGATCAGATTCCCGATAGATATAGATGAGCACTCTGCCTTTGCGGAAACAAAGAGGAATCAGCCGCAGACCGTTCTTCCGCAGTTTTGCATTGATTCCGGATATCTGCGCACGCAGTTTTTTGCGGTCTTCACAGGCAGTCGTGAACAGACTGGCTGTTTTCAGTCCGGCCAGAGTCGGCGAACAGTAGCGGATGATTTCCGTGTCTGACATCATTCCTCCCTTAAGTTAGTTTATACTAACTTATGCAGTTAGATTATACTAACTCGGTTTCTGAAAGTCAATAAAGATTAAAACCGGCGCAGCCATTGCCGCGCCGATTCTGTATATATTCTGTCTATTCTTTTTCAAACCAGTCGGATAGAATCGATCCGAGCCAGATTTCACAGGCTCTGGCAAGGTTTTCCTGTTCATCGCTGATTGCGCCTGTTTTCTGATACATCGGATCACCGGCAAATTCAGGATTGTTATATTCCATGAACCCCTGTACCGCATCTTCATAGGTACGCTCTGTCAGGTCGACGCCGCCGGTCTTCATATGCTCAATATAGACCGGATATCTGTCTTTCATTGCGTCCGTTCCGGTCTGTACCAGAACTGCCGGGCTGACATGGGCACCGATATCGCACAGGCGGATCTGCGTATCATCGACAAACGGCGATACCATGATAAGGCCTTTCACCGGGAATCCCTTTTCTTTCAGGAAAGTACATGCACCGACCATCAGATAGGCACCGGCTGTAAATCCCATCATGGCAAATTTCTTTGCGTCCAGGCTGAATTCACTGGCATGAATGGCAAAATACATAACGGTATCGCGGATTTCTTCCTGCGGATAAGGAATCTGATGCACATCGATCGTCGCGTAATTGATACTGATGATGACAGATTCCCACTGGTCTGCTGCTCTTTCACAGAATGTATCCAGCTGATCGGCATCGCCGTCCATGAACGAACCGCCATGGGCAATAAAGACTGCCGGATAAGACTCCTTCGCAATCCCATGCGGTTTATACAGATTGACCGCAACGCTTTCCAGCCCGTCTCTTGGCACAATGATTCTTTTGCCGATTCTTTCACTGTCGCCTTTCTTCTGCTTTTCTCTGGCTGCGGCTGCCTGCTTCTCCAACTGTCTGTCAAATGCATGCGGATGCAGACGGAGATAGAGATAATACGCTGCCATGATCAGCAGAAATACGCCGAATATATTAATCAGAAGATTTCCCATTTTTGTGTTCCTCCCATTTTGCAAATATCAGCGGCACGATATACACTGCCGTGAAAAATGTCATAAAGCCTCTTGTCAGTCCATACCATTTATAAGCCAGGATATTCTCCAGAGCAAGCGGGATGATCAGCCATGCGAGCAGAACACCGCCCAGTCCGGTCACCATTCTGAATATGCGGTCTCTTTTTGTGACTGCCGGTGCAAACCGGATATACTTCTCTTCCAGATACCAGCCTGCATGCACACCGAGGAAGTACCCGACGGCTTCGAAAGCACTGAGTTTCATTTCTTCCGGATCGACCCTCAGGATTCCGCTGTCATAATCCATCGGATAGCTTTTCACCTCAAAATAGATCAGTGCCAGAATACCTGCGGCTGCCGCTCCCGCCAGCATATGCATTCTGTTTCCTTTTCCCGATGCATTGAACAGTCTGACAGATGCGGCGGTCAGCGGTATACTGACAAGAAATCCCGTCAGAACATCCTGCGGTGTATGATATCCCAGATAGCATCGGGAAAACATGATCAGAAATACGCAGCCGATACTCACAGGCAGGATCCATTTTGCTTTATGTCTGCGGATCCAGCCCAGCAGCAGCCATTCGCTGGAAGCTGCCTGACTGTGTCCGCTCGGGAACGAATAGCCTCTGGCATGTCTGATGCCGCCCGGTGCCGGTATGATCCGGGCATCCCGGATCCATGGCCTGTATACGCAGGCAGTCATTTTGATCAGTGCATTTGCCAGATTTCCAAGTGAAAAACTGAAAAACAGCAGTATCCCGGTTTTCTTGTCAGACAGCCAGTAGAAGATACAGGGAAGGATCAGGGACAGCGCACCGCCTCCGATATCGCTGATCAATATAACGATTTCTTCAATCACAGGTCCCAGAAAAAGTCTGGTTTCCTGCAGCCAGAGCAGTATATCCATATCCATAGTGAGATAATTATATACTGATTCCGCTGTTTCGTTCTTTACAAAACGGTAAAGAAACCGATTCAGTTGCTATAATGAATACATAGAGGAGAACCATGCCATGGGAATGAAAACACCATTGATCTGCGAAATCGCAAAGGATACATACTGTATCAATGAATACGGTCTGGATGCGGTATTTCTGTGCATCGGCAGTGAAAGAGCATTGCTGATCGATACCGGAACCGGAACTTTTGATCTGAAAGGGACCGTGGAGAGACTGACGGATAAGCCTTATGATGTCGTACTGACACATGGGCATGTCGACCATGCCGGCGGCATCGATGCATTCGGTCATATCTATATGCATGAAAAAGATATGGAAATGGCAAGGAATCTGACCTATGAGGAGCGTCTGAGCTATGCGGTCAATCTGCACGCAAATGATACGGATCAGGCCTTTGACTTCGATGAAAAGCAGGTGCGCAGATGGAATCATCTTCCGGACATGACCGCCATTGATGAAGGGTTTGTTTTTGATCTGGGCGGCAGACAGCTGGAAGTATTCTATACACCCGGACATACCGAAGGATCCATTACCCTGCTGGACAGGAAAAACCGGATTCATTTCAGCGGCGACGCATGCAACAGAAATACGCTCTGCATGGGCGGTACGATTGAAACCCTGCTGCAGAGCGCACTGAAAATCAAAGCGCTGGAACCGGCCTTTGACCGGGATTACAACGGACATATCGGCTGGGCCGGCATACCGGAATGCCTTTTCCAGCCAGCCGATATCCGGGATGCAGTGATCGGCATCTGCAGAAGCATCCTGGACGGCAGCGCACAGGCAGAGGATACGGTATTCCTCGGCAGAGCAGCCAAGGCGGTTTCAGCCGCCGGTGCAAGAGTCGTTTACTGTCCCTGAGCGGACGGATCATCATTTCGGATCATACAGGAGGATATTGAACATGAGTTTTCCGAAAGGTTTTTTATGGGGCGGCGCAACCGCTGCCAATCAGTATGAAGGCGGCTACCTCGAAGGAGGCAGAGGCCTGGCTACATCCGACGCCATCAAAGGCGGTGACAAAGACCATCCCCGCAAGTACACGGTAAAGACAAAAGAAGGAGAAATCCTGGAACTGCCCCGTGAAGTATCTCTGCCGGAAGGCGCAGTCGGCTATATCATTCCGGATATCTACTACCCTTCCCATCAGGCGGTGGATTTCTATCATCATTACAAAGAAGACATTGCCCTGTTTGCGGAAATGGGAATGAATTCCTTCCGTTTCTCCATGTCCTGGTCAAGAGTCATTCCCGACGGCAAGGAAACAGTCAATGAAGAAGGTCTTGCATTCTATGACGCAGTCGTCGATGAATGTCTTAAATACGGTATCGAACCGATCGTAACCATTGCCCATTTCGATGTACCTATGGTCCTGGCAGATGAACTTGACGGCTGGCACAGCCGGAAGCTGGTGGATTACTTTGTCCACTATGCAGAGGTTCTCTTCGAGCATTTCAAGGGACGCATCCATTACTGGATGACCTTCAATGAAATCAATATTCTGCGCTCGTGGATGCAGCTGGGCATCCATTCCGTAGAACCGCAGGTACGCTATCAGGCAGATCATCATATTTTTGTCGCTTCTGCCCTGGCAGTACAGCGCGGCCATGAAATCGATCCGGAAAACAAGATCGGGATGATGGTTGCCTATGCACCGGTATATCCGCTGACATGCAAACCTGCCGATGTCATGAAATCCATCGAGGAAATGCGCAGCAGAGAATTCTATATCGATGTACAGGTCAAGGGATATTATCCGGAATACCAGATGAAATGGTTCGAGAGAAACAATGTCACCATTGAAATGGAAGACGGCGATCTGGATATCATCCGAAAAGGAACGGTTGATTACATCGGCTTCTCCTATTACATGTCCGCAACGGCTTCTGCAGATCCCAATGCGGAACAGATCGGCGGAAACCAGCTGACAGCCGGCAAGAACCCGTATCTGGAAGCTTCCAGATGGGGCTGGCAGATCGATCCGATGGGACTGCGTATCTCCCTCTGTCAGATGTACGAACGCTATCATATCCCGCTGATGATCGTTGAAAACGGAATCGGTGCCCTGGATACCGTTGAAGAAGACGGCAGCGTACATGACACCTACAGAATCAACTACATGCGCGATCATATCAAGGCAATGAAAGATGCAATCGAACTGGACGGCGTTGAACTCTGGGGCTATCAGCCGTGGGGCCATATCGATCTTGTCTCGGCAGGAACAGGCGAGATGAGAAAACGCTACGGCTTCATCTTCGTTGACAGATACGATGACGGAACCGGCGACTTCTCCAGAAGAAAGAAGGATTCCTTCTATTACATGCAGAAAGTCTACAAGTCCAACGGAGAAGATATTGACTGAAGCAGAACGAAAAGATAATGCTCACAATGAGTATTATCTTTTTTTCTGCGGAATGTGGTATGATATTCACGTGCGAGGGAGTAGCAGGCGCAAGCGGAAACGTCGACATCACGGATCATGACCCGGCATTCCATAATTGCGAGACTCACACATGCATTGCCATGTGTGAATGATTTATACCGTTTGGATATGGCATGCGCTGTATCCGTTTTTCTTTCAGGAGGTATTTGAAAATGAAAAAGGAAATCCGCATTGATAAAAACACCTTGAAAAAATTCATGGATGTTTCCGGGGGCAAAGTCTTTCTGCTGCCCGTCATCCTGACGCTGGTCCTGGCCGCAGCCATCTGGTATTTTTTCCTGCCGCCGCTGAATCTGAAGTCATCCGCATTCTGGATGTTTCTGGCATTCCTGCTGATCGTATACATCGTTCTCAGCGGTCTTTACGCATCCGTCAAAAAACAGCAGGCTGCTCTGAAATTTCCATCATATGCACTGATTCTCATCGTCATATGCTATATTCTGATGATGCTGTACAGCACCCGGATCTTCCATGCAAAGAAGTACAGTGAAATCCTGCAGGTGCAGGAAGCATCTATTGAGGTAATTCCTTCTGTTTCCGGTTCCTCTTCGATAGCCCTGATGGATACGGCAAGCGCAGAGCGTCTCGGCGACCGCAGAATCGGTTCTCTGACCGATGTCGTCAGCCAGTTCAATGTCAGTTCCTATATGCAGATCAATTATCATGACACCCCGGTCAAGGTGGCACCGCTTGCCTATGACGGCTTCTTCAAATGGAATGCAAACCGCAGCAGCGGCATCCCGGGCTATGTTCTGGTGAATCCTGTCGATATGTCCGCTGACTATGTTTCTCTGCAGCAGAAAATGCGGTATGTACCGTCTGCTTACTTTTCTGATAATCTCTACCGGAAGATCCGCTTCCGCTATCCGTCTGCCATGTTCGGCAACCTGCATTTCGAAATCGATGAAGACGGCAATCCGATGTATGTCGCATCCGTCTATGACCATTCCATCGGACTGTTCGGCGGAACCGTCGTTACCGGTGCGATCCTGATCGATCCGGTCACAGGGACCATGGAAAAATATGAAGCAGGTACCGTACCGCAGTGGGTCGATGTCGTCTATGAAGGAGACCTGCTCTGCACCCAGTACAATGATCATGCCCAGCTGCAGCACGGTTTCTTCAACAGTATCTTCTCGCAGACCGACTGCCGGCAGATCACGACGATTCAGTCGGAAGATGAAGACGGCGACAGTGTCCGCTATCAGGATTACGGCTATATCGCAAAAGACGGCGATATCTGGATGTATACCGGTGTTACATCCGTCAACGGAGATTCCTCGAATATCGGATTCATCCTGGCCAATGAGCGTACCAGCGAAACAAGATTCGTCACCTGCGCCGGTGCGGATGAATTCTCCGGTATGAAGAGCGCAGAAGGCGAAGTACAGGAAAAAGGCTATATCGCATCTTTCCCGAGCCTGATCAATGTCGAAGGAAAACCGGCCTATATCATGGTGCTGAAAGACGCAAACGGTCTGGTCAAGATGTATGCGGCAGTAGATGTCGAACAGTACAACACCGTCGTCACCGCACCTACCCAGGCAGAATGCCTTGAAAAATTCCAGGCGCTTGTGTCCGACGGCATGCCGGTCGATACATCCGCATTTGAAACAAAGACGATTGTCATCGAAAAGATCCAGACAATGGATCATGACGGCAATACATGGATCTATATCGTCGACAGCGACAGAAACATCTATAAGGCAAAATACGCAGATGTGCTGCAGATGCTGCTGGTGGATGAAGGCGATACTGTCACGATTGCGACGGACGGTACCGTGTTTACAATGAAATAAAGGATTTTGAAAAGCTGTCACGCTGAACTCAGCGCGGCAGCTTTTTCATTTTCCCAATGCTTTCAGATCCGTATCAGACGCATATTCAAATCTGTATTTCTGTAAATACTGCGGATATTTATCATGGTCTGTTTCACCGTAAAACATTTCATACGGGCGGGCAAATACCCTCTGCTCTCCATATAAGGCCCTGTAAATGACAAGTTTCTCACCGGTTTCCGTATGCTCTGCCGTACCCAGATACAGGTACAGATATTCCGTCCCTTCCGGATCAGCCGTTTCTCTTTTGAAATGCCGGAGTATATCGCCATGTGTGAATTCTTCTGCCATGGATCAGTCCGCCACCTTTTCATATGTATGGGCAGCACTGCTTCTTTCCATGGCCTCCATGATCTTCAGCACATGCAGAGCCAGTGATGCATCGGTACGGGGTGTTCCGCCGGCCCGGATGCACAGAGCCAGATCATACGGTCCGATGCCCCTGCATTCATCCGTATATGCATTGACCGGTTCCAGTTTCACTGCCTGAGGATTGCTCATATCCGCCGGAATAGCCGGTGTAAAATAGACATCTCCGCCGAAATGATTCGGATCTGCCAGTTTCAGCATGCCTTTTCTGCCGTAGATCATAAAGTCTGCCCGGTCGATCAGATGGCTTTCACTGTCGTCGTGCAGCGTACCTGTTACGCCGTTTTTCAGTTTCAGGACCGCTGTCAGAATGCTTTCATTCGGCGTACTGATCATCTTTCCGTAATCCGGACTGCTCTCAAGGATACAGGTTCTTTCCGGATACGGTGCTTTCAGGAACGCGGCTGTTTCTTCTGCTTCCCCGAGCAGACCGCACAGCGCTGTCAGATAATAGACGACATAATCGCGCAGAATACCCGCTCCCGGCTGCCGCAGGAACGGAAACCAGGAAGTCAGAATATCATTGTTCCGGCAGATGGAGATACTGAAACTGTTGATATCGCCCAGCATACCTTCTTCAATTGCCTTCTTCGCTGTTTCACAGGCACTGCCCAGGAATGTATCCGGGGCAGAGCACAGATACAGTCCCTTTTCTTCTGCCAGACCGATCAGTTCCTCTGCTTCTTCTGATGTTACGGTAATTGTCTTTTCGGTATAGACGTGCTTTCCGGCATTCAATGCCTGCCGGATCAGGGAGGCATGGCTGCCTACCGGTGTCAGGATGATGACCATTTCAATTTCATCATCTCCCAGCATTCCTTCCACCGTGTCATAGCCGCAGCCATACACAGCTGCTTTCTTTTCCGCATTCTCAATATGATTCGCCGCAATGGTCTTGACCCGGATGCGGCTGCTGAAACGGCCGGTCAGATTCTTCAGATAGGCATCGCTGATTGCGCCGGCACCGATCACACCTGTCACAACAGGTACAAGTTTTTCAAGCATACATGATCTCCTTGTTTTCTGTAATTTCATTTAATCACGGGAAAGGTAAAAAAGAAGCCTCAATCTTGAGACTTCTTTCATTTCAGCTTATTCTTCTTCCGTTTCAGCGATTTCTTCGGAAATTTCATCTTCTTCGGTGATCATTTCATCGGACTCAGGAAGTTCCGGAACTTCTCCGTCTTCATTTTCCTGGCTGCCGAGAACTTCTTCCGGAAGCTTCGTTTCCGTCGCTTCTTCAAGAGCTCTTGCCCTTGCTTCACGTTCTTCTTTCAGCTGTGCTGCTCTCTCTTCGATTCTTCTCGAAGTTTCTCTGTCAAAGTTGCGGCCTGTTCCGGCAGGAATCAGTTTGCCGATGATGACATTTTCTTTCAGACCTTCGAGCTTATCCATCTTGCCGCGGACTGCCGCATCTGTCAGGACACGGGTTGTTTCCTGGAAGGACGCTGCGGAAAGGAACGAATCTGTTTCGACAGCGCTCTTGGAAATACCGAGCAGGATCGGAGAGAACTTGGCCGGAATCTTTCCGTCAGACAGCAGGTCTTCGTTAATCTCTGTAATTCTTGCCAGAGACAGTGTCTGACCTGCAGACAGACCGGAATCATTTCCTTCAACGATAATGACCTTCTTCAGCATCTGCTTGATCATGACTTCCAGATGCTTATCGGAAATATCGATGGACTGTGTGGAATAAACCTTCTTGACTTCCTTCAGGATGTATTCCTGGACCGCTCTGACACCGGCGACTTCCAGCAGTTCCTTCGGTGCAATCTGACCTTCTGTCAGTTTCTCACCGGCATGGACCTGTGTGCCGACCTTCATCCACGGACGGACGATCTGGGTCAGGTCGCACTTGTGCTCGATCGTGTTCACTTCGTTCTGTACGGTTACGATCTGACCGGTATGGGAATCATTTTCACGGATGTCAATGATTTCACCGTCGATCTTCGAGATAACCGCAACACCCTTCGGTGTACGTGCTTCGAACAGTTCTTCGACACGGGGCAGACCCTGTGTGATATCACCGGACTGCGTCGCAACACCGCCGGTATGGAAGTTACGCATGGTCAGCTGTGTACCCGGTTCACCGATCGCCTGCGCAGCCATGATACCGACAGCTTCACCGACTTCAACGAGGTTGCCGGTAGCCATATTGCGGCCATAGCACTTGCGGCAGATACCGCTGCTGGATTCACAGGTGAATACATTGCGGATATATGCTTCTTCAACGCCGGCATTGACAACTGCCTTTGCCAGATCATCTGTCAGATACTCATCCGCATCAACGATTACTTCACCGGTTTCCGGATTCGTAATTGCCTGGGCTGTATATCTGCCGACGATACGGTCGTAGAAGGATTCGATCATTGAGTTGTTCTTGCGGTCCTTGATATCCGTTACGAGATAGCCCTTGTCGGTACCGCAGTCGTCTTCATTGATGATGACTTCCTGGGCAACGTCGACAAGTCTTCTTGTCAGATAGCCTGATTCCGCAGTCTTCAGAGCAGTATCGGTCAGACCTTTACGTACACCGTGTGTGGAAATGAAGAATTCGGATACGCTCATTCCCTCACGGAAGCAGGAATAGATCGGGACTTCGATAATACTCGGCTGGTATTCCTTACGGCTCTTGGACTGCGTCGGTCTGGCCATCAGACCGCGCATGCCGGCGAGCTGTGTGAAGTGGTTCTTGTTACCGCGGGCACCGGAAATCGCCATCATGTTGATCGGGTTCATACGCGGCAGAGAACTCATCAGTGTATCACCGACATTATCCTTGACGCCTGCCCACAGTTCAGAGAACGCACGTTCCCATTCCTGCGGTGTCAGCAGACCTCTGTTGCGCAGTGCATTCAGCTGATCTGCCTTCTTGCGGCCCTCACCGACGATTTCTTCTTTATGCGGCGCAACGCTGATATCGCTCAGCGCAACCGTCATACCGGCAACTGTCGAATACAGGTAGCCCATATCCTTCAGAGAGTCGAGGATATCGCTGGTGCCGTTTGTCTTGTAGCAGTCGAATACCGCTGCGATCAGATTTCCCAGGTCCTTCTTCTTGAATTCACTGGTAACCGGACGCTTGGCGATTTCTTCCTTGATGTTTTTGCCCATCGGAATGAATTCGCTGTCAGGTGTTGCCTTCAGCGTGACTTCATTGACTTCGTTGAGATACGGGAAGTCTGCCGGGAAAACATTGTTGAAAATGATCTTGCCGACCGAAGTCGCCAGATACATATTGTTCTGTTCTTCCGTGAAGCCTGTCTTTCCGAGTGTCTTTGCGGGCAGCGCAATACGGCTGTGCAGATGAACGACACCGGTCTGATAAGCCATCAGTACTTCGTTGACATTCTTGAACAGATGTCCTTCGTTGTCACCGTATCTTCTCCAGCGCTCTGCTTCGACTTTTTCACCGAGTGCTTCCAGTGCATCTGCCTTGGCATAGAACTCCTGTGCTGTCTCTTCCATGTTCAGATAGAAGTTTCCGAGCACGAGGTCCTGTCCAGGCGTAACGATCGGCTTACCATCCTTCGGACCGAGAATGTTATTGGAACCGAGCATCAGAATTTCTGTCTCGGCTCTTGCCATTTCACTCAGCGGAAGGTGAACAGCCATCTGGTCGCCGTCGAAGTCCGCATTGAACGCAGGACATACGAGCGGATGTACACGGATTGCACGTCCTTCAACCAGTTTCGGGAAGAATGCCTGGATACCCAGTCTGTGCAGTGTAGGTGCACGGTTCAGGAATACCGGGTGATCTGCGATGACCTTTTCAACGACATCCCAGACCCTTGTATCCTGTCTTGCGATCATCTTTTCTGCCGTCTTCGGATTGCTGGTGATCTGCTCATTGACCAGTTCATTGATTACGAACGGCTTGTAGAGCTGAATTGCCATTTCCTTCGGCAGACCGCACTGCCACATCTTCAGCGTCGGTCCGATTGCGATAACCGAACGTCCTGAGAAGTCGACACGCTTACCCAGCAGGTTCTGACGGAAACGTCCCTGCTTACCCTTCAGGGAATGCGACAGAGACTTCAGAGCTCTTCCGCCTGCACCTGTGATCGGCTTGGAACGTCTGCCGTTATCGATCAGCGCATCGACTGCTTCCTGCAGCATACGCTTTTCATTCTGGACGATGATTGCCGGTGTACCGAGTTCCAGCAGCTTCTTCAGACGGTTATTACGGGTAATGACACGTCTGTACAGATCATTCAGGTCGGAAGTCGCAAAGCGGCCGCCGTCCAGCTGCAGCATCGGTCTGAGATCCGGCGGAATAACCGGCAGAACCGTCATGACCATCCATTCCGGCTTGTTGTCACTGTTGCGGAAAGCTTCAACTGTCTCAAGACGCTTGATCAGCTTCTTGCGCTTGTCGCCGCTTGCCTTTTCCAGTTCTTCCATGATTGCTTTGTATTCAGCTTCGATATCGATCTGTTCCAGCAGCGTACGGACTGCTTCCGCACCTGTCTGGGCTACAAAGCTTCCCGGACCGTAGATTGCATTGTTTTCACGGTATTCTTTTTCAGAGAGAATCTGTTTGTAAGCCAGCTTTGTATCGCCCGGATCCGTTACGATCCAGGATACGAAGTAGACGACTTCTTCCAGATTCTTCGGAGGTACATTCAGAAGCAGAGACATTCTGCTCGGGATACCGCGCAGATACCAGATATGGGCAACCGGGGCAGCGAGTTCGATGTGTCCCATCCGCTCACGGCGGACAGAAGACTTCGTGATCTCGACACCGCAGCGGTCACAGACAACACCCTGGTAGCGGATCTTCTTGTACTTTCCGCAGGCACATTCCCAGTCCTTTGTCGGACCGAAGATACGCTCGCAGAACAGACCGTCGCGTTCCGGTTTCTGGGAACGGTAGTTGATCGTTTCCGGCTTCTTAACTTCGCCGTACGACCATGCGCGGATTTTTTCAGGTGATGCTAAACCGACTTTGATTGCTGTAAAGTTATTGATATTCATCTCTTAGCACCCTCCTTTTTATTCATAATCGCTGTCGCCGAAGCCCGTTACTGCAGCTTCCGGAACATCGTCATCTTCCAGACCGTCTCTGACACTGAAGCCTGTTTCACCTTCCAGATCAGGAACGATTGTCTGATGGCTCATATCCATCTTGGTCTCTTCCTTCAGTTCTTCCTGTTCCATCTGCTTCAGATCCATCTCATTGCCGTCGTCATCCATCATGCGGACATCGATTGCAAGAGCCTGCAGTTCGTGAACAAGTACGCGGAAGGATTCAGGGATACCCGGCTGTGGCAGATCTTTGCCCTTGACGATTGCTTCATAAGTCTTTGTACGGCCCATGATATCGTCAGATTTGACAGTCAGGATTTCCTGCAGAGTATTCGCTGCGCCATAGGCTTCCAGAGCCCAGACTTCCATTTCACCGAATCTCTGTCCGCCGTTCTGCGCTTTACCGCCGAGCGGCTGCTGTGTAACCAGTGAATAAGGTCCGGTAGCACGGGCATGCAGCTTATCGTCGACCATGTGTGCCAGTTTGATCATATACATGACACCGACCGCAATCGGCTCATCATATACTTCGCCTGTCATACCGTCCGTCAGCAGATACTTATGCTGTGTGCCGGCTTCTTTCATAATGTCGTCGAGGTCTGTATTGGATACGCCGTCGAAGACCGGTGTCGCAAACTTGACACCCAGCTTCTTGGCAGCCATACCGAGATGGACTTCCAGAACCTGACCGATATTCATACGGGAAGGAACGCCGAACGGGTTCAGCATGATATCGATCGGTGTGCCGTCTGCCAGATACGGCATGTCTTCAACCGGATTGATCCGGGAGATGACACCCTTGTTTCCGTGACGGCCGGCCATCTTGTCGCCTTCCGAGATCTTTCTCTTCTGAACGACATATACTTTGACAACTTCATTGACTCCCGGCGGCAGTTCATGATCATCCTTGCGCTTGAATACTCTGACGCTGTGGACAATACCGGCACCGCCGTGCGGAACCTTCAAGGAGTTGTCGCGTACTTCTCTGGACTTCTCGCCGAAGATCGCAAGAAGCAGTTTTTCTTCCGGTGAAATTTCGCTCTGGCCCTTCGGTGTGACTTTGCCGACGAGAATATCGCCTTCCTTGACTTCCGCACCGACCATGACGATACCGCGTCCGTCGAGGTTGCGGCATGCGCTTTCGGCAACGTTCGGAATATCACGGGTGATTTCTTCCGGTCCGAGCTTTGTTTCACGGCATTCGATATCATATTCCTCGATATGCACGGAAGTATAGAAGTCTTCGCTCTGCATTCTCTCGGACATGATGATCGCATCTTCGTAGTTGTATCCGTGCCATGTCATGAACGCGATCGTTACGTTCTGGCCGAGTGCCAGCTCGCCGTTCTGCATCGCCGGGCCATCCGCCAGGATATCGCCGCGCTCAACATGTTCGCCATCCCATACGATCGGCTTCTGGTTCAGACATGTAGACGCGTTGGAACGGCGGAACTTTGTCAGTTCATATGTATGTTCTTTTCCGCTGTCTTCCATGACGACAACCTTATCCGCATCGACATAGGTTACCGTACCGGGTGCGGTCGCAACACAGGCTGCACCGGAGTCTCTGGCAATGACATGTTCCATGCCGGTTCCGACAAACGGGCTGTGCGGATTCAGCAGCGGAACTGCCTGTCTCTGCATGTTCGCACCCATCAGAGCACGGGTACAGTCATCGTTTTCAAGGAACGGAACGCACGCTGTCGCAACCGATACGATCTGACGCGGCGAAACGTCCGCGTAGTCGACCAGCGACTTATCGGCCATGACAGTATCACCGGCGATTCTCGCGATTACACGGTCGCCGACAAGCTTGCCGTCCTTGATCTCGTTTGCCTGGGCGATGACGTGATCGTTTTCTTCATCCGCCGGCATATAGTGGATCTCATCGGTGACGACACCGTTTACAACCTTACGGTACGGTGTTTCGATGAATCCGTATTCATTGACCTTGGCATATGTTGTCAGGTAGGAAATCAGACCGATGTTCGGACCTTCAGGTGTTTCAATCGGACAGATTCTTCCATAGTGGGAGTTGTGAATATCACGGACTTCAAATCCAGCACGTTCTCTTGTCAGACCGCCCGGACCCAGCGCAGATACACGGCGCTTGTTGGAAAGCTCTGCCAGAGGATTCTGCTGGTCCATGAACTGGGACAGCTGCGAGGAAGAGAAGAACTCTTTGATCGCCGCTGTCAGCGGACGGATATTCGTCAGCTGCTTCGGTGTCAGAGTTGCTGTATCCGCAATGGACATTCTTTCCTTGACAACACGCTCCATACGGGACAGACCGATCCGGAACTGGTTCTGGATCAGCTCGCCGACCGTACGGATACGGCGGTTGCCGAGCATATCGATATCATCCTGGCTGCCGATACCGTCGAGCATTGTCAGTTCATAGTTGTACAGCGCATACATATCGCTCATCGTAATCGTATGCTTGTCATTCAGAGGATCATTGCCGATCAGCTTGACGACATGGTCATCTGCTGTCTTGACATTGATTTCCTGTACACAGGCACCGACCAGCCAGAGCGTAACGCCGTTTGTCTTATTGGCTTCGCTGACGATCTTTTCCTGTACAGATGCCTTCAGATCGCTGACCCGGAAATCCGGAACGTAGCGGTCGATCAGCAGGTCGCCGTCTTCATCGGTCAGGTCTGCACCCTTGACAGTTGCTCTGCCGATGCAGAACATACGGCTGCCGTAGTTCAGAACCGCATTGACGTTGTCGTTGTTGACTGCGACTTCCTGGGCATAGATGCCGCTGTAGACAGTGACATCCGTGAACTCTTTGGCAATTGCCTTGACATCTTCCGGTGTCAGGACAGTGCCGCGTTCCAGCTGTGTCTTCTCGCTCTCGCCGTCAAGATCAGTTGCCAGAACACGTCCGGCCAGTGCATTTGTCCACTTGGTCGACATGACTGCTGTCGTCGGATGGGAGAATGAATGCACGAACGGAAGCGCCCGGCAGTTGATTCCCTTGTATACTTCAGCACGGAGTGCATTCCGTGCATCTTTGTCGATTTTGACATTCTTCTTGAAAATGACCTTGCCATCTGCGCCGACCAGATCTTCCGCAAGACGCTGACCTTCCATACGGTCGAGAATGTTCAGTTTCTTGCGTGTCTTGAAACGGCCTGCCTTTGTCAGGTCATATCTTCTGTAATCGAAGAACTTGGCATCCATCAGTGAGATCGCACCGTCAATCGTTGCGATTTCATCCGCACGCTGGTTCTCATAGACACTCAGCAGCGCTTCGTTTGTCGTCTTTGTCTTATCTGCCGCCAGTGTATTCTTGACTTCTTCATAGTCGCCGAATACAGATGTGTACAGCAGCATATAGTCATTCTGATATTCTCTTTCCTCTTCCGGAACGACAACATCCTTATGCACTTCGAAATTCATCGCACGGAGGAATTTCTCCATCGCTGTTGTATCAAAGGCATCTTCGCCTCTCTCCAGATTCAAAGACATGCCGATCGCCTTGAACAGAATTGTCGAAAGAATCTTTCTTCTGCGGTCGATCGAAACATTCATGATTCTGCCGAGAGCGGCTTTCTTGTCATCGCTCATGAATTCCAGCCATGTGCCGCGGCTCGGAATCAGTTCACAGGTATATGTATCACGGCCGGTACGCTCTTCTGAGACAATGTCAAAATACGCGCCGGGTGAACGCACGATCTGTGAGACGATAACACGTTCTGCGCCATTGATGATGAAAGTTCCCGTCGGGGTCATCAGAGGAAAGTCGCCGAGGAAGACTTCTTCCCATTTGGTCATCACTTCACCGGTATCGGTATCCATGATTTCCAGTTCCATCTTTGCTTTCAGAGGTGCGCAGTAGTTTACTTCCCTGTATTTGCATTCGCTCAGGGAATACTTCGGTTCGCCGAACTCATAGTCCAGGAACTTCAGGCGGATATTTCCCGCATAGTTTGAAATCGGGTAAATATCTTCAAATACTTCTTTGATACCATCTTTCAGAAACCACTCGAAAGCAGCTGTCTGAATCTCTACCAGATCAGGC
Source organism: uncultured Erysipelotrichaceae bacterium (assembly GCA_902786245.1). GTDB lineage: Bacteria > Bacillota_I > Bacilli_A > Erysipelotrichales > Erysipelotrichaceae > Bulleidia. The sequence goes on from CADABS010000003.1 coordinate 72,274, forward strand.
AGATCCAGTCCGCTGGAAACCTTAGAATAGTCTCTGCGTGTTGCTTTGTTGCCGTAATGCACAACGTGGTATGTCTGATTGTTTTCCATGTACGCCATCCTTTCGCCTGCATCGCCGTATACGCCAAAAAGGGCATAAAGACCCTATCCCTTATCTGACTTTTATGCAAGTTAACATAATATCACAGCTTCTCTTATCCGTCAAACCACAGATTTCAGTACCCAGTACCCCTTATCCCGGGCAGCAACCGTACAGTTTCCGAATACCTCTTCCAGCTTTCTGAGGGCGCTTTCAGCTCCCTGTTTCCTGCGGATGACCGCATACAGCGCTCCGCCCGGATTCAGGTGTGTCTTCGCGTCTTCGAACATCCGGTAGATGACTGCCTTGCCGGCTCTGATCGGCGGATTGGTCAGAACCGTATCGAACGGTCTGTCCACCGAAGCAAAGCCATCTGAGACAAAAGCATCCACCTGCACACCGTTTCCGGCACTGTTGAGCTGCGTCAGTTCAACCGCCCGCGGATTGATATCCACCGCATACGTTTCCGTCTGAAACAGTTTTGTGCAGATGACTGCGACCACTCCGACGCCGCAGCCAAGATCCAGAAGAGAGCCTTTCAGACCTTCTCCGCAGACCGCTTCCAGAAGTATTTCCGTACCTCTGTCCACGCCCCGCTTGGAGAAAACTCCGTTATCTGTGATAAATGTGAATATATGACCCGAAAACCGGAAAGAGTGTTCCTTCCGGTTTTCTGACAGATTGCGGTTATCGGTAAAATAATGAGCCGTAAAACCACATCCTTTCTAGGGTCGAAAAGCCGAAGGTCATTCGGCTTTTGTTTTACTGATGTAAATCAGATTATTTGAATTCTACAGTAGCGCCAGCGTCTGTGAGAGTCTTCTTGATCTTCTCAGCTTCGTCAGAGGATACATCCTTCTTGATTTCTGCAGGAACGCCGTCAACCAGCTTCTTCGCATCAACCAGTCCGAGACCTGTGATCTCACGGACAGCCTTGATAACAGCAACCTTGGAATCGCCGATTGCGCTCAGGACAACTGTAACAGATGTCGGGCCTTCATCAGCAGCTTCAACCGGAGCAGCAGCAACTGCAACAGGAGCAGCAGCGGATACGCCGTATTTTTCTTCGATTGCTTTTACGAGTTCATTGAGTTCAAGAATTGTAGCTTCATCAAGATAAGCCAGGATTTCTTCCTGTGTTAATTTTGCCATGATTTTTCTCCTTTTCTTCCTTAGGCTTCAGTTGCCGGTTCAGCGGCAGTTTCTTCAGCAGCCGGAGCTGCAGCACCATTCGCTCTCGCTTCTGCAACTGCGTTGACAGCGCGGGCGAACGAAGATACAGGTGCATTCAGTACCGACAGCAGCATGCTCAGCATACCATCTCTGTTCGGCAGTGCGGACAGTTCATTGATCGTCTTCTGATCTACGACCTTGCCTTCTACGATACCACCCTTGAGGATCAGCGCCTTGTGCTTCTTCGCAAAGGTCGCCATCAGGCGGGCGGCAGTCGTCTCATCCGTACCGAATGCCAGTGCGTTCGGACCAGTGAGTGATTCTTTCAGATCACCGAAACCGGCAGCGTCCGCAGCCTTGCCTGCCAGCGTGTTTTTGTAGACTTTCATCTCAACGCCTTCAGCACGGAGGGTTCTGCGCAGTTCCGTGATCTCTGCAACACTCAGACCACGATACTCAGCGACAACGGTGGATGATGAACCGGTGAACTTGCCCTGGATTTCAGAAACAACGTTCTGCTTAGACTGTAAAATCGTCTGATTCATTCCTTCACCTTCCTTTTTTTCTGTTATCGCATACACATATATAGAAAGCCCACGCGGAATGCGAGGGCCTGAAAAGTCATGTAAAATATAACTTTCATCTACCTCGGTAACATAATTAAGCTTCCGCCGTTACTGTCTATGGTATTTGATAACGTCTAATATGTTAGCACAGATTCTTCTGTTGTCAAAATGTTTTTACAGATTTGCGTCTGTATAGTAGAGATTTGCGGTTTTTCCGTCAATCCTCTGCCCCTTTTCATCCGTCAGAGCCGCCTCATAGCAGACCGTGCCGGCCGTAACTGTCTGCCGCCTTGCGTCCTGATCCGCAAGAATCAGCTCACAGAGTTCAATGTTCTCATCGAGAATATGCTTGGGTTGAGTATAGATGTTATGGCTGCGGATGACCGTATCATAGCAGTCATCATATGTTTTCAGATACCGCAGTCCGGCAAGATATTCCCTGATGGAAAGAGCACCGTTTGTGAACATGAATGTATGCTTGGTGCATCCGTCGCCATAGAACATGATTCTGTCTTCTTCAATCAGAAACATCGTCATGCCGGCTGTATGCCCGGGAACGCTGACGGCTCTGACATGCACACCGCCCAGATCGAACACATCTCCGTCATGCAGCGGCAGAAACGGATCGGTCCGTTTGCAGTTGAAGTCAGCCATGACGATATCCGCCATTTCCGGATAGTTTCTTCCGAACATCTTCAGATCATTCTTTCTGTGCTGCAGATCGTATTCTGCGTCATACATAAACCAGTCTTTTTCGCTCATATATACTTCATCGAACAGACCGGCGCCGTTGACATGATCGACATGGCAGTGCGATACGGCCACGGTGTACGGCAGGCCCTGCAGCAGATACTCCGCATATCCGCGCAGATCCCCGATTCCCCAGCCGGTATCGATCAGAAGTGCTTTCTCTGTGCCTTTGACAAGATAGCAGTAGACACCCGGCTCGATGATTCTGATGATATGCGGGCTGATCTGATCATGTGTAAATTTAACCATTATCGTTTCCTCCGCCTTCATTATCGTATGAACCGGGTGTCTTTCCAAAATAATCTGCTTATTCAATGCATCAGTTTTTCTGATGATTCCTTTCCCAGATACAGCCGCATGCGCCGATGATGACAAGACCGGTACCGAAACAGAGCAGGATCACCGGATAGATGCTCGAGGTGCCGTATATTTCCAGCACGCCCGTCAGAAGCAGACCCAGGGTAATGCACAGCACTCCGTCATTCCAGAGCCGGTTCGTGCCTGTGCGCATCATGATGCACGGCAATGCGCCAAGAACCAGCGGCACAAAGCCCATACAGATCATTGCGGCGGAATATACACCGAAGCTGAACATTTCATAGATGAATGCGAATACCATGCATCCAAGGGCTATATACAGCCAGATCATTGTTTCCTTTTTATTGTTAATAGCCGATACAGACCGCATCGCTGACACTCCTTTCTGACATTCTGTTTCCGCTCGTTGTCGGATAATTGACGACTTCACCCATAAAGACCATGGTCGAAGAACCGCCTCCGTCAAGGTTATAGGCAGTCTTCACATCCAGCGTTTCAAGGAACGACGCCAGTTCATACAGCGACAGCCCTTCGCTTTCATCCGTTCTGCCGTCGCTGACGACAAGCAGATAGTGCAGAGGCTCAATTTCGCAGATCGCTGTCCGCGGATTGGAAGCCATCGCCTTTCCGACTTCATCCTCCGCACCGACGATGATCTCTCCGTTTTCGATCAGACCCGGGCCGAAGGAATAGACCTGCAGCGCACCGGCATCCAGCAGTTCCTGCGCAGTAACGGAGCCTTCCGTTATGATCGAGAAGCTTCCGTCTGCATCGATCACAAGATCTTCCTGGGCGGAGGAAGCTGCCTTTTCTCTGTACAGGACACCGTTGCGGATCACATAGCCGCTGCTGCGGGCGCCGTAGTAATCGCCGTTGACTGCCAGAACCGCATCGTTTTCCTGTGCCATCTCGCTGGTTTCATCCGTGACATTCTTTCCGTATGTGTTATCTGCCAGGACGCTGTAGAGATACGAAATATCGCTGACCTGCACATCCGCCACGTGGATATCCGTATCCATGTAACGGTATGTCCCGACCGATACGCTGATGTTTTCATCTTCATAGGATGACGCCGTGACTTCCGGTTCGGATACGGACACCGTCTCTGTCTGTGTCTCTCTGACTGCGGCCGTTTCATATTTCTGCGTAAATACGAATGTATCCAGCAGTACCAGTGCGCCGGCACAGGCAATTGCCGCACAGTCTGCCGCATGGAACATTTTTCCCGTCATTGTGCCACCTTCTTTCTGTCTGTAAATACATACCGGTTCTGTACGGTCCAGGATACGCTGAACAGGATCGCTTCCGTCAGGATCTTTGCAGCAATCGTGTTCATGCCGGTGCCGCTCAGTACATACAGAACCGCTGTGTTGCATACAAGGATTGCAGCCGCCAGTGCCGCATAGCGCAGCAGGCTTCCGGTCCTGCTTCCTTCATCGTGGAATACCGCCCGGCGGTTGACTTCATAATTGAACAGCGCCGAAATCAGCCTTGCCAGTACATTGGCTGCCAGCAGTCTGTATGTTCCCGTAAACAGCGTACTGAACAGTGCGAACAGACTGCAGTCAAGAACAAACGACGAAACCGAAGCCAGGGAGAATTTCAGGATCTGCGAATAGATCCGGAAAGAATCGCGGAACGGATGGAAATGCGAACATTCGTTGTTTCCTTCATACACTGCCGCAACCGGGACTTCCCGGATCGCAATGCCGCTGCGGATGCAGTACAGCAGCTGGTTCATTTCATATTCATACCTGTCGCCCTGTACCTGCATCAGTGACGGAATCATCGAACTGTCAAATGCCCGCAGACCCGTCTGTGTATCGCTGACATGCACACCGGTCAGAAAACCGAATACCCCTTCCGTGATCCTGTTTCCCCAGTATGATCGGAACGGTACATCTTCTTTTCTGAAACTGCGCACACCCAGTACCAGCGATCCTGGAACTTCCGCTGCTTCTGCTGCGGTTTTCAGTATATCTTCCATCAGATGCTGGCCGTCCGCATCGGCCGTTACGACCGTGCAGTCCCGTATATTTTCATGAATGTATTCCATGCCCCGCTTCATCGCGGCGCCTTTGCCCGTATTGACGGGCTGTCTGAGCAGAACTGTCTCTGACGGCAGTCTGGCAAATACCTCATCATATTCTGCCGGCGAGCCGTCATTGACGACAACGCACCGGACATTGTGTTCTTCCAGTTCTTTCACCAGAGACAGCAGCGTTTCCTGCGGACAATACGCAGGGATCAATGCAGTTATCATATACATATTCATCACCTCCGCTGCATGATCAGAGAATACCGGAGGAAACTTAAAAACATCTGTTCAGACTGTGAACAGATGCCGAATTTCATGTATGGTTACTGCGAAGACAGAACCCTCTCAGCGGATCATTCCGATCATAGCAGAGATGCCTGTGATCAGGCTCAGAAGCACACCGACCCATACCGCTGTCAATGCAATGCCCTGTCTGCGGATCCGGAAAAACGGATACGGTCCGTCATATCTGCCGAGCCAGTTCAGCCAGATCATAAACAGACCGTAGACCAGCGTAATCACTGCCGGCAGGATCAAGAAGCCGGCATGCGGCTCCAGAAAGATATAGGAACTGACGGAAAGAAGCGGACAGAGCGTATGGTGATACAGCCCGTTGCCCGATAACATCAGTTTTCTGAATCCGCCGCCCATCGGTACCAGTACAAACAGCGTCACCAGAAACGTCATTGTAAGCATGCATACACTGAGATACCGCAGGACCGTAACCCATGTACCCTCAGACAGCACAAAAGCGATGGAAGCACCCAGCGCACACAGATTGGACAGCTGCGTATAGAATGCCAGGATCTTCCATTTCCTTGCCCGGATACTGATATAAAGTCCCCGGCATTCCAGCAGGATGACTGCCAGACTGATCCACTTGGCCATGACTTTCAGCCTTCAAGATATTCTTTCAGTTCTTCCAGATGGTCCAGGGCATCCTGATATCCGAGCCAGTAGATATCCGCCAGAGCGTTCATATCCCCTTCAAAGCGGCGGATCGTGACCGGCCGGGACGGAGCGATCACAAAAATGCGTCCGGACTGTTCCAGCATGTTCAGATGCTCGATCAGCACATTGTATCTTGCGGCCTGTTCCTCCAGATCGAACTTCAGATTCGGATACTGCCGGTATTCGAGATCGGTGATATGGAGCGGCCGGTGCACGGTCTTGCGGTAGTTCCTGTCCCGGGTGCGTACGACCAGGATCTTCTGATATCCTTCATGCAGCGCCCAGTCGACCGGAATGCGCACGGCCAGACCGCCGTCCAGATATTTCTTTCCTCTGATTTCCACCGGCAGGCTTACATAAGGCACCGTTGCGGAAGCCTGTACCGCCGCATAGATTGCCTCCCGGTCGTCTTTTTCGAAGACTTCCGCCTCACCGCTTTCAATATCCGTCGCCACTGCCGCAAAGCGTCTGCTCTGATCAAAGAACCGTTCCTCATCAAAAGGATACTCTTCATTCAGTTCATGGAAGAGATAAGAAAACCCGGTAACGCCCCGGTCTCTGCGCAGGGCACCGATGCCGACATAATTCCGGTCATGCCGGTGCGACAGATTGATCCTTGCCGCCCTGCCGATCTGACCGGAGACATAGTTCATACCGCACAGCGCTCCGGCGGATACGCCGATCACGCTCTGCAGATTGATATCTTTTTCCATGAGTCTGTCTATGACGCCCAGTGTATACAGACCGCGCCATGCGCCTCCCTCCAGGACAGCGCATCCTTCCGTGATGTGCTCTGATGCTCTGCCGGAAGGCAGTTCATCCAGTTTTTCATATGTTTTCATAAGCTGAATCTCCGTAATGATTATATACCTCTGACTGAAAAACGGGTTCCACAGAACCCGCTGTGCTGTTACCCGATAATTTCAATTTCATGCGGATAGCTGTTGAGCACCTCGTGCCCTTCTTCCGTGATCAGAACAAGGTCTTCGATCCGGCAGCCGAGCAGCTGAGGATCATAGATGCCGGGTTCGATCGAGAATGTATTGCCCGGTTCCGTCAGCTGGGCAAATGCCGCGGAAACATCGCCGTATTCATGCACTTCCGTGCCGATGAAATGGCCAAGACGATGGGTAAAGTACGGCCCGAAGCCGCCATCGGCGATAATATCTCTTGCGGTTTTATCAATGTCACAAAGCGGAATGCCCGCTTTCAGAACCGACTCCGCCGTTTCATTTGCCTGCCGCACAAGATTGTATACACGGACCTGTTCAGCCGACGGCTCTTTTTTATAGAAGAATGTTCTTGTCATATCCGAGCAGTAGCCGTCGACGACACAGCCGACATCAAACAGCACCGCGTCGCCTTCCTGCACAACGGTATCGTCCGGCATATGATGCGGATCGGCACAGTTTCTGCCGAAGGAAACGATCGGATCAAAGGAATATCCGCTTGCCCCGAGGCTCTGATAGATGCCCAGCAGCTGATCGGCGACTTCCTTTTCGCTGACTCCGTCATGGATCAGCGTTTTGAATATGCACATCGCTTCATCATTGACCGCCGAAGCGCGGCGCATCTTTTCGATCTCACTTTCATCCTTGACGGCCCTTGCCCTGTCAACCGCCAGCGAACCGCTGAAGAAAGACGGGACGATCTGTCTGTCGATCATCGGCAGAAGGAACCTCGCGGTCATGTTCTTGTCCACGCCAAGCGGCTGTGTTTCATCCAGCTGCTCCGCGATCAGTCCGATAATATCATCCGTATCGGAAAAGGAGATTCTCCGAAGCCCTAGATCCTCATTGAGAGGAAAAAGCTCATTCAGATACAGCAGAGGTTCCTTTCCCTCCCTCAGCAGAAGCCCGAGAAACCTTTCGCCCGGGTAAAAGCGTTTTTCCAGAAGATAATTGATCGCCGCAGGATCCGTGATGAGCACCTGGGTGCCCGGAAGGTATTTCATGATTTTTTCTGCACGCGCATGTATAAGCATAACAGTCTCCGTTTCTGTCCTCGATTATAGCAGAAAAAAGAATACGGCAGAACCGTATTCATTCATTCCAGAGTCCTTTGGGCTTCAGATACTTTTCAATCAGATAGTGGCCGGCGCCGCCCGAGAAGCAGTCCAGTTCCGTCACGTCATCCGCCACTGCCTTTGTCTTTTCATTTCCGTTGGCCAGGCATACACCCCAGCCGGCTTCCTCCAGCAGGGAATTGTCGTTTTCGTTATCGCCGAAGGCAATGATTTCTTTCAAATCAATATCATTGGCCTTCGCAAAGCGGATCAGACCGGATCCCTTGGTAATCGTTCTGTCAATCACTTCCACCGTTCCCGGGAATGTGCCGACGCACTGGAAGCGGTCGCCGAATTTCGAAAGAATCCGTTCACGGACCAGTTTCTCGACATCCGGCGTCGTACGGAAAAGAATCTTGAAACAGGGCTTTGCGCAGAAGCCGTCAATATCTCCTGTATAATCATCAAACACCCAGCCGTGACGCTTCATCGATTCAAACAGCTCGCCCTTGATATGCATCGCCGCATGGTTTCCGCCGCCTTCAACGTTGACGGAAATCTCATGTTCCTCGATTAACGGCATCATGTATGTCAGGATCTCTTTCATGGTTTCCCTGTCCATCAGGTCCATCGTCCAGTCGCATTTGTGCCGGAGGTCATACAGCTGTCCGCCGTTCATGCCAATCAGAAAGTCAAAGGGATAATCCAGTCCCCACGCCGCGCCTTGGTTGTACAGTCTGTCATCCAGTTCCCGGCCAGTTGCCAGTCCGAGAAGGACACCGTTGGCGTGAAGCACATCGAATGCCTTCTTTGTCAGTTCCGGAAGGTCGCCGCCTTTTGTCGTCAGGGTCATGTCAATATCCGCTGCCAATGCTCTTATGTTCTCAATCATATTTATTTACCACCGTTCGTATCGTATCGTTTTTTCCGACAATTGCAATCAAAATACTCACAAATGCCGTACATAAAAAAAGACGGATCGCTCCGTCTTCACTTCATTACTCCATCGTAACCTTGATGCCAGGGCCCATCGTTGTTGTGATGGTGATATTCTTCATATATGTGCCCTTGACACTGGACGGCTTGACACGGTTCAGCTGCTCATACAGAGCCTTGAAGTTCTCAGTCAGTGCTTCATCAGAGAAGGAAACCTTGCCGATCATGACATTGACGTTGCCGTCTCTGTCAACACGGTATTCAACTTTACCTTTCTTGATTTCATCGATTGCCTGGGTAACGTTCATCGTAACTGTACCTGTCTTCGGGTTCGGCATCAGACCTCTGGGTCCGAGCAGACGGCCCAGCTTACCAAGCTGACCCATCATATCCGGTGTAGCGACGATCTTGTCGAATTCAAGCCAGCCGCCCTGGATCTTTTCGATCATGTCAGCGCCGCCGACATAGTCAGCACCTGCATTTCTCGCTTCTTCTTCCTTGGCACCCTGTGTGATGACAAGAACTGTCTGTGTCTTACCTGTTCCGTTCGGCAGAACCATAGCGCCGCGGATGTTCTGGTCCGCCTGACGCGGATCGACATTCAGGAAGAAACATGCTTCAACAGAAGAATCGAACTTTGTGCATGCTGTTTCCTTAGCCAGTGCAATTGCTTCCTTATAGTTGTAAAGCTTGGAACGGTCAACCTTCGCCTTCGCAGCTTCGTACTTCTTACCTGCCATCGTCAGTTCGCCTCGCTTTCAACTTCAATGCCCATATTGCGGGCTGTGCCTGCGATAATACGCATAGCGCCTTCAACGTCATTGGCGTTGAGGTCCGGCATCTTGTACTCAGCGATTTCGCGGAGCTGTGCCTGTGTGATCTTGCCGGCCTTGACACTGTTCGGTGTGCCGGAAGCTTTCGAGATGCCTGCAGCCTTCTTGAGAAGAACAGCAGCCGGTGTTGTCTTGATTACGAATGTGAAAGACTTGTCTTCGTAAGCAGTGATGATGACCGGGACGATATCGCCCGCGCGGTCTTTTGTCTGCGCATTGAAGTCCGTGCAGAATGCAGGCATGTTAATGCCGGCAGATGCCAGAGCCGGACCCGGTTTAGCGCCGCCTGCAGGGAACTGAAGTTTGCAGACCTTTGCAATTTTCTTTGCCATGGTGGCTTCCTCCTTATTGAATAACCAACATGCAGTGGTCAGCGGATGTTTGCGTCATCCTCCCACGCATGCGCACATAAAAAATGTGTGCCAATTGATTATATCACAGCACACATCCCCGTCAACTGTTTTTGAATCTCTCCCGGATCGCCTCCGTCACATTGCCGATCAGCACTTCTTTTCCTGCATTTGCCAGCCTGCCGATGATATCCAGAGCTTCCTCTTTCATCTGCGGATCTATATCATTCAGCGCACTGAGAATTGCCGGATATGCTTTCAGAGGATTCTTTTCCAGATCCCCGAAGGCAACGCCCGAGGCATCCACCGCATCAAACAGCATATTGATAAACCGCAGCCGCTCTTCATCCGGCACTGCATCAAGCCACTGGTCCAGTACCGTATCCAGATACTCGCTGACCGCGGTCAGCTTCTCCTCCCTGACAAGATGGCTGCCCATCACCTGCCAGTTATAGGGATTATGGGTCGAGCCGGCCGCCGCCTTTGAGGCAACGGTGATATATGCCACCGGATCAAACATCAGCAGCCCTACCACCGATGTATCCGGCAGATAGCGGAATGTCTTTTCCCCGGTCTGCAGGATCCTTTCGCCTTCTGCCGTTTCTCTGCGGAATCCGGGCGAATCGAACACATACAGCGCTTTGACTCTGCTGCGGACAGGATCTTCCGCATGCATATCCGCATACATTGCCAGATGGCCGCCCTTGGAATGTCCGCACAGCACCAGTGTTTCACCGCCTGACCCGGCGATATCCTCCAGATAGCGCACGGCTTCCTGCTGGGCCTGAACGCGGTCCATGCAGGCAATATAGAAATCTTCCCGCCAGCCGGTGAATGAATCATCGGTTCCCCTGAACGCAACACAGTACAGACCGCTGCGGGGTATGAACGTCATTGCCGCAAACTGCATGCTTGTCGCTTCATCGTTCTTTTCCCGGTACCGGCATACCCTGACATTGCCGAAACGCTCCGATTCCGCTGCCTTTGCCAGGATCCGCTTCGGTTCAAAATGCATCCAGGCCTGGGCATAGCCGGCTGCTTCATAGCGCTCATACAGCTGTCTCACCGTGATGCCTTCTTCCTCTTCCGGTGTGTACAGGCCGTTCATTTCCACATAGCTCAATGCCGAGAAAATCAGATAATCCGGTTCTGCGGGAGGCACATTTTCAAAGGACAGATCGCCCCGCCAGTCAATATAGTCAAATATATCTGCCATGTTTCCGCTCCTGTTCTTATTATAAACAGATGCAGGCCGCTTTACAGACCGTTTCTGCCATGTACAATGATTCCAGAGGAAATGCTATGCGGTATACCCATGCCTTTTTTGATCTGGACGGAACCTTGACGGAATCCGGTCCCGGTATTATTCACAGTTTCAGATACGCTCTTGCACAGCTCGGAATGGATCCGGACGGCTTCGATCTCAGCCGGGTCATCGGTCCGCCCCTGTCTTATTCATTCCGTTCCTTCGGCATTGCAGAAGACAGAATCCCGGAAGCGGTACGGCTGTACAGACATCTGTACAACGATACCGGCAAATACGAAAATCTTCCCTATGCCGGCATTGAAGAGATGCTTGCGGCACTGAAAGCTGCCGGTGTGAAGCTGTATGTTGCGACAAGCAAACCGGAGGGTCTGGCAAAGGATATCCTCGCCCACTTCCGTCTGGATCATTATTTTGAAATCATTGCCGGCGCCGCCCCGGACGGCACCCGTTCCAGCAAGCAGGCAGTTCTGGAATATCTGATGGAACAGATCATAACGCTGCCGGATGCGGTCATGATCGGCGATACCGTCTTCGATATCGAAGGCGCTGCTGCCGTGGATCTGCCTGCCATCGGTGTCTGCTGGGGCTATGGCAATACAGAAGAAACGAAAAAAGCCGGCGCTGCCGCAATTGCGCATACACCGGCTGAACTGACAGATTTTATTCTCGGGTGAACCTCTGCGGTTCACTTTTTCAGTAATTCTACCGGTACGGCTTCTGCCATCCGGGCATATCCCTTTTTTGAAGGGTGGAGATGATCGCCGCTGTCATACACCGGCAGGAAGGCTTCCGGTTTCTGCGGATCCCGTACGGCTTTGTCAAAGTCAGCGCAGCCATCCAGCAGATCTGTTGTCCGCAGCCAGTCATTGAAATCGTTTTTCAATTCTTCCCTGAACGGTGCATAGGTACGCCAGCCGTGGATCGGAATCAATGTTCCGCCATAGACCTTATATCCGATTTCACGGGCATGGCGGATATAGATCTCATCGTAGCCTTCTGCCATCTCCGCGGCTGTGGGCAGATCGCTCCAGGGCCTGAACGGATTGCTTTCAACCCCGACCGGATGAATGATGTCGTTGATGCCATGCTGGATCAGAACCGTATCCGCACCGGCTGTTTTCATCTCCCTTTCAAATCGGTGCTCACCCTTCCAGCCATAAGCCGCATAGGTAATCGAACTGTATTCTCTCAGGATCCTGGTTCCGCTGATTGCCCGGCGGATGATGGACACATCATGATATCCGAGTTCATCTGCCCGGATCGCCAGATAATCCGGCCAGTCCTGGGCGGTGATGGAATCGCCGTAGCAGATCAGAGCCCGGTTCTTTTCTTCGGTCAGGACATCGATCGTCTCGAGGAAATGGAACCAGCCTGTTCTTCTGGTCAGATCCAGAGGAAGCTCTGCATCCGTCATATGATTGCCATAGGAATACCAGCCATGGGTCAGCGGTCCGGTGATCAGTACACCGGTATTCATATCCGTATATCCTTCCAGGAAAATACTGACGGTAATATATTCACCGCGCTTTACATCAAAGGCGGTCTCATCGCTGCATGCATCCTGTCCTGGTTCCAGAACAATGCGGTCATTGCCGGAAAACAGGATCGGCACAGCCGTATCCGGATCGATGCCTTCCAGATCGACTGTCCTTGCCAGAGAAGCTCTGATGGTGACAGATTCCGTTCCCCGCAGATTGGAGAAATGGAAACGCAGAGCACAGCCGTCAAAGCACATTCTGACGGGATAGCGCAGCGTCAGATCTTTCGCATAGCGTACTTCTGTCTGTTCCCGGATGGACATGGCATTGCCCCAGCAGGCGACCCATTTCGAATAATTGCTCATAGTTCCTCCCTATGCAAAATGGAGACAGTGCGTCTCCATTGCCGTTACATTCTTTCCGGTGCTTCGACACCGATCAGTTCCAGCGCGTTCTTCAGCGTGATCATGCAGGCATATACCAGACCGAGACGCTGATTGGTCAGCGCCGGATTCTCGGGATCGGATACCCGGCAGCTGTTATAGAAACTGTGGAAATCCCTTGCCAGCTGCAGACAGTATCCGCAGATCCGGTTGGGCTGACGGATCTTTGCGGCATCCGCGACCGTCTTGGGGAATTCGCTGATCTGCTTCAGCAGAGCCAGTTCCTTGGGATCATTCAGAAGATCATAGTTTTCTTCTTTAACAAATTCCGGTGTTCCTTCCTTATGCAGAACGTTGTGCATTCTGGCATGGGCATACTGTACATAGTACACCGGATTGTCATTGGTCTTTTCTCTTGCCAGATTCATATCGAAATCCATATGGGTTCCGACTTCCTTGGAAACGAAGAACCATCTGGCCGCATCGACGCCGACATCCTCGCACAGTTCCCGCAGCGTGATCGCGTTGCCGGTCCGCTTGGACATCTTGACTTCTTCGCCGTTTTCGACCATCCGCACCATCTGGATCAGATCGACTTCCAGACTTCCCTTCGGATAGCCCAGTGCCTCCAGGGCACAGTTCATTCTCTTGACATAGCTGTGATGATCCGCACCGAGCAGGTCGACCAGCTTTGTATAGCCTCTTTCCAGCTTATAGACATGGTTGGCGATATCCGGTGTGAGATATGTCAGCAGACCCGAGCTCTTCTTGAGAACTCTGTCCTTGTCATCGCCGAACTGCGTGGAACGGAACCAGAGCGCATCGTCCTGTTCATAGGTCAGGCCTTTTTCCGTCATCTGGTCCAGGACTGCCTGGATACGGGCACTGTTGTTTTCATAGAAATAGCGCTCATGGACCCAGGAGTCGAATTCGACTCTGTATAAAGCAAGATCTCTTCTGATCTTCTCCAGTTCTCTTTCGATGCCTTCATTGCGGAAATATTCCATCCGCTCTTCTTCATCCGCATCCAGCCACTTGTCTCCGTCCTGCTCGGCAATCTGACGGGCAATCATTTTGACATCCTCGCCATGATAGCCGTCTTCCGGCAGTTCGAAGGAAAGTCCGAAGTATTCTCTGTATCTGGCAATCAGCGACAGCGCAAGCATATTGATCTGGTTGCCGGCGTCATTGACATAGTATTCCCGCAGACAGTCATAGCCGGACGCATTGAGCAGTCTTGTCACGGCATCGCCCCAGGCAGCGCCTCTGGCATGGCCGCAGTGCAGGTCGCCGGTCGGATTGGCAGAGACATACTCGACCAGGATCTTCTCACCGTTTCCGGACGTATTCTTTCCATAGGTATCGCCCGCATCAAGAATCGTATTGATGATGCCGCTGAGGGCTGAGCCGCTCATGACGAAGTTGATGAAGCCGGCACCGGCTACGGTCACCGAAGATGCCTCCGGCAGATTCTTCTGAATAAAAGGCACAAGGTCAGCGGCGATATCCGCCGGTTTTCTGTGCAGTGTCTTGGCCAGACGCATGGCGATATTCGTGGAATAGTCACCCATTTTCGGATCACGCGGACGCTCCGCCATGACCATCTTTTCTTCCGGTTCTATATCAAATGCCTCTCTGACTGAAGCACTGACCGCCTGTACGATCTTTTCGCTGATATCGCTCATACACAGCCTCCTTTAAAAATAGCCTTTTCATTATATCGAAAAGGCCATCATTTGTGTATATGGAGTCAGAAATACATTTTGATCAGGCTGTAAAAAGCCCCATCCTTCGCAGATGAGGTTCTTTTATCTGTATTACAGCTGTACTGTCCAGCCGAACGGATCTTCTGTCTTGCCCCACTGGATGCCGGTCAGCGTATCGTAGAGATGCTGTGTCAGCGTACCGATCTTTCCTTCATTGACGACATAGACATGATCTTCATAGTTCAGTTCGCCGATCGGAGAAACGACCGCTGCCGTACCGCAGCCCCATGCCTCTTCCAGTGTTCCTTCAGCCATTGCCTTTGCGAGTTCTTCTACGCTGATGCGTCTTTCCTCGACCGGATAGCCTTCCTTCTTCAGAAGTTCGATAATGGACTTTCTGGTGATGCCCGGCAGGATCGATCCGGACAGCGCCGGTGTGACGACCGTACCGGAGATCTTGAACATGACATTCATTGCGCCGACTTCCTCAATGTATTTTCTCTCGACGCCGTCCAGCCAGAGAACCTGGGAATAGCCCTTCTTCTCCGCTCTGTCGCCGGCCCGGTTGGAAGCCGCGTAGTTGCCGCCGCACTTCGCTTCGCCTGTACCGCCGCGTACGGCTCTGACATCTTCGCTTTCAATCATGATCTTGACCGGATTCAGGCCTTCTTTATAGTAGCTGCCGACCGGTGAAAGAATGATCATGAAGACAACGTTCTTCGGTGCATGGACACCGAGTGTCTCATCATTGCCGAACATGAACGGACGGATATACAGAGATGTATCGGGATCGGACGGAACCCATACCTCATCGAGTCTGACAAGTGTCTTCACTGCTTCGATGAAGTCTTCTTCCGGGAACTGCGGCAGGCACATACGGTCTGCGGAACGGTTCATACGGCGGGCATTCTCGATCGGACGGAACAGCTGGACCGAACCGTCTGCCTTCCGGTATGCCTTCATGCCTTCAAAGATTTCCACGCCGTAGTGGAAAGCCGTGCTTGCCGGACTGACCGAAATATTTCCGTAAGGAACGATTCTGGCATCGTGCCAGCCCTTTCCTTCCGTGTAGTCCATCATAAACATATGATCTGTGAAGATCTTGCCGAAGCCCAATGTACTGCTGTCTGCCGGCAGAGCCTTGGGTGAATCTGTACGCGTAACTTTGATTTCCATGTTCATTTCCCCCTGTGATTACTCCGTATAGTTTTTACCGGTCTCCATTGCTTTCCGGTTCAGTTCAAGCATGTCCGCATGGCGGGCGGAAATGCATTTCTCCAGCGCTGCGGAAACCGTTTCCTCATTGTATTCGCCGAATACCGACAGCATCTTTCCGACCAGGATCATGTTTGCCAGCTGCGGTGCGCCTACTTCTTCCGCCAGCTTTGTCGCCGGTACATAGTACACATTGACATCCGTACGGGTGACCTTGCGGGCGATCAGGCTGCTTTCCACCAGGATCGTTCCGCCCGGCCGGACTGCAGATTCATATTTATCCAGTGAAGGAAGATTCATCGCTACAAGCACATCCGGATTCAGAACGATCGGTGCGCCGACCGGATCATCGGAAACGATGACGCTGCAGTTGGCAGTGCCGCCGCGCATTTCCGGACCGTAGGACGGAAGCCAGCTGACGTTCTTGTCTTCGATCAGTCCCTTATATGCCAGAACCTTGCCGGAGAACAGCAGTCCCTGACCGCCGAAACCTGCGAAAAGATATTCTCTGGTCATTACTTTGCCTCCTTCTTTGCGTCCGCCGCACCGAGGATGCCGGCGCTTCTGTCTTTATATACACCCAGCGGATAGTACGGGATCATATTGTCGTCGATCCACTTCAGTGCTTCTTTCGGTGTCATGCCCCAGTTTGTCGGGCAGGAGCTGATGACTTCGACCAGGGAAAAACCCTTGCCGTCGATCTGGTTCTGGAATGCCTTCTTGATGGCTGCCTTTGCCTTGCGGACATTGGCAACGCTGTTGACCGTAACTCTTTCCAGATATTCCGGTCCTTCCAGTTCGGAAAGCATTTCGCAGATTCTGACCGGATAGCCGCAGGCCTTGACATCGCGGCCGTACGGCGAAGTCTGTGTCACCTGACCCGGCAGAGATGTCGGAGCCATCTGTCCGCCGGTCATGCCGTAGATTGCGTTATTGATGAAGATGACTGTAATGTTCTCATTGCGGGCTGCCGCATGCACAGTCTCGGCGGTGCCGATGGAAGCCAGGTCGCCGTCGCCCTGATAGGTGAAGACGATCAGATTGTCCGGATCGGAGCGCTTGACACCGGTCGCAACTGCCGGTGCTCTGCCATGTGCCGCTTCAATCATATCGCAGGCAAAATAGTCATATGCCATAACGGAACAGCCGACCGGCGCAATGCCGACCGTCTTTCCCTCAATACCGAGTTCATCGATCGCTTCCGCAACCAGACGGTGAATAATACCATGTGTGCATCCCGGGCAGTAATGGAAAGGAACATCCAGAAGTGCCTTCGGCCTGTCAAATACGATCATTTTATTCTCCCCCTTTCCGGGCTGCTTCAACAATTGCGTTATATACCTGATCCGGCGACGGAATCATGCCGCCGACCCGGCTGCACAGTTCCACCGGAACCCGGCAGGCTGTCGCAAGCCTTACATCCTCGATCATCTGTCCCATGGACAGCTCGACGCTGATGATCTTCTTTGCATGATCTGCCGCCTTTGCGAATACTTTCTCCGGGAACGGCCATAAGGTGATCGGACGGATCAGACCGACCTTGATGCCTTCCGCTCTTGCCGCATTGACAGCGTTCTTGGAAACACGGGCAGCGATGCCGAATGCCGCAACGATGATGTCCGCATCTTCGGTCAGGTATTCTTCTGCCATTGCTTCCTTTTCCTTGATGATTTCATAGCGCTGGTAGCGTTCGATATTCGTCTTTTCCAGCTGTTCCGGATTCAGATACAGCGAATTGACGACATTGTGCTTCCGGGCGTTCTTTGTGCCGGTTGTTGCCCAGGGCTTCTCCGGAACCTCTTTGAATTTGAAATCGAAGGATACCGGCTCCATCATCTGACCGATCGTTCCGTCGGCCAGGATCATGGCTGTCATCCGGTATTCATCCGCCAGTTCGAAGCCGCGGATCGTCAGATCTGCCATTTCCTGTACGGAAGACGGTGCCAGGACGATCATGTGGTAATCGCCGTGTCCGCCGCCTCTTGTCGCCTGGAAATAATCCGACTGGCTGGGCTGGATGCCGCCCAGACCCGGTCCGCCTCTCTGGGCATTGACGACCAGAGCCGGAAGATCAGAACCGGCCAGATAGGACAGTCCTTCGCTCTTCAGTGAAATACCCGGGCTCGAAGAAGAAGTCATGACCCGCTTGCCGGCAGAGGAAACACCGTAAACCATATTGATCGCAGCGATTTCGCTCTCCGCCTGCAGGAATGTTCCGCCGATCTTCGGCATTCTCTTCGCCATGTATGCCGCGATTTCCGTCTGCGGCGTGATCGGATATCCGAAGTAATGACGGCAGCCTGCCTGAATGGCAGCTTCCGCAATCGCTTCGTTTCCTTTCATCAGTACTTTTTCAGCCATTTCCGTACCTTACCTTTCCACCTTGATGATGCAGTCAGGACACATGATCGCGCAGGAAGCGCAGCCGATGCATTCATCCATGTTGATGCATTCCGCCGGATGATGTCCCTTCTTGTTGATCTTGTCCTTTGAAAGCCGGAGAATATGCTTTGGGCAGACGTCCGTGCACAGACCGCACCCTTTACATTCATCCTCCCTGAACGTAAGTTTTGCCATAATCTGGTTCTTCCTTTCTTTTATCTGATCCAGTCCACAGGCCGGGCCTGCAGTTTCATTTTAAACAGATGATCGATTTTCCCTTTCAGTCCGTCATACAGCCGTTCCTCGACCGTTGTCATCACCAGCGGCAGTCCCGCTGCTTCAGAAACACCGTATGCGAAATCCATGGAATCGAGAACACACTGTGCGGTCGTCTCCGCACCGAGGTTGGAGTTGTTGATGATGCCGGTAAACGGAAGTCTTCCCGCTTCTTCGATTTCCTGTTTGACTTCCAGTATTGATTGTACATCCCGGGTCAGCGGTCTGTACCGGTTGATGACCATAAACAGATCATAATCGTTTTCTTCTCTGAGCAGCGGCGTCAGCCTTCCCAGGGCCAGAGCACCGCGGTCATCGCCGCCGACGTCGACGACGGAATGCAGAGTCCTGTCATGGACGATCGCGTACATTTCCTGGGGCAGCGCCGGAATATCCAGATTGGTATTGGCATAGGGGGAAACGATCAGTCTTACCCCTGCCTCCTCCAGTTCTTTTCTGGAATCCAGCGTCCGGTAGTAGGGATTGACAATATCCAGATCCGCAATCGCCGTATTGGGCTGCTGCTTTTTCAGATCCAGTGCCATATTGACGGCAATATTCGTCTTGCCGCTGCCGTAGTGTCCCGCCAGCAGAGTAATTCTTTTATAATTCATTCCGCTTGATCTTTCCGCTGACTGTCTTGGGAAGTTCATCCTTGAACACAACCACCCGCGGGTATTTGTAAGGTGCGGTGTGCTCCTTGACATAATTCTGAATTTCCTTCTTCAGTTCATCGCTCGGCTCGGTTCCCGGTACCAGGACAACGCTTGCCTTGACGATCTGTCCGCGCACCTCATCCGGGGCTGCGCTGACACCGCATTCCAGTACATACGGGAGTTCCATGATGACGCTTTCGATCTCGAACGGTCCGATCCGGTATCCGGACGATTTGATGACATCATCTTTGCGTCCGACATACCAGTAGAAGCCGTCTTCATCTTTCCATGCGACATCGCCTGTATGATAATAGCCGTCATGCCAGGTGGCTTTGGTTTCTTCTTCATTGCCGTAATAGCAGACTGCCAGTCCCGGCGGAAGACCGTTTCTGATATTGATGACGATCTCACCGGTTTCACCGACCGGCACCGGATTGTCATCATTATCGACCAGTTCCACATCATAGATCGGTGCAGGCTTGCCCATCGAACCGATCTTATGCGGCGCACCGACGAGATTGCCGATGATCATCGTTGATTCGGACTGACCGAATCCCTCCATGATCCTGAGACCGGTCGCCTTTTCAAACTGCCGGTAGACTTCCGGATTCAGCGCTTCGCCGGCCGTGGTCATATGCCGTACCGAAGAGAAATCGTATTTGGATATATCCTGCTTGATCATCATCCGCAGCATTGTCGGAGGTGCGCAGAATGTCGTGATATGATACCGGGCAAACATCGGCAGGATATCGGAGGCATCGAATCTGTCAAAGTCATAGACGAAGACTGCGCCTTCCGCCAGCCACTGTCCGTAGAGCTTGCCCCACATTGCCTTGGCCCAGCCGGTATCTGAAATCGTGTAGTGAAGACCTTTCGTATCCACCGTATGCCAGTACTTTGCCGTATGGAAATGTCCCAGCGGATATTTATAGGAATGGGCTGCGATCTTCGGATATCCCGATGTTCCGGATGTGAAATACATCAGCATCAGATCGTCGCCGCCCGGCGATTCCGCCGTTCTGTCGAAGTGCGAACTGTACATCGTATATTCATCATCGAAAGACCGCCATCCTTCCCGCTTCCCGTTGACGATCAGCTTGTTCACAATACCGTCGTATTTTTCACAGGCCAGATCGACCTGATGCGCCGTATCCCCGTCTGCCGTGCAGATGACCGTGGACACGCCGGCTGTCCGGAACCGGTATTCCAGATCATGTTCCTGGAGCTGGTTGGTTGCCGGAATGGCAATCGCCCCG
Source organism: uncultured Erysipelotrichaceae bacterium (assembly GCA_902786245.1). Taxonomy (GTDB): domain Bacteria; phylum Bacillota_I; class Bacilli_A; order Erysipelotrichales; family Erysipelotrichaceae; genus Bulleidia. Next base: position 92,891 of record CADABS010000003.1, read on the forward strand.
AGTTTATTCAGACCGAGGATCGCAAACCAGAACTGATAATGGCGCTTCAGGATCAGAACGACTCTGTCGCCCTTCTGAATGCCCAGCGATTTGAAATAGTTCGCACACTGGGAAGAAGCCCGCTTGATATCCCGGAATGTAAACCGCCGTTCCGTTTTATCTCTGGATATATGCAGCATCGCCAGTTTATCCGGCTCTCTGCGGCCGATGGCATCGACCAGGTCGAATGCGAAGTTGAAATGCTCAATATTCTTGAAGGAAACCGATACCGGTGTTCCGTATTCGTTTTCCCTGACATCGATGAACTTCTGCCATTCTCTCTGTTTCTGATCCGCCACGGGCTGTCTTGTCTCATGAATGATCGGTGCCGCGATTTCCTTTTCCGCTTCCGGTTCGCCGGCCGGATTCAGGACGATCGCATAGAAGATGCAGTCCGTTCCGTCGACGGCAATCATGCCATGGGGCGTATCACTGTTGAAATAGATACTGTCACCCGGGCCGAGAATCTCGTAATGTTCGCCGATCTGCACCTTGAGATGGCCGGACACGACGATATCGCATTCCTGACCGTCATGGCTGGTCAGCTCGATCGGCTTATCCTGGGCTTCAGGATCATAGAAACTGTGTACATACAGCGGCTCTGCGATCCGGTTGGCAAATGCATAGGCCATGTTGTAATACGTCATGCCGTGCGCCTGCGAAGTCATCGGTGCAGATCCGCCTCTGGTCAGCGTATAGGAACGCAGCGTCGGGCTGTATCCTTCGATAATATCGGTCACGTTGACATTGAATTTCCGCGCGCAGCGATAGATGAACGCGAAGTTCAGATCCTGCAGTCCCTGTTCACAGGCAGTATATTCTTCAATACTGACTCCGACACTGTCTGCCATTTCGCTGACGGAATATCCTTCCAGATCGCGCAGTTCACGGATCCGTGCCGCCATCTCCTGAATTTTCAGATCCAGTCCGGTCATTATTTCCATAGCTTCCCTCCTGTCTGTCGTTTTAAACAAAAAAGGCATCCGTGTAAGGACGCCTGTGCGTGGTACCACCTTGCTTGCTTCTCATATACGTAACGTGTATCAGCGTCATCTCTTACTGCTGTTTCAGAGACGATAGCTCCCGGACGACTTCATTTCCCCTGCCTGTCCGCTTCCACCAGCCGCGGACTCTCTCTCAGTCCAGTCAGGAAATTACTGCTCCCGTTCTTTGCTTGCAGTAAATTATATCAAATAGTTCCAATTAGACAACACTGAATTTCAATGATTTAACTCATTAAAGTTTGTTTCTCTGAATCTTGCCGCTGATCGTCTTCGGCAGAGAATCCCGGAACACGACGATCCGCGGGTATTTATACGGAGCCGTATGTTCCTTGACATAGTTCTGGATCTCTTTTTTCAGTGCATCGCTGGGTTCTGTACCCTGCACCAGCACAATGCTTGCCTTGACGACCTGGCCTCTGAGTTCATCCGGTTCCGCGCTGACACCGCATTCCAGTACATACGGCAGTTCCATGATGACACTTTCGATCTCGAACGGTCCGATCCGGTAGCCGGAGGATTTGATGACATCATCCACCCGTCCGACATACCAGTAGAAGCCGTCTTCATCCCGCCATGCCTCATCGCCGGTATGGTAATAGCCGTCATGCCATACCTCATCGGTCGCCTCTTCGTTGTGATAGTAGCCCTTGAACAGGCCGCAGGGAATATGGTCTTTGGCTTTGATGCAGATTTCACCGGGTTCACCGTCCGGCACCTCATTGCCGTCGCGGTCAAGCAGCGTCACATCATACTGCGGCGTCGGCTTGCCCATCGATCCGAGCTTATGCGTTCCGCCCATCAGGTTGGCGATCGTCAGGGTTGTCTCTGTCTGTCCGAAGCCTTCCATGATCTGCAGACCGGTCGCCTTTTCAAACTGTCTGTATACTTCCGGATTCAGCGCTTCACCGGCAGTCGTCATATGCACGACCGAGGAGAAATCATATTTGGAGATATCTTCCTTTATCAGCATCCGCAGAATCGTCGGCGGTGCGCAGAAGGTCGAAATCTGATATTTTGCGAACATCGGCAGGATATCCGCCGCATTGAAGCGCTCAAAGTCATAGGTGAACACGGCACCTTCTGCCATCCACTGGCCGTACAGTTTGCCCCACAGTGCCTTTCCCCAGCCGGTATCCGAAATGGTGAAATGCAGACCTGCTTCGGAAACACCGTGCCAGTATTTCGCTGTTACATAATGGCCCAGTGCATATTTGCATGAATGTTCCGCGATCTTCGGATATCCGGTCGTGCCGGAGGTGAAGAACATCAGCTGCGTATCATTGCCGCAGGGTGTCTCATCGCTGCGGTAGAAATGCGTGCTGTACAGCACAAATTCCTCATCGAAATTCTGCCATCCCTCACGCGGCTTCCCGACCAGAATCTTGGTCCGCAGCGTTCCGCATTTCTGCTGGGCAAGATCGACCTGATTCGGCACATCATCTTCCGAAGTCGCGATAATTGCGCTGACCCCTGCCGTCAGGAATCTGTATTCGAAATCATGCGCCTGCAGCTGGCTCGTCGCCGGAATCGCAATCGCACCGATCTTATGCAGACCGAGCATCGCAAACCAGAACTGATAGTGGCGCTTGAGAACGATCATGACCCGGTCGCCCTTTCTGATGCCGGAAGCCTTGAAATAATTCGCCGCCTGGTTGGAAGCCCGCTTCATATCGCGGAATGTAAATCTGCGTTCGGTCATATCCTTGGCGATATGGATCATCGCCAGTTTGTCGGGATCTTTTTTCGCAATGGCATCGACGACATCGAAGGCGAAATTGAAGCGGTCGTCATTCTTGAAGCGGATCGATTTCAGCGCACCGTTTTCATCTTCCGCCGTTTCCACGAAATTGTCCGCAACCGTTCTGCGGTGCGAAGACTTGGAAGGAATCAGCGTATTGCGGATGATTGATTCCTGCTGATCGGTACCCGGCAGAATAATCGCAATGAAGACGCATTCCCGTCCGTCGACCGCAATCATGCCGTGCGGGGTGGAACTGTTATAGAAAATACTGTCGCCTTCGCTGAGATATTCAACATTCTCACCGACCTGCACCTTCAGCCTTCCGCTGACGATATAGTCGAATTCCTGGCCGGAATGCCGGGCCAGTTCGATCGGCTGGTTCTGCTGTTCCTCTATATACTCATAGCGTACATAGTACGGTTCACCCAGCTTGTTCCGGAACATCGGCGCCATATTCTGAATCGAAATGCCGTCCTCTTTGACCGCATTCTGTCCGTGTCCCTTTCTTGTGATCGTATAGGAAGAAAGATTTGCACTGCGGCCTTCGAGCAGATCGCTCATGCCTACGTTGAAGACAATGGAACACTTATGGATAAAGGAAAACGGAAGATCCTGCTTTCCCGATTCATAGGCCATATACTGTTCTGCAGATGTTTCGGTTTTTTCCGCCATTTCCTGCGGTGTAAATCCGGAAATCTCACGCAGTTCATGGATTCGCATCGCGACTTCCATCAGATCGTTTTCTACCGGCGTCATAGTGTCCTCCCATTCTGACACGAGACGGTCTGAAATAAAAACACCCGTCTCCATACTGAGACGAGTGTGTTATTCACCCGCGGTACCACTCAATTTGCCGGCATGCCGGCCCCTCTTCAGGATCCATCAATCCCTCCGCTTTTAACGCAGCGCCGCGGGAAGTATCTACTGAGCAATGCTGTTCGGGCTTCCGGCTCGGAAGTGATAGGCTGACTGAATACCTGTCTGTCAGCTCGCACCATCCGCTGACTCTCTGCAAGACCTGCCATTCAAGCCGTCTTCGTCATAGCCTTTTTTCGTGATTGCAGAAATTGTATCATTGAAACTTTTTCAATGTCAATGGAATATTTTCAATCGGTCAGATATTGATGCCGTAGCGTTTGACCGCATCTTCCCGCATCTTGTATTTCAGTACCTTGCCGGCCGCATTCATCGGGAAACTGTCCGTAAATTCAATGTATTTCGGAACCTTGTGACGGGCGAGATGATCGATGATATAGGTCCGCATCTCTTCCACGGTCACCGTTGCGTTTTCCTTCAGGATGATCATCGCCAGTGCTTCTTCGCCGTATCTCTTGTCCGGTACGCCGATGACCTGCACATCCTGCACCTGGGGATGGGTATAGATGAATTCCTCGATCTCCTTCGGATAGATATTCTCACCGCCGCGGATGATCATATCCTTGAGCCGTCCGGTGATCTTGTAGTTGCCTTCCTCATCGCGGCAGGCGATATCGCCGGAATGGAGCCAGCCCTCGCTGTCCACGGTTTCCCGGGTCGCATCCGGCATCTTGTAGTATCCCTTCATGGTGTTGTATCCGCGCGAACAGAATTCGCCGTTCACACCCGGTCCGACTTCCTCGCCGGTCTCGGGATCGATGATCTTGCACTGCACATGCGGGAAAGCATAGCCGACCGTATCCGTGCGGACTTCCAGTGAATCCGTCCAGGCCGACATGGTGCTGCCGGGAGAGGATTCCGTCTGGCCGTAGACGCTGACAATGCCGCGCATGTTCATCTCATTGGGATCGGCCGCTCTGCGCATCAGCTCCGGCGGACAGCCCGAACCGGCCATGATACCGGTTCTCATATAGGAGAAATCCGTATCCCGGTAGGAAGGATGATTGAACATCGCAATGAACATCGTCGGAACACCGTTGAAGCAGGTGATCTTTTCCTGATTGATGCATGCCAGCGAAGCCTTGGCACTGAAATACGGCATCGGGCTCATCGTTGCGCCGTGCGTCATCGAAGAAGTCATGGAAAGAACCATGCCGAAGCAGTGGAACATCGGCACCTGGATCATCATCCGGTCGGCAGTGCTCAGACCCATTCTGTCGCCGATGCACTTGCCGTTATTGACAACGTTGTAATGCGTTAACATGACCCCTTTCGGGAATCCGGTCGTACCGGAAGTATACTGCATATTGCATACATCGCCGCTCTTCACCTTCGAAGCCATATAGAGGATCTGTTCCCGCGGAACCATCGGCGCTCTTGCCATTGCCTCTTCAAACGTCAGACATCCCTTTTCCCGGTATCCGACCGTGATGACATTGCGCAGGAACGGAAGCTTCTTGCAGTGCAGAGGCTCACCGGGCGTACTTTCCCGGATCTCCGGGCAGATTTCATTCATGATATCGCGGTAGTTGGAATCCAGAGCGGATTCGATCATGACGATCGTGTGTGTATCCGACTGACGGAACAGATACTCCGCCTCATGGATCTTATAGGCGGTATTGACCGTTACCAGCACCGCACCGATCTTCGTCGCTGCCCAGAACGTAATATACCAGGCCGGCACATTCGTCGCCCAGATCGCTACCTTGGATCCGGCTCTGACACCCAGAGAGACAAGCGCTCTGGCAAAGTTATCGACATCATCCCGGAATTCCTCGTATGTTCTTGTATAATCCAGCGTCGTATATTTGAACGCATACTGGTTCGGGAATTCTTCCACGACCCGGTCGAGAACCTGGGGGAAGGTCAGATCGATCAGTTCATCTTTTTTCCAGATATATTCGCCCGTGCCGTCATGGTTCAGATACAGTCTGCGCCGGTTGGAACGGCGGTTTTCAAACTGATTCATGTAATTGATGAAATGCGGGAATATGAATTCATAATCCTGTACATCCGATACCCATTCCGGTTTCCATTCCAGAGAAACAAATCCGCTGTAGTCAATGGAAGACAGCGCATCCATCATCTCTCTGACCGGCAGTTTTCCTTCGCCGATGATCGTATAGGAACCGTCTTCGGAAATATCCCGGATATGGACGAGCTTGACATAGCCGCCAAGATTGCGGATCGTCGTATCCGCGCTCTCCTGATGATCGAGATACGGATGATGCATATCCCAGAGCACACCGAAAGAATCATCTGCGAATAAATCGAGAATGTTCTTCAGCCGTTCCGTATCGACATAGATGCCTCTGGTTTTCAGCAGGAAGACGACACCTGCTTCTCTGGCCGCAGAGGCGATCTGCTTCATCGATGCTTTTACCTGTTCTTCATCGTCATGCATGGCTTCCGCCGATACATACTGCACCTGCATCATCCCGGCCATGGATATTGTCCACAGCAGATCCTCCAGCGATCCGGGCTGACTGATATCCAGCGATGTATCCAGACTGGCAACCTCGAGGCCTCTGTCCTTCAGTGAGCGCATTGTTGCAGCGATCTCAAAGCGGTGCAGGGGCTGGCCCCGGTCCGTCATTTCTTTATGCTTGAACAGATCATACAGCTCGAAGCCGCTGAATTTCAGTTCATCTGCTATATCCGTCACTTCCTGAAAGGAAAGCGATGACCACCCTCTGGTTGTAAATGAAAGCTTCATTCATTTTCCTCCTCATAGACGATCTTGTTCAATGCATTGATATAGGCGCTGATACTGGAGCCGATGATATCCGTGGAAAGACCCTTGCCCGAATATACTTTGCCCAGCGCTCTGAGCTTGACGAGCGTTTCACCCATCGCCTCACGGCCTTCGGTCACCGAGCGGATCTGGAAATCATCCAGTTCATAATGGCGTCCGGCGATCTGTTCGAGGGCCAGGAAGGCCGCATCGACCGGACCGTCACCCAGGGCTACGCTCTCCACCAGTTCCCCGTTTCTGCGCAGACGGATATGGGCGGATGCCGCAAAGACATTGCTGGAATTGATATTGAAGTTTTCAATCGTATATGCCGGCGGCACCTGCAGTGCAGCAGAGGCAACGATCGCATCGATCTCCCGGGAAGATACGGTATCTTTCTTGGAGGCAATGCGGACAAATTCATCATAGACAAGAACCTGATCTTCTTCCGAAAGATCATAGCCGAGCGCTTTGGTCTCTTCAATCACGGCACTGATCGAATCGTTCACCGTAAATTCGCGGCCGTCGGATTTCCTGACGCCTGTCTCAAACGGCGTTGTTTTTGTCCGGTCGGCGGTGAACATTCTTTCCGCCTGCTCGCACAGACGCTTCAGTTCCACCGTTCTGATATCGGTGCTGACATGGTATTCCGCACCTTTTTTCTGCAGAACCGTGGCGATATTTCTGTAGGAAGCGGACTGATCCGGGCAGATCGAAACCTTGATTTCCGTTGCGCCGGCGATCATCGCGGAAATACTGCAGGCATCCGCCATGGAGATATCATCGCTGCATACGATGCCAAGGGCGGCATCCAGCAGAGAAGGCACATGTTCCTTGACTTCGCGGATGAAATCCGCTGCTTCATGCGGCAGCATATTGCCGGCAGTATCGCAGACCGTTACCGCCGTCGCACCGGCATTCAGCGCATCTTCCAGTATTTCATACAGGAAGGAAACATCGGCCCGGGTCGCATCGACAGCCAGGAACTCGACATCGTCTGTCAGCGTTTTTGCATGATTCAGTGCGCTGATCACCGACTGCTTCATCGATTCCGGCTTCTGATGATACAGGTATTCCATCTGTACAAGCGATACCGGTGCAGCGATCTGCAGACGCGGCTTCTCGGCATAGCGCAGAGCTGCCCATGCTTCATCGATCTTTGTTTTTTCCGGTTCTGCCGGCAGTGCGATGACGCTGTTCTTCACCGTCTGGCAGATCGTCTTGACGAACAGGCTGTCTGCCTTGGGCTGGCGGATCGGAGCCAGTTCGATCACGTCTGTATCCAGTCTTTCCAGGATCCGTACAAGTTCTACTTTTTCACGGAAAGACAATACTTCTGCTGATTTCTGCTTCAATGTCACATCGCTGATTCTTACCATGTTTTTACATCCTTTCCAGTTTCCCCGAAAAAAAGCTTCCGCCTTCTTCAGGACATTCCCTGAGAGACGGAAGCTGTATAGCCATCATTCCGCGGTACCACTCTCGTTACCGCATATGCGGTCACTCTGACGATCAGCCTTCGGCGAATCGCGTCCCTTTTTAACGGAGGTCAGTCCGGCTCAGCCTACTTGTTTCCTTTCAGCGTTGCTGCTCGGGGGCCAGTATATACTGCAGCCGCAGTTCTGCCTCGCACCTTCCGGCAGATCTCTTTTCTGCGCATCAAACAGTTTTTCTTCCCGTCTTCGCATTTGATATTGAGAACATTCTAGCGCAAGCCGGGAAATACTTCAAGCATTTAAAGCGTCTCATCGGCGAATCATCTGATAGCCGATGCCGACATGTGTCTGAATCAGCGGTTCTTCTTCGCCGCAGCGCAGCTTTTTGCGCAGCGTTGTCATATAGACCCGCAGCGATATGATATCCGTTTCAATACCCTTCCCCCAGATCTGGCTGATGATATATGTATGGGTCAGGACCCGGCCGGCATTTCTTGCCAGAAGACACAGGATCCTGTATTCAATCGGTGTCAGATGCACGGGTTCATCATCCAGTGTCACTGCCGATGCCGCATAGTCGATCTTCAGTTTCCCGTTTTCAAAGACAGAACTGTCTCCGGATACCGAAGCGGAATACTGAATCCGCCGCTGCACTGCCCGGATCCTCGCAAGCATTTCCTGGACCGAGAAAGGCTTGGTCAGATAATCGTCGGCACCGTTGTCCAGAGCCTCGATCTTATCGTTGTCATCCGAGCGGGCGCTGATCACGATGACCGGCACCGCCGACCACAGACGGATCGTCTTCAGGACCTCCACCCCGTCCATATCCGGCAGACCCAGATCCAGCAGGACCAGATCCGGCTTATGCATGGCGCACATGGATACGGCTTCGTTTCCGGTCGCAGCGGAAAGACATGTATAATGCTCGATCTTCAGGGATGTTCTGATCAGATTGCGGATCGAAGGATCATCTTCGACCATCAGAATCTTGAATTCATTCATACACTGTCAACCTCCATGCCTTTCAGACTGATGCGGAACACCGTTCCCTGCGGGACATTGTCTCTGACACTGATTTCGCCGCCATGTGCCTGCATGATCATCCGGCACAGATTCAGACCGATGCCGATACTGCGGCTGCTGTCCGCAAGTCCCTTTTTCCCGGTGTAGTACATTTCAAAAATATGTTCCTGATCCGCTGCGGGAATACCCGGTCCGTCATCTGCCACTTCCACGCAGATATTTTCTCCCGTCCGGAAGGCGGAGAGCGTGATCCGGCTCTGCGGCGGTGTGTATTTGACTGCATTCGACAGCAGATTCACCAGCACCCGGACGATCATTCCGGCATCCGCTTCCACCAGAAGCGGATCTTCTTCACGCTGCCATACGACGGTATGCGATTCCATATTCCTTGACATCCGGTGCAGACTTTCCTCAATGATCTCATTCATGTTTTCCACGGTGGGATGCAGGTATTCCCTGTTTTCCAGCCTTGTCAGAAACAGGATATTCTCCATCTGTTCCTCGAGCCAGTGCGCATCATTGCGGATATCTTCGCACAGGCTGCGCCGGTCGTTTTCATCCAGCTCATCATGATGCAGAACCAGCGTATCCGCATTGCCGTAGATTGCCGTCAGCGGTGTCCGGAAATCATGCGAGACCGAACGGAGAAGTCCGGCCCGGAAATGTTCCTTTTCCGCATTCAGCTCCGCCTGTGCCTTCTGCCAGCGGCTTCTCTCATTGTTCAGCGCCAGCGTAAACTCATTGATCATGGAAAGCATGACCGCATTTTCAAACTCACTGAGCGGATCCTTCATTCCTTCAATGGCAATCACGCCATAGCGGAAATCTGAGGCATGCACGCTCAGATAGGTATTTGCACAGCTGCTGTACCGGGACGTAAACCGGCCGGAATGATGCCCGTTTTCATGCGTCCAGCGGACCGCTTCCGCTTCCAGCGGGTCAACCGTTGCCGGCTCCCCTTCCGGATTCTGTATTTCACCGTTCTCCGCGATCTGATAGAACCATACCTTCCGCTTCAGCAGACTGGAAATCTGCGAGCAGGTGATCTCGATCATCTCCCGGCGGTCCGATACCTTTTCAAGCTGATTGGAAGTATCCAGCAGGATCTTTCCCTGATACGCATTCTGGGCAGACAGGCGGGCGATATTCTTCAGACGCACCGCCAGCGATCCGGTGATCAGCGCTGCCGCCAGGGTTACGAAATACGTCACCAGATAGGCAGAGTCATAGACGAAGAACGTAAAGCGCGGATCGATAAACAGAAAATTGAACAGAAGGATATACAGGATCGCTGCGATGATGCCGTAGATCCTGTGCGAAGTCAGAATTGAAGTCACCAGCACCGCGAGAATGTATATCGTAACAATATTGGAATTCGAAAACCTGGACTGATCGAACCAGTAGGAAAGAACCGTCGCCAGGGTCATGATGCCGGCCAGAATCAGTACATCGATGACATTGAATACAGGTCTTTCGATTTTCCGTATTGTCTGCGGATAGGAAGAAGAACGCGCATCCGGAATAATATGGATATCGGCATCCGGCAGATATGACAGCAGGGTTTCATGGATGCTTTGGGTCTGACGCAGATGCGAAGGCGCACTGTATCCGATGAAAAGATCCGTCGCGCTGATATGCCGGGCATATTCCGCAATTGTCAGGGCAATATCATTGCTTTCGATCGTATGGATCTCCGCCCCGCAGTTCTTTGCCAGTTCGATATTCTCCCGCAGTACCGGATCCCGGTGCGTATCGATCTGGGCATTGCTGACATATAAGGCAATCAGCTGATCATGTTCAGGATCGTACAGCTTCGCCGCTGCCCGGATCACCCGCTGCGAACTGGGGGATGCGGACAGACATGCCAGGATTGTCTTCTGATGTTTCTTTGTCTCTGTCATTCTTTCATTCTTTCAGTGTCTTTCCAATTATACCTTTTTTCTCTGTGCGGATGGAATGGGAAGCAGGTCCGGTGCTGCCTGCAGGTATGTTTTTTTCTGCGTCAGTGCGATCTTCCGCATATTCTCTGCTTTCCTCTGTATTCTGATTGTCCAGCCAGCCGAAGGCCCGCTGAATGACGATGTACAGCAGAATCAGGATCAGCGGGATACTGACGGCTATGACAGCTGTTTCTCCCATAATCAGATTACCTGTTCAGAAAGAATATCTTCTGAATATCCGTCGTCTTTCCAAGCACCAGCATCGACTGCCGGTAATGCAGCACCGTGTCATTGGTAATGTCCATATTCATCTTGCCGTCCTTGACCCCGAGGATATTGATTCCATACTGATTTCTGACATTCAGCGCACCGATCTTCTTTCCGTCCCAGGGTGCAGGAACCTTGAGTTCAAAGATCGAATATCCGTCCATCAGTTCGATGTAATTCGAAATATTGTCGGAGCTGAACCGGATCGCCGTCCAGCTGCCCAGCAGACGCTCGGGGAAAACGACCGCCGCCGCACCGTTGCGCAGCAGGAACTTTTCCTGCGAACCGCTTGTTGCCCGGGAAACGATTTTCTTTGCGCCCAATTCTTCCAGCAGAGATGTCGTTTCCAGAGAACTCAGAAAGTCATCGCCGATCGCAACAATGCACAGATCAAAGTCACTGACGCCGAGCGATTCCATGAATTCACGGTCGGTGCTGTCGCCGATCTGGGCATTGGTTACAAACGGCAGCAGCTTGCGTGCTCTCTCTTCATCTTTATCGATCAGCATCACCTGCTGTCCCATATCATGCAGTTTCTGACATGTGTAGCGGCCGAAGCGTCCGGCACCGACAACCAGTACATTTTTCATACATTTTCCTTTCCGGCTGCAGATCAGCCGACAGTAACTCCTTCAATCGGGTATCTTGCCCGCAGATATCTTTTTGCATCGACTGCCGCATATGCCAGCGTCAGCCCGCCTGTTCTTCCGAAATACATAAACAGGATCAGAATGATTTTCGAAGCTGCCGACAGGCCCGGTGTGATACCGGTGGACAGTCCGACCGTTCCCAGCGCTGATGCGCATTCAAACATCGTCCGGATCACCGGCAGCGATTCGATATGGGAAATCAGCATCGTTCCCCCGATCAGCAGGCCGAGATACACCATCAGCAATGCAAACGCGTTCTGCACGGTCGAAGGCTCCAGCCGGCGGTGGAAGCAGTTGACATCTTCCCGGCGGAGCAGATAGCTCCGGCCGGCAATCACCAGAACGGACAGCGTCGTAATCTTCAGGCCGCCGGCAGTCGATCCCGGGGCACCGCCGGTTAACATCAGGATCACGGTCATCAGCAGTCCCCCTTCGGACATCTTTCCGTAATCAAAGGTATTGAATCCTGCGGTTCTCGGCGTTACCGCCTGAAACAGGGCATACAGGATCCTCTGGTGCAGCGGGAAATTTTCAAACTCAAAGAACAGAAAATACAGAAACGGCACTGCAATCAGAAGACCTGTTGATGTAAGAATGATCTTGGTCTGCAGCTTCAGCCGGCGGAACCGGAACCGGTTCGCCAGAAGATCCTCCCATGTCAGGAAGCCGATACCGCCGAAAATGATCAGCGCCATGATTACGCCGTTCACCCAGGTGTGATCGCTGTACCCGGTCAGCGAAGAAAACGGAGAGCGCACACCCATCAGATCGAAACCGGCATTGCAGAAAGCAGAAACAGAATGGAATACCGCATAGAAAATACCCCGGTACGGACCGAAATCCGAAATGAATACCGGTGCCAGGGCGGCTGCTCCGGCCAGTTCGATCAGGAATGTTATCTTCAGAACAAACAATGTAAACCGCACGATGCCGCCGATTTTCGGGGCAGACATTGAATCCTGCATGGTCAGCCGCTGCAGAATGCCGATCTTCTTGCCGGTTACCATCCAGGTGACTGCCGCAGCTGTCACAACACCCAGACCGCCGATCTGGATCAGGATCAGAATGACCAGCTTGCCGAACTGCGACCAGTGGATGGCTGTATCGAATACGATCAGACCGGTCACGCATACAGCTGAAGCAGACGTAAACAGCGCATCCAGAAACGGCGTCGGCACATGGGATGCGGAAGAGACCGGCAGCGCAAGAACCGCCGCACCGGCCAGAATCAGCAGGAAAAATCCGAGCAGTATCGTTCTGAATGACGTCAGGTGGTCCTGTACAAAAATGCGCAGTCTGTCCATCTCATCTCCTCTTTGATACTCAGATTGTATTTTGAAAAGTGTTAAGATACTGTTAACTTACAGGTGCACCGCATTAAAATTGCATTAAGACGGCCAGGAGGAAACATGGAAAAAACAGTAGTGGACGCATTGATTGAAATACCCCTGAACTCGCGCAACAAATACGAAGTCGATCACGCAACCGGCAGGATCCATCTCGACCGGGTCCTGTACTCTGCCATGACGTATCCGACCGAATACGGCATCGTTGAGAACACCCTGGCTCCGGACGGCGATCCTCTGGATATCCTTGTCATATGCAAAGAGCCCACCTTCCCCGGCTGTATCGTTCCGGCCAGAGTCCTGGGCTATCTGGAAATGACAGATGACGGCAAAACAGATTACAAACTGATATCGGTCGTCGACTGCGATCCCCGCTATGACAACGTACAGAAACTCAGCGATCTGCCTGCGTTTGAACTCGACGAAATCGAGAATTTCTTTCAGAACTATAAAGTTCTCCAGGGAATCAAAGTCGAAACAAACGGATATCATCACCGCCGCTCCGCCGCCCGGATCATCGAGGAATGCCGGCAGGCTTTTGAAGACGCAGAGAACGGGTAAATCATGACCACCCGTGAAACGGGTGGTTTGCTCTAAGGCTATAAGCCTGTGAGTGCCAGCCAGCGTCTTAAGGCGCTGGCTTTTCCACTCTCGTA
>CADABS010000004.1:0-83131 GCA_902786245.1 uncultured Erysipelotrichaceae bacterium
GAAAAAAGGGCAGATTTTGTTCACGTGAACACATCTGTCCTTTCATTTTCGTGATGATTTTCTGCCTGTTTGATTTACTCCCCCATAACGCTCCCCCACGAAGCTTCTCCCCCAAAATATTTGGAGACCCTTCTGCAGAGACGCTCAGACGGGCGTCTTTTTCTTTGGCTGTGCGCTATCAATGCCGGGGGGTTTTTGTTATAATATCAAGGGTTTATTTACAAGGAGATTTGAATGTTTCTGAAACGGATAGAAATGCAGGGGTTCAAGTCATTCGCGGATAAAACGATTATTTCCTTTGAGCATCCGATTACCGGCGTTGTCGGTCCGAACGGATGCGGGAAATCGAATATTGCGGATGCGGTGCGATGGGTGCTCGGTGAACAGAGTGCCAAGAGCATGCGCGGAGAAAAGATGAACGATGTGATCTTTGCCGGAAGCGCAGACCGCAGAAAAGTGAATATGGCAGAAGTAACGCTGGTCTTTGACAACAGCACCCGGATCCTCAACGATGAACGGGATGAGCTGGAAGTCACCCGGCGTCTTTATCGTGATTCCGGTGATGCGGAATATCTCATCAACCGGAGAAATGTACGTCTCAAGGATGTCGTCGAACTTTTCCTGGATACAGGTCTGGGACGGGATTCCCTGAGCATTATTTCACAGGGCAATGTCGTATCGTTTGCGGAGGCAAAACCGCTGGAGCGCCGGGGCATATTCGAAGAAGCTGCCGGTGTCGCCAAATACAAGAAAAGAAAAATTGAGTCTCTTTCCCGTCTGGAAAGAACCAAGAACAATCTCGAGCGTTCCCAGGATATTCTGGCGGAGCTGGAAAAGCAGGTTTCCCCGCTGAAACGGCAGGCCCGCAAAGCGGAGATCTACCGGGAGAAGAAGGCACGTCTGGAAGAAATCGAGATCACCGTGCTCGTGCAGGATATCGATCAGCTGCAGGCGGAAATCGATTCGGCGAAGAAGACGCTGTTTGATATCGAAACAAAGACAACGATGTATTCGACCAATATCAATGTATCCGAAGTGCGCATCCAGGAAACCCGCCGGGAGATCGCCCAGATGGACCGGGATATCAATACACTGCAGGATGAACTGATGCAGAATTACAGCGATGTACAGGCGCTTGAAGCGCGTAAGACGGAGCTGGATGAACGCCGGAAATACATTGTCGAAACAGGTTCGAGCGAACAGAAGCGCAAGGAACTGAAAGACCTTCTGGACAGTGCGAAATTCGAATATGATGACCGCAGAAACAGACTGGATACGCTGAACAATGAAATCAGGCTCTTCAATGAGCGGCTCAATCAGGCTGCCCAGAAGATCATCGATACAACGGCAGCCTATGATCAGGCATCTTCACTGCTGCGCAATCTGGAGAACAGACGCAGCGTTCTGGAACAGCTGATGCGCAATCCGTTCAACAATCAGGCGGGTATCCGTTCGATCATGAACAACCGGCATGCGCTCAACGGCATTCTCGGTGTTGTCGGCCAGGTGCTGCAGGTACAGGACGGTTATGAAAATGCAATCTCTACGGCACTGGGCGGTGCGATGAACAATATCGTTACCACCGATGAACAGGCAGCCAGAGATGCGATCCGCTTCCTGAACAGAAATACGGCCGGCCGGGCGACATTCCTGCCGCTGACGGTTTGCCAGCCCCGCTATGTCACACGGGAAAATGAAATCATCTGCCAGAACACGGAAGGCTATCTCGGAACAGCGGATATGTTTGTATCCTGCGATCCGAAGTTCGATATCCTTGTCGAAAGCCTGCTGAAAAACGTACTGGTTGCCAGGGATATGGAAGCCGGCAATGAGCTTTCAGGCCTGACAAGACGGATGTACAAGATCGTTACGCTGGATGGCGAAGTCATCCACCGGGGCGGTTCAATGACCGGCGGAAAGACAAAGAACGATACGAATATCGTAACGATGAAAAAGGAATCGGAAGAAGTCAGTATTCAGATCGATTCCCAGAAGGCACGCATGGAAATTGCCAGAAAGGCAATGGATGCGGCTTCCCAGTCAAGATCGCAGATCGCCCAGGAACTGCAGCAGAGACGTTTTGCGGCGGCTTCGCTGGAACCGGTCGTCGATGCCAAGAAGGCAAAATACGAAAAACTGCAGAATGACTATTCGCTGATGCAGCCGCAGGGTGCGGAAGAAGATGCGGACGCCCATGTCGATGAACTCGTCGTCCGGCTGAATAATGCCTATTCCAGACGCGATGAGATCACCAATGAAGTCAAGGGAAAGCGTCTGCAGAGACAGAATCTCAACCAGGATAACGAGCGGCGGGAAGCACAGCTCAGACAGTACCGCAGCGAGCTGGCCAAAGCAGAGGCAGCGGCCAATGCAATCCGGATCGATCAGAGCCGGATCGAAACAAAACTGGAAAACGATCTGCAGAGACTTGCCAGCGAATACCAGCTGACGTATGAATTCGCCAAGACAAAAGCTGCTTCGACACCGGTCGAAAATGCCCGGGAAGAAGTCATGCAGCTGCGCGCGGATATCGAGCGTCTCGGCAATATCAATATGAATGCCCCGGAAGAATACAGCGAAGTCAATGAACGCTATGAAACACTGAAGGGACAGATCGAAGAACTGACATTGAGCAGGGACAAGATCCTGGCGGCGATCGATGAGATGGACGGCATCATGAAGAAGCAGTTCAAAGAGATGTTCGACGCGATCAATACCGAATTCAATGAGATCTTCAGAGGTCTGTACGGCGGCGGAAAAGCAAGGCTGATCCTGGTCGATCCGACCGATATTCTGAATACCGGTATCGATATCGATGCCCAGCCTCCGGGAAAGGCAGTCCAGAACAATATGCTCTTCTCCGGCGGTGAAAAGAGTCTGATTGCGCTCTGTGTCCTGTTTGCGATCCTCAAGGTCAAACCGGTACCGCTGGTCATCCTCGACGAGGTTGAAGCGGCGCTGGATCCGGGCAATGTCGAGCGTTTTGCACAGTACCTGCACAACTATACTGAACGGACGCAGTTCATTGTCGTTACACACCGGCCCGGCACGATGCAGAGCGCGGATGTGCTCTACGGCGTCACCATGCAGCATCAGGGTGTATCGCAGATGCTGAAAGTTGAACTGCGGGAAGCATTGGATATGGCGGATCCTTCCGCGGAGGCAATCGCATGAGTTTCCTTGGAAAACTGAAAGATATATTTTCGAAAAAAGAAGACAAAGCTGTCTACCTGAGCGGCTTTCAGAAAGCAAAGCAGACATTCGGCGATCAGCTGAATGAAATGCAGTATGAGTTCAAAGGCGTCGATGATGACTTCCTTGAACAGCTGACGATCATCCTGCTGGAGAGCGATGTAGGCATTGAAACAGCGGATCTGATCTGTGACAGACTGAAAGCAAAATGCGATGAATATCCTTCTATCACATTCCACTGGGCAATGAATTTCCTGCTGGAGATCATGAAGGAAGTATATGAAGAAACCGAAGATACACCGATCGTATACAACGAAAGCGGAACGACCGTGATCCTGCTGGAAGGCGTCAACGGATCGGGCAAGACAACGACTGCCGCCAAACTGGCAAGGATGTATCAGAAGCAGGGGAAGAGCGTCGCATTTGTTGCGGCGGATACCTTCCGGGCCGGAGCCATCGATCAGCTTGCAGAATGGGGCGAACGTCTCGGTGTTCCCTGCATCAAGGGCAGAGAGAACGGCGATCCGAGTGCGGCGATCGTCGACGGCTGCAGATATGCCAAGGAAAACAATATCGATATTCTGCTGTGCGATACCGCCGGCAGACTACAGAACAAGGCAAATCTGATGAATGAACTGTCCAAGATGAACCGGGTATCTGCCCGTGAAATCGAAGGTGCGCCGCATAATACATGGCTTGTCCTGGATGCGACGACCGGCCAGAACGGTCTCTCCCAGGCAG
Source organism: uncultured Erysipelotrichaceae bacterium (assembly GCA_902786245.1). Taxonomy (GTDB): domain Bacteria; phylum Bacillota_I; class Bacilli_A; order Erysipelotrichales; family Erysipelotrichaceae; genus Bulleidia. The sequence continues at coordinate 3,934 of CADABS010000004.1, forward strand.
AGGTCTTCGCGGACAGTACGAAGCTCTCGGGCATTATCCTGACAAAGATGGACGGCACGGCAAAAGGCGGCATCGTCATCGCGATCAAGCATAAGCTCCATCTGCCGGTCTATTTTATCGGTCTGGGCGAACATCCGGAAGATCTGCGCCCGTTCGATCTGGATTCGTACCTTTACAGTATTTCGCAGGGACTGAACAATGAATGATAAACTGTATCTGAACGGACTTCTGGATTTTTACGGAAAGCTTCTGACGGAGAAACAGAAAGAGATATGTACATATTACTACCGGGAAGATTATTCTCTGCAGGAGATCGCTGATATTGAAAATACGAGCCGCAGTGCCGTCTATGATGTGATCCGGCGCTGCCGCCGGGATCTTCTCGGGTATGAAGAAAAGCTGCATTTGCACGCTTCCTACACAAAACGCATGAAACTGTATGAATCCATCCGCAGGATCGCTCCTGAAGCAGGAAATCTGCTGGATGCTTGCATAGAAACCGAAAATGATTAGGAGGAAAATCATCATGAGTAAAGTAATCGCAGTAAATTCCGGTTCATCTTCACTGAAATTCCAGCTGTACGACATGCCCAGCGAAACTGTTCTGACAAGCGGACAGGCTGAGCGTATCGGTCAGGACATGGGCGTATTCACCATCAAGATCAACGGTGAAAAGAAGGTTACCAACCTGCCTCTGCCGGATCACAAGGCAGCCGTTGATATTCTGCTCAGAAGCCTGACAGAAGAAGGCATCGTCAAGGATCTGTCGGAAATCAAAGGCGCAGGCCACAGAATCGTCCAGGGCGGCGCATACTTCAGCGAATCCGTCGTTGTCGATGACGATGTAGTCGCAAAGGTCGATGAACTGTGCGAACTGGCACCGCTGCACAACCCGGCGCATCTGGTATGCTACAGAGCATTCAAGGAAGCTCTCCCGCATATCGGCCATGTATTCGTATTCGATACAGCATTCCATCAGACAATGACACCGGAATCCTATCTGTTCCCGGTACCGTATGACTGGTATAAGCAGTACAAGATCCGCCGCTACGGTGCACATGGCACCAGCCACTGGTATGTCAACCGCCGTGCTGCCGAGATCATGGGCAGACCGGTAGACTCCCTGAATATGATTACCTGCCACCTGGGCAACGGTGCATCGATTTCCGCGATCCGCAACGGCAAGGTCGTCAATACTTCCATGGGTCTGACACCTCTGGGCGGCATCATGATGGGCACACGTTCCGGCGATATCGACCCGACCGTCGTCTTCTACATGATGAAGAAACTGCAGTGCACACCGGATGAAATGGATACTTTCCTCAACAAGCGTTCCGGTATGCTGGGTGTATCCGGCATCAGTTCTGACGCAAGAGATATCCAGGCTGCCTATGAAGAAGGCAATGAACGTGCGAAGCTGACAGTCGATCTGTATACAAACCGTGTTGTCAACGTTGTCGGCGGCTATTATATGCAGCTGGGTCATGTCGATGCCATGGTCTTCACAGCCGGTCTGGGCGAGAATGATACACATACAAGAGAGCGTATCCTGAAGCATCTGGAAGAAGGCATGGGACTGTCCATTGACTATGAACTCAACGCAAAGATCCGCGGTGAAGAATGCAAGATTTCCAAACCGGATTCCAAGATCGAAGTCTATGTCATCCCGACAAATGAAGAACTCGTCATCGTACGCGATACAGTACGTCTGCTGAATATCTGATGTGTTTCCATACGCTGACGGAGCGGATCGAATCCGCTGATGTCATAACGGTTTTCAGACATGCGCATCCTGACTGCGATGCACTCGGTTCGCAGAATGCCATGAAAACATGGATCCAGAACCGGTATCCGCAGAAGCAGGTCTATGCGCTCGGTTATGAAACATCGTCGCAGGGTGAATTTCCCGCCTCGGATACGGTATCCGATGAAGTGATCAGAAACAGTCTGGCCATTGTCCTGGATACCTCGAACAAGGAACGGATCGATGATGCCCGCTGGCAGACAGCAAAGGATATCGTCAAGGTGGACCATCACCCGGATTTCGACCGGTACGCATCATTTCAGATCGTCAAGCCGGACTATGCGGCTGTCTGCGAGATCCTGACGGAGTATTTCATGGAAGAAGGTCCGGAAGATGTATCGCTGCTCACAGCGGAATATCTGTATATGGGTCTTCTGACCGATACACTCTGTTTCCGGACGAACAATACGACTTCCCATACACTGCAGATGGCTTCCTGGCTGGCCGGCAGGGGAATCGATATTCCGTTCATCAACCGGTGTCTGTTTGACCAGAGCTATACCGAATACAGATTCGATACATTCCTGCGTGAAAATGCGGTCATTATAAACAGACGCTTAGCCTATGCTGTTGTCACGAAGGAACAGGCTGATGCATGGCAGATCAGACCTGCCGATGCAAGGAACCATATCGATACCTTCGGACATGTAAAGGAATTCCAGGTATGGGCAATCTTTACGGAAAGATCCGATGAACCCGGAGTATACGACGGATCGCTGCGGTCCAAAGAGATTGCAGTGAATGATATTGCCCGTCAGTACCGCGGCGGAGGCCACCGCAATGCGGCCGGTGTCAAGGGACTTTCAGAAGAAGAAATCAGCAAACTGATAAAAGAACTGGATGAAGCATTGAGCCATTGACGGAAGTCAGTGGCTTTTTCTTTTGCGGTATATTGACTTTTGTATTATTTGCATTATTATATGTAATGCAAGAAGGTGCTGCAAATGATCCTGAAATTCGATTTCAGCAGCCCTGTACCGATCTATATGCAGATCCGCAACCAGATCGTCATCGGCATTGCGGACGGAAGCCTGAAACCGGGTGAAAAACTTCCGACCATCCGGGCTCTGGCAGAAGAAAGCGGCATCAACATGATGACGGTTTCCAAGGCTTATCAGATACTGAAACAGGAAGGCTATATCCATACAGACCGCAGAAACGGCGCAACGATTGCCGCAAAAGACAAAGTATCCATTCCGCAGGAAACACTGGATTCGCTGCGGCTGCGCATATCGGAACTGCGTCTGTCAGGCATGAGCAGAGATGAAATACTGAATCTCTGTTCGAAATACTATGAGGAGAGTGATATTTAATGGCAGCGATCATCCTGTATCTAAGCGTCTTGATCATCATACCGATCATGATCTGGATGCTTGTCAATGAATCACGTTTCAAAAAGAATCTTGTTCTCGGCGTAACGCTCCCGCAGGAAGCGCATGACGATCCGCAGGTCAATGCGGAACTGGCAAAATTCAGAAAGAACGAAATCATCACCGGCATTGCACTGGCTGCGCTCGCAGCTGTATGCATGGTTCTGAGCATGAACAGACTGAATATGACGCTGTTCATGTTCTATACACTGGCAATCATTGCAGTACCGTATATTCCTTATCTGCTGAGCCGCAGAGTGCTGCTGCGCATCAAAAAGGAAAACGGATGGGTCAGAGAAAGACAGACTGTCATGGTCAACATGAATGCCATGCCGGATGAGCACTGGCTGTCGCCTTGGCTGTTCCTGCCGGCATTTATCCTGACAGTGATCCCGATGTTCTTTGACAGAGAATCCTGGTATACATATATCATCATGGCTGTTCTGTCTCTGACATTCTGGTTCTGCTACAGATATCTGTACCGCAATAAAGCAGAAGCAGTCGATTCAAATACGGAAATCACGATCGCTCTGTCCAGGATCAGAAAATACAACTGGGGCAAAATGTGGCTGGTGACCGCATATGGCATGGCAGGATACACAGTCTGCTTATGGCTGTCGATGTATTCCCCGATGATCATGATCATCGGTGCTGTCGTGATCACCGCAGTCATACTCTGGTTTGCAGTCCGGATCGAATTCAGCGTCCGCAGACTGCAGGAAAAGCTGACAGAAAACAGCGGTGTCAACGATTATATCGATGAAGATGAGCACTGGCTCGGCGGTATCCTGTATTACAATCCGGATGACAGCCGGGTAATCATCAACAGCCGTATCGGTGTCAATTCTTCTGTCAATATCGCGACTGTTCCGGGAAAAATCGTCATAGCTCTGTCTGCAGTACTGCTTCTGGCACTGCCGGCAATGGGCATGTCGATGGATCAGATCGGCAAAGCACCGATTCTTCTGTCCGTTACAGATGATACCGCTTCATCCAACTGCGGCCGCAAAACCTATACCATCCAGACAGATGACATCATGGCTGTAGAGCTGCTTGAGAAACTTCCGGATAATCTGCAGAGAAGGGCAGGCACCGGTATGGATACATATCTGGAAGGAAGTTTCTATTCTCCTTCAACGGATTATGTTACGGTCATGCTGGATCCGACCGTCAGCCCGTATATTCTGATCACAACCGACAGCAAAACATATCTGTTCGGCAGCAGAGATCCGGAAAAGACAGAAATGATGTACAACTTGCTGAAGAAGTAATTTGTGAATATTTCACAATCATTGAAAATATTATCAGAAATATAGAACATATTGTGTATGTAGCTAATACAATATATACGTAAAATACATATTCACATTCAGTTTATGGACCTCTGATTCATTATCTAAAACGGGCTGTGCTTTGACCGGAAATGAAGATTCCGTGTAACACAGCCCGATGAATCATATCCGGCTGTAAAGCTTATCTGCGAAATCCATTGTCTGACATAAAGAGTTATACGCGGCTCCTGCAGATAAGTATCCATGACTCTTACAGATCAGGACAATGAATATTCACAATCAGTACAGAAGCGGCATAGCAGTACAGCAGACAGAGCAGATCCATAATGGAATGCAGTCATATGGAATACAGTTCATGGAAAAGAAACTATGCATGCTTCGGTTCCATTGAAATAAAGAATCCGGTTCATAAGATTCCGGATTCTTTTAATATCTACAGCCAGGGTCCTCCCAGGCGCTATTTCATTATGACTTCACATAATGTATCTTATGCGATATTTCTGTGGAGCTGTTTTTCAGGGAGAACAGCAGGCAGTGACTGCAGTGAAAATCATTGCCCTGCTTATGGTCAGTTGGGTTCATAGAGACGGAACTTCCCGCTGTCTGCTTCATAAATATAGATACTGTCTGTGAGCATATATCCGGGCATATGGCTGACGGCTTCGATGGAAGCGGATATGTCTTCATACACATTGTCATGGAGACGGTGTACGGCTGCCATGGAAATATCAAACAGACTGACCATGTAGCTGCCGCCCATCATCCGGCAGAGACGCTCCTGTGTGTGCGGATCGAAGACACCGATGCTGCCGTAGATCCAGCCGCTCATGTTGACATTCAGCAGCTGGTAGTCCGTGCGCGTATCATCTTCGCTGACTGCCCGCAGTATGATGTTGCTGCCGTCTTCAGGCAGTTCGATGTTCATGATCTGGGGCGGATACCGGCGCAGTGTATTCTCCTTTGCAATCTGCAGCAGTTCTTCTTCGCTGATGGGCCAGTTGGCGGCAGTCTGATGGGTGATGCGGAAGCCGGCATAGTGTTCTTTCCACATCCCCTCTTCGACAAAGACACAGAATGCGATATCGCCGTGAATCTCATGAATGACAAGATCATTGACGACTTTGTCATCACTGACATTGACCGGTTTGATGACCAGATGATCACGGAGTTCCTCAAAAGTCTCCATGTTCATCGGTCTTGTGACGATTTCCGCATGATGCATGCTCATCTTCAGCGTTTCCACCAGATGCTGGCAGCACTCTTCCCAGAGTCTGTCATCTTTGAAGATTTCCTTCGTGGAAGCGTCGATTGGGATGTTCAGCACAAAGCGGCGGCTGTCTGTTTTTCTGACAATGATGACTTTCTCCTGAATCAGATACTGCCACTCTCCGGGAAGTCTTGCGAGCAGATCCTCCATCCTTTTCTCAATCATAAAATTATCCTGCGTATTCATTTTTCCTCCTTCAGGCAGATGCCTTCATTAGGTATATACGCAGGATATTTCATTTTCTTCCTTTTTTTTTCAGATCAGATATTTCAGAAGCGAACTTCCGTTTTCAGGGAACGGTACGCTGAAGTTGTCCGCGATGGTCGCACCGATATCCGCGAATGTATCCGCAGTCCGCAGCAGACCGCTGCCTTCAAAGGACGGACTGTATAATGCCAGCGGAACCATTTCTCTTGTATGGTCTGTACCTTTCCAGGTAGGATCGTTGCCATGGTCTGCCGTGATCATCAGAAGATCGTCCTCGCGCATCTCCGGGATGAATGTACCGAGCTTCAGATCGAAGTTTTCCAGTTCCCAGGCATAGCCTTCCGGATTGCGGCGGTGGCCCCATTTTGCATCAAAGTCGACCAGATTGACAAAGCAGACACCGTGGAAGTCTTCCTTTTCGATATCGATTGTCTGTTCCATGCCGTGTACGCTGGATTTGCTGTGGAGTACGCGGGTAATGCCTTCGCCGACAAAGATATCGTTGATCTTGCCGATGCCGATGACATCAAAGCCGCTGTCTTTGAGATCATTCAGCACTGTTCTGCCGATCGGCTTCAGGGCGAGATCATGACGGTTGGCGGTTCTTTCAAACTCCCCTGCTTTTCTGCCGATGAAAGGACGGGCAATGACGCGGCCGACTTTCCATTCCGGCTTCATCGTGATCTGACGGGCGATTTCACAGCAGCGCAGCAGTTCATCCAGACCGAACGTTTCTTCGCTGGCCGCAATCTGCAGTACGCTGTCGGCGGATGTATAGACGATCATCTCCCCTGTCTGCAGATGACGCTCACCCAGCTCATCCAGGATCTCCGTGCCGGAGGCTGCTTTGTTGCCGATGATCTTATGTCCGGTCTGTTTCTCGATTTCCTGCAGAAGTTCTTCCGGAAAGCCTGATTCCGTAAAGGTAATGAATTTCTCAGGTATATACAGGCCCATCATTTCCCAATGGCCGGTCATCGTATCTTTGGAATTGCTCTTTTCCCTCATTTTCAGACAGTATCCGGTCGGATTCTGGACCGGGGCAATATGTCTGACCCGCTTCATATTGAAAAGACCGAGCTGACGCATTCTGGGCAGTTTCAGCGAATCGACGCTGGCTGCGATATGGCCGACGGTATCTGCACCCTCATCGCCGTACAGATCGGAATCCGGTGCACTGCCGAATCCCCATGAATCCACAACGATCACAAATACCCTTCTGAATCTCTCATTCTTTTTCATCATCGAATAGATCTCCTTTCCCTGCCGGATGAAAGCTGGCATAGCTGTCAAACAGCTGTCTGTTCTGAATATGTGTATAGATCTCGGTCGTCGCAATATCCGAATGGCCGAGCATTTCCTGGATCGAACGCAGATCCGCGCCGCCCTGCAGCAGATGCGTTGCATAGGTGTGACGCAGCTTATGCGGTGTAATATGCTTCTTGAAATTCAGTTCTGTGCATTTTTTCTGCAGAAGCAGCTGTACATGGCGCGGTGTGATCTTCCGGCCGGCCTTGTTGATGAAGAAGAATGCACTTCTTCCTTTCAGAAACACAGGCCGTACGATATCGCGGTACTGCCGGAAAAACGGAATATCGCCGGACGGGATCGGAACGATTCTTTCTTTATCGCCTTTTCCAAGCACCCGCAGAGTACCGGCTTCCAGATCGACCCGGTTCAGAGTCAGAGAGACGACTTCGGATACCCGCAGTCCGCAGGCATAGATCATTTCCAGCACCGCATGGTCGGTAAACTGTACCGGATCTTCGTCATGGAATGAACCCATCAGCTTTTCGATTTCCTCCGGGGTGCAGTAGACAGGCAGTTTCTTATCACCGTCACTGACATCCAGGTAAACGGACGGATCTTCGCCTCCGTAGAGAAAGGAAAGATCGCGGTGGAAAGAACGGATGGACGCAGCCATGCGGGCAATACTGGCAGATGCTTTATGGAGCTGTGTGCTCTGCAGCACGATAAAGTCCTGTATATCATGGCCTTTGACCTGCGAAAGATCGGTGATTCCTTCATCCGTCAGATAGGCAGTATACTGCTTCAGATCTTCTTCATAAGCCGCAACCGTTCTGCGTGAATAGCCGGCATTGCTCTGCAGGCGGATCATATATCCCTGGAATGCTTCATCAATCTTCATGTTCTTTCTCTTTCAGCAGCTTGCTGGCCCGGAAGAATCCTTTTGCGCCGAGCTGCCGGTTGAGATCTGCCAGAATATCCCGGATCTCATGTTCTTCCTCTTCGGCAAAAAGATCCATCTGCTGGGAGGCTTCATCCAGTGAAATCAGCTGGGAAACCGATATTCCAAGCAATCGTACCGCTTCCCCTTCTTCCCAGTGTTCATCAAACAGAGCAATCGCTTCATGAAACAGATCTTCCGAACGGTACAGAGGCTTCTCGGTACGGACAGCCCGGTCGGCATTGCGGAAGTTGTAATAGCAGATCCGGATCGTCAGTCTGCGTCCGGCGGTATGCGAATGCTTCAGACGCTCTGCCAGTTTCCTCGACAAGGAACGCAGCAGACCGCGGATCTCATCATAGTCGGTCACATCTTCGAGCATGGTCTCGGATACACCCATGGATTTGGCATCATATTCCGTCACGATTTCCCTGCTGTCATGGCCATGGGCCCGCTCCAGGACCTCATCGGTATTCTTTCCGAAGATCGGCTTGAGGATCTGCGGATCTCTGACATTCGCCAGATCGCCGATCGTATGGATACCCTCTTCTTCCAGCAGCGGAACGGTCTTGCGTCCGACCCCGCGCATTTCACTGATCGGCAGCGGCCACATCTTGTCCGGCACATCGCGGATGCGCAGTACGGTAATGCCCATCGGTTTCTTCATATCGCTGGCCATCTTTGCCAGAAACATATTCGGGCCTACCCCGATCGAGCACTGCAGACCGGTATCTTCCAGGACCTGGTGCTGGATCTTCCATGCCAGATCGAGCGGTTTTGCATATTTCATGATTTCTTCGGTAACATCGGCATAGCATTCATCGATCGAAGCCTGTTCGACAAGACCGGTATAGGAACGGATGATCGCCATAAACTGTTCGGACAGTTCCCGGTACCAGTGATAATGGCCGGGAATAATGATCAGATCCCGGCACAGTTTCTCGGCTTCGGCGATGGGCATGGCACTGTGAATGCCGTATTTCCTTGCTTCATAGGATGCCGTGGATACTACGGAGCGTCTTGTATGTCCGGATACGACCAGCGGTTTTCCTTTCAGCGAAGGATCCAGAAGAACCTCCGCATTGGCAAAAAAGGCATTGAGATCAATATGAAAGTATACCCGTGCCATCTTATCTGCGGTTCCTTTCAAGAAGAGCTCTGGCGGCTTCCAGCGAAGCACCGGAATCATCGCCGCTGGCGATCAGTGCCAGCTGGTGAATGCGCTCTTCCTCGTTCAGTTCAAGAACCTGCGTATGGGTGCTGTCAGAAGACTGTTCCTTGGAAACCAGACACTGACGGTCGGCACAGGCAGCTACCTGGGCGAGATGCGTAATGGCAAATACCTGGGCACTGTCGGAGAGTTCCTGCATCTTGCGGCCGATGGCAGTCGCAGTCGGACCGCTGACACCGGTATCGATTTCATCGAAAATGACCGTCTGAATACCCTGCAGACGGGTAAAGAGCACTTTCAGTCCCAGCATCAGCCGGCTCAGTTCGCCGCCGCTGGCTGTACGTGTCAGAGGCTTGAGATCTTCTCCCGGATTCATGGAAATCATGAATTCAACCCGGTCGGAGCCTTTGGCAGACGCCGATGTTTCACGGATGTCCGTATGGAACCGGGCATGCGGCAGCTGCAGATCCCGCAGATGCGAAAGAATCGCTTCATCGAGCCTTTCTGCCCCTTCTCTGCGCTCCTGTGTCAAAACAGCCGCAGCCTTTTCATATGCGGCATATGCTTTGCGGATCTGCTGATCGATCCTGTCGAGATATTCCTGGCGGTGTTCAATCATCTCGATCTGACGCAGCAGTTCATCATGTTTTTCAAGAATCATTTCAATCGTCCGGCCATGCTTGCGCTTGAGCTTCTGCAGGTTATACAGCCGTTCCTGGACCGCATTGATCTCTTCTTCGGACATCTCGGCAGATTCGATCCGGTCGCGGATCTGTTCGGCCGCATCGCTGATGGCGTAATAGCTGTCCGCAACCGCCGTGACTGCCGGATCGTCATCGCTGTCCAGTGTCTGCATCAGATGATGCATTTCATACAGCGGTTCAGCAATGGACGCATCATACAGCTGGACGATCTGATGGAGTTTTTCAAGAGAATCGCGTACCTTCCGGTATTCCCGTTCTTTCTCTTCGAGTTCTTCGTCTTCGCCGGGCTTCAGATCAGCATCTTCGATTTCCTTTGCTTCATAGCGGAAATATTCCAGATCATTTTCATTATAGGTTTCCTGCAGCGCCGTCTCTCTTTCTTTGACAAGACGGTCGTATTCCCGGTAGAGCGCAGCGGTCTGTTCCCGCTGTGCATGGAGATCGAGATACTCATCGAGCAGGTCGATATGCGAGGAAACATTCAGCAGATAGGCAGTATCGCGCTGTCCGTGAATGTCGATCTGGTTGCGCAGGCAGTCCTTCATCAGTCCCAGTGTCACGATCCTGTGATCGATCCTGGCAACCGATTTGCCGGACGCGTGCATTTCACGTGTGAACACCGTCGCATCTGCTGTATCAAAACCCGCTTCCTGCAGAACCGCACAGGCATGCGCATCGCCGCGCAGGTCAAAGGTCCCTTCGACGATTGCCCGCTGTCTGCCTTTCATGATATTGGAACTGCTTGCACGTTCACTGGCGAGCAGTGAAATCGCGTCCATGAGAATCGATTTGCCGGCGCCTGTTTCACCGGTAAAAGCGGTAAATCCGGATTCAAAATCCAGATTTACCTCATCGATCAGTATGAAGTTTTGAATAAACAGATGTTTCAGCATATTAATCTTTCCTGCCGATCCCGCTGAGCACAGTATCCATGACCGTGTTCAGATCGATACCGTATTCCTTTCTGAGCTGTCTGTTGCTGCCCTGATGTATATATTCATCCGGAAGCGCGAAAGTACGCAGAGAAATCTGCAGATTTTCTGCATTTGCATAAGAAAGGATCATTTCCGAAAGTCCGTGTATACCAAGATCAGTCTCGTAAACATACATCGGCAGGCCTCTGGCGGCAAGCTCTCTGATCATTTCCGTATCGACCGGCTTGAAGAAGCGGCAGTTGACCACGGTCACCGGCAGATTGTTTGCCTGCAGCTTTTCAAGGACACTGATCACGGTCGGACCGTATGTCAGTATGACCGCCTGATTCTCCGGTGCATCATTGAGCATCTGCCAGGAGCCGACTGCAACTTCCTGGGGACCGCGGATCTCGCGGACGGATGCCATACCCTTCGGGAAACGGATCGCAAACGGATGTTTCTGCCGGAATGCGGTAAACAGCAGATTGCGTGCTTCCTGGGCATCCACCGGCTGGGCCACGATCATATTGGGCAGTGCCGTCAGAAGGCCGATATCAAAGACACCGTGATGGGTATCGCCGTCTTCCCCGACCAGACCCGCATGGTCAATGCCGATGACGACCGGCAGATCCATCCGGGCAATATCATGATTGATCTGGTCATAGGCTCTCTGCATGAAGGAACTGTATATTTCCAGATACGGACGCTTGCCGGAGATCGCAAGACCGGCGCAGAATGTCGCCGCATGTTCCTCGGCAATGCCGCAGTCAAAACTGCGTTCCGGATAGCGGGCAAAGAATTTCTGCAGCGAGCTGCCGTAGATCATTGCCGGTGTGACCGCGACAATGTTTTCATTGCCTTCCGCAAGAGCCAGGACATTATCGCTCATGATGCCGCTCCAGCTGCTGTAGCCTTCCGGTGTATCATTGAGCATTTTGCCGGTTGAGATATTGAACGGGCCGACACCGTGCCATTTGCCGTCTTTGTCATTCTCACATGGCGCATAGCCCCTGCCCTTCTTGGTAATGACATGCACGACGATCGGATGATCTCTCTCCTTGCACGCTTCCAGCGTTTCGATCAGTTCACCGATATCATGGCCGTCGACCGGTCCGATATAATCAAGGTTGAATTCTTCAAAGATGCCGCCGGAGATCATGGCTTCCTTGATGGAATCCTTCATGATCTTCAGACCGGAATACACCGCTGTGCCGACATCCGAGCGGACCAGGGCACGCTTCATGCTCTGCTTGATTCCGTTATATGTCTTGGAAGAGCGGAGCCTCGAGAATCCATGCGAAAGAGCCCCGACATTGCGGGATATCGACATATTATTATCATTGAATACAATGATCAGAGGACGCTTTTCCGAACCGATCTGGTTCAGCGCTTCCAGGGCCATGCCGGAAACAAGCGCACCGTCTCCGATCACCGGTACGACATGATAATGTTCATGGTTCAGGTCTCTCGCCACAGCCATGCCCAGAGCCGCGCTGAGCGAGGTGGAACTGTGTCCGGCTTCCCAGACATCATGTTCGCTCTCCTGCCGCTTCTGAAAGCCGCTGAGCCCCTTATATTGGCGCAGCGTATCGAAACGGTCAGCCCGTCCGGTCAGGATCTTATGGGTATAGCACTGATGGCCAACATCGAAAAACACCTTGTCTTCGGGCGTATTGAAAACATAATGAAGAGCGATGGTCAGTTCAACAACACCGAGGTTGCTGGCCAGATGTCCGCCTGTTTTAGAAATATGTCCGATCAGAAACTTCCGGATATCAAATGCCAGTTTTTCCATTTCTTCCACTGACATGTCTTTCAGAAAGCCGGGATCGCGTATTTCGCTGAGATTCATGGATGTCCTCCTAATTTCTGCGGTTCTGGATACTGTCAATCAGTTCCAGAAGCGGTGCAGAATTGAAATTCCCGAACGAATGGATCCTCTCTCTGCTTTCCGCATAAAGACGGTTCATCAGTTCCTCAGCTTTTTCTCTCCCCAGAAGTGAAATACTTGTGACTTTTCCGTTATCTTCATCCGATGTGCTCTTGCCGAATTCTTCCGGTGTCAGGATCTGATCCAGAATATCATCCTGGATCTGGAAAGCCAGTCCGATATCATCGCCGATCCTGTGCCATTCCTGCACATCTTCCTTTCTGCCTGCCAGCAGCGCTGCGATCATCAGCGGTGCGCTGAGCAGACAGCCGGTCTTGTATTTATGAACGGTCTTCAGTTCTTCCCAGCCGGTCGTGCCTGTCTCTTCAGCCATGTCAAGACACTGGCCCAGAACCATTCCGGCAGGACCTGCCATTTCCGCAAGCACTGCAATGCATTCCCCTTTATCCGCATTGGTGCTTTTGGAAGCTGCCGCAAATGCCTGTGTCAGCAGCCCGTCCCCGGCCAGAATTGCCGTTGCTTCATCAAACTGTTTATGGCATGTCGGCCTGCCCCGGCGCAGATCATCATTGTCCATTGCCGGCAGATCGTCATGAATCAGAGAATAGGTATGAATCATTTCAATTGCACAGGCAAAGGGTTCCGCTTCTGCTTTTTCAAGGCCGTATCCTTCGGCTGCCGCAAACAGAAGATTCGGACGGATCCGCTTTCCGCCGGCCAGCAGCGAATACAGCATTGCGTCTTTGACTCTGCTTTCCGGCACATCTGCCATATATGCCTGCAGAAGATCATTCATCGCGGTCACCGCCTTCCTTCTGCAGAATATCATTGATTCTCTTTTCATACTGCTTCAGTTTTGCATCGCAGTCGCCGACCAGCTTCAGCCCTTCTTCAAACATCTGAATCGTTTCCTCCAGAGGTGCATCATTCTGTTCGAGCTCCCGGACGATTTCCTCCAGCCGGGACATGGATTCTTCAAATGTCTTTTCCTTTTTTGTCATGAAAGCTTCTCCTTTGAAATGACTGTACCGCTGATCAGGCCGTCGCTGACGCGTATACGCAGTGCATCGCCTGTTTCCACCTGATCGGCAGAACGGACAGCAGTATCGCCTTTAAAGGCAATACTGTAGCCTCTGGACAGGATCTTCAGCGGTGAATATGCATCGAGCAGTCCGGCATCTTTCTGCAGTCTCGTATTTTCCTGTTCAAGTCTTTTTTCGGCTGCTGCATGGAACCGGTTCGATACCGCATCCAGCCTCTGCATCTGTGCAAACATGCGGTTCTTCATCAGCAGGATCAGACGTGTGCTGTCTTCATCCATCTTACCGGCATAGACTGCCGATTTCTTCTGCATTGCCAGACGGAAGCGCTGGGCTGTCTGATGCAGTGCAAGTCTGCGCTTATCCGTTTCCGCAGTCCCCTGCTGGATCTTCTCCCGCAGGATCTGCAGCCTCTGTATTTTTTCACTGAGCAGCCGCTGGGGCTGGGACAGTACATAGGATGACTGCAGATAGCTGACTTCCTTTCTGGAAGCTGCCATCTTTGCCTGTACCGCCGCCAGCAGTCTGGCCCTGCTGTTCTGCAGAGATGCCAGTACTTCCAGACGGTCCGGCACCGCTGCCTCCACGGCACCGGTCGGTGTATTCGCCCGCAGGTCTGCTGTATAATCCGCCAGTGTGAAATCAATCTCATGACCGATGCCGGTCACCACCGGTGTATGCATGTTATAAATAAAACGCGCCAGCATTTCATCATTAAAGCACCACAGATCTTCGATCGATCCGCCGCCCCGCACCAGCAGGATCACATCATGTCCCCCGCTGTCCGCATGGGAAAGCGCCTCAATAATAGAAAGAGCAGCTTCACTGCCCTGTACCGGACAAGGATACTCATGTACCGCAGCTGCCGGCCATCTTTTTTTCAGTGTGATCAGAACATCCTCACGGGCGGCTGTATTCGAACCGGTCACCAGCGCGATATTCATCGGATACTGCGGCAGAGGCTTCTTATGCGAAACATCGAACAGCCCTTCCGCATGCAGTTTCTTCTTCAGTTCCTCCAGGCGCCGATACAGATCGCCGATGCCGGCTTCGCTCATCATGGTCACAATGATCTGCAGCGTTCCCGAAGCCTCATATACCGAAACATTGCCGGTCACAACGACCTTGTCGCCGTTCTTCGGACGGAACATCAGCCTGCGGCTGTAGGAAGAAAACATCACACAGCTGATACTGGCAGATTCATCCTTCAAAGAAAAATACCAGTGGCCGCTGGAAGGTATGCGCAGATTTGATATTTCGCCCTCTACGCGGATTCCCTGCAGCAGTCTGTCATTTTCCGTCAGACGCTTCAGATAGCGTACAAGAGAACTGACTCTGGCTGTCCGCTGTTCACTCATATAATATCCAGTACCCGGTTGATCAGTTTGTATGTATCCTCATCACAGTACTTCTTGGCAAGTTCGACAGATTCATCGATAATCACGGCAGCCGCAACCTGCTTCAGTGCAAACTCCGAGCAGCCGTTGAGAAGAATCGCCTTTTCGATCGTTCCAAGACGGTCATAGGTCCAGTCCGTCAGGACCCGGTCGATGTATGTGCTGTATTCCTGTTCCTTTTCTGCCGAATTGCGGGCGACATCAATAAAATACGGATCAATATCCGCCAGCTCTGCTCCGAATGCATCCTGCAGAAGTTCATCTATGTCTCTGTTTACCAGCAGGTACTGATAAACAGCAATCATTGCGTTTTCACGCGAATCGCTACGTGTCATCATCATGTTTAATCTCCGGCAATATTCTATCATGTTTAGGCTGTCTTTTGGGGAAATCTTGCGCTTCCTGTCCGCCTGTCATAAAATGGACGGGATGAAGAACGAAGACAGACCGCTGCCCCTGCTGACAAGATTTGCCGGGCATCTGCGCACCGTCAATACACACCGCCGGCTCGTCCGTATCAACTGTTTTAAATGCGGACTTTACAGACAGGGACTGACCCATGACCTTTCCAAATACTCCCCGTCGGAGTTTCTCGTCAGCGTCCGCTATTACCAGGGCTGGCGTTCCCCCTATATCCGGGAAAAGGAACTCTACGGCTTCTCCTACGGCTGGCTCCACCACAAAGGCAGAAACCGGCATCACTGGGAATACTGGCAGGATATGATCAACGGAAAATGGATCCCGCTGCCGATGCCGTTCAACTATGTCGTGGAAATGGTCTGCGACAGAGTCGCTGCCTGCCGTGTCTATCAGAAAGAAAACTATAAAAAAGAATCCGCACTGGAATACTATCTCTCCCGCAATGACCGCCTGTATATGCATCCGGACACTGCTGCCCTGCTGGAATCGATCCTGCGGCAGATCGCCGAAGACGGAGAAGATGCGGTGTTTGCCAGACTGCGCGAACAGCTCAAGGATTACAGAAACACAAGCCATATCAAATAGGGTGTCCAAAACGGACACCCCTTCTTTTATTCATTGCTTTCTTTTTTCTCTTCCTCTTCAAAATCCGCGATCGTCTTCCGGCCGCTCATATCGAGATTCGATACCGTGATATTCGGGAACGGAATATTGATGCCATTGCGGTAGAAGATCTTGAGAAGTTCCTTGTTCAGATAGCGTCTGACACCGTAAATATCCTTTTCATTGCACTTGCACATGATCGAAAGATTCACCGAACTGCCCGCGAGTTCATTGACGCCGAGATACGTCGGACCATCCAGGATCAGAGGATTGTTCTCGCGCAGTTTCGGCAGTTCCTTTCTCAGCACAGCTTCGACATATTCGATATCCTGGCCGTATTCGATACCGATCGTGCATACTGCGATTGAAGCCTGTTTGGTCATGTTCAGGACACCGGAAATCTCGGAGTTGTTGTAAATCTTGATATTGCCGTCGCCGCTCTGGATCTTGGTCGTACGCAGACCGATATCCATGACCGTACCGCGGAAGCCGCCGATCGTGACGATATCGCCGACCCGGAATTCGCCTTCAAATACGATAAAGATACCGGCAAGGATATCCTTGATCAGTGACTGTGCGCCAAGACCGATGACAAGAGACAGCACACCGGCAGAAGCCAGCAGGTTTGTCGCGTCCATACCGATCAGATACAGACAGTAGAAGAATGCCCCGAGGGTGCCGCCGTATTTCACCACCGACAGCAGCAGATGGGAGATGGTCTCTCCTCTTGCCCCGAGCAGCGATGCGATCAGCCGGACCGGCAGCCGGATGATATTGACTGCGACGACTGTCATGACAAGAACGGTAAAGCAGGCACTGAATGCAAATACATTCGGGCCTCTGTCCCAGTCGCCGCGCAGAATATACTGAATCACGGAATTCTCGTCAAAGAAGCGGTCGACACCGATCAGTACAACAATGAAATAGAAAATCAGCAGACCGAATACAGCCGTGGAAATCACAACCAGTTTCTGTTCCGGACTCTTCTGTTCCCACGGGATCCTGCGGTTGTCCCAGCGGGCGGATGCCTTCATCGTTGCAGTCCGCTTACCCGAAGGCAGAACAATGCTGAAGATTGCCGCATCCAGACGGCTGTTCGACTCCGATTCGCTCATCGATGCATAGAGCAGTTCTTCTTCATGCGTCATCAGCGTTACCGTACCGGAAAGGATCAGGATCAGCAGCAGACTCGTCAGTGAAGTGATCAGAGCAATGATCAGACGCGACTGATACATTTCGCTGCGGGGAATCGCCGTGCCGATATAATAGCCGTCATTGTAGCGGAAATACTGGAAGTATTCGCCGCCGTTGACCCGTGTAAATCCATAGTAGTCGCCGCCGTTGAAGGCATTGGCAGATACACCCATTTCGGCAGCTGTCTTGCCGATGCTTGCTTCGACCGGTGAATACAGACAGATCTTGTTTTCGCTGCTGTCAAACAGAACAATGAATCCGCCGCTCAGCATATCCGATGAAAGAATATTCGCCGCATCGGTGGAAGCCATGACCCGGGCTGAAAGTTCACCGTCCAGACCGATCTGCAGCATCGAGCGGTGGGCATGGACAGGAACCGCCGGATCACCGTATTCATCCGTTGGTGCATTCTGATAGTTTTCATATGCCTGGCGGCCCACGTAAACCGTCCTGCCGTCTTCATCCACGGTCGTATAATAATCCATTGCAACACCGATATACTGGCTGTTCACGCCGAATTCATCGGTCATCGCATCCTGGATCAGGATTTCCTTTTTGCCGGTCAGAACATCCAGGAACGGATAAGACTGTCCTTCCGGATCCCGGCTGATCGTAAAGAACCAGTTCTCCGTATTTGTTGCCAGTGTATGTCCGTCTTCATCATAGATATAGATGGACGAGATATCGTTTCTGTCGCACAGTTCCTGCAGACGCTGACTGCCGGGTACGGAGCGGAGCCGGTTGCCTTCGTCATCTGTCAGATAATGCCGGCTGCCGTCTTCGTCGTAATACGAATATACTCTTTCGGTATCTTCATTGAGCACGGAAGGATCTTCTTCGATCAGATAGGCCATCAGTCTTGTTTTGGCCAGGAAACGCTGGTCATAATAGCCGCGGATCACTTCCCGGTTGAGATTGCTTTCCTGGTATCTCTGATTGACTTCTTCCAGGGCCAGAACCGAGTCATCGATATTCTCGGAAATCTCCAGCAGTGTCTGGGTATAGAACGAAATCGAGAAGATCAGCAGGACGCCTGCAATCATCAGCGGGAATACCTTTTTGAATACGGAAATATCGAAGATGAGCATATCTCCGTTTCTGCGGCTGAACAGTTTCTTTTCCGTATCGACTGCCCGGCGGACAAAATCATTGCGGACAATGACCGCATAGGAAAGACACATCAGCATCACCAGCACAAATCCGGTAACGCTCCAGAACAGGACGTATTTGTCTTTGGAATAGATTTCCGCAGTATCCGCAACGGCACAGATCACGGTGCTGCTGCCGTAGGACTTCGATACGCAGTGATAGCGTACGCCGTTGATCGTCTGCAGACCGGCATAGCCGTCTTCCAGAGCCGCCTCGGAAAGACCGGTTTCCAGAGCATTCTTTCCGGTCAGATTCTCACCGTTATTGTTGTAATACAGATAGGACGCATCGGTCCTGTCGACCGCAAACATGAATCCTTCATTGCCGACAGACGCATGCGATAGCACCGCGGAAAGATCATTCAGTGCCTCGATCTGCACATCCAGCATCTCCGCATCTGCCGCCAGAACAAATGCAAGCTGTATATCCTGATAGCGGTACGGGATGGAATAGAAATAGTAATTGCCGTAGATGCTTTCCTGCAGCACCGGCACGACCGTACCGTCTTCCATCTGTGTACCTTCAAGGAGTTTTTCCGCATTGGCTGCCGTAAACATGCCGGATTTGACCGGATCGGTGCCGATGAAATCCAGAGTCGGCGCAATCAGTATTTTTCTGTCGCTGCCCATCAGGAACAGATAATTGACACCGGAGCGTTCAACGATATCCGCAAATACTTCGGCTCTTTCCGCATCATCGGCATTCACCAGGGATTGAAACAGACCGGTTTCAAACAGTTCCTTCAGATCGGTGAGCATATCCTGGCTGCTGTCATGGAAGATCACCGTCAGATCCTGCGCATCTTCCGCATTGGAAGAAAGCATCTCCACTGCTTCTTCCAGGGCCATGCGGCTGTTCTGTTCCTGTTTGTACAGAGCCGTGTCATTCTGCATGCGGCGCAGAAAAACGGATATGACAATTGCCCCGATGATCATCAGCAGCAGATTGATCACAACCTTGGAAAAGAAATAGGTATTCGCTTTTCTTCTGACTTCTTTATACTCAGCCATAGACTGCGCCTCACTGTGAAAACACGGAGTTTCCGTAATTTATATTTTACCAAAAAATTCCTCAGCCATACACCTTGCATGTGCAAATGGCATCAAAAAAAGCAGACCCCGATCAGGATCTGCAGATTGTACTATTTCAGTGACTGGTCGCTGTTCTTGACCGTAACGTCATGGGCACCGCCCTCGACGATGGACGTAGCAGAGACAAGCGTCAGCTTCGCTTTTTCCTGCAGCTCATCGATCGTCAGTGCACCGCAGTTGCACATGGTCGATTTGATCTTCAGCGTTGTCATTGCGACATTGTCCTTGAGGAATCCGGCGTACGGTACGTAGGAATCGACACCTTCCTCAAAGGAAAGCTTCTTGCCCTGTCCGAGGTCATATCTGCCCCAGTTGCGTGCTCTTGCCGAACCTTCGCCCCAGTATTCCTTGACGGTATGGCCGTTGACGACCAGCTTCGCGCCCGGTGCTTCTTCAAATCTGGAGAAATATCTTCCCAGCATGACGAAGTCCGCACCCATCGCAAGCGCCAGTGTGATGTGATAGTCATAGACGATGCCGCCGTCCGAGCAGATCGGTACATAGACACCTGTCTCCTTGAAGTAGCGGTCTCTTTCCGCCGCAACATCAATGACTGCGGTTGCCTGGCCTCTGCCGATACCCTTTGTCTCACGGGTGATGCAGATGGAACCGCCGCCGATGCCGATCTTGACAAAGTCCGCACCTGCATCTGCCAGGAAACGGAATCCTTCGCCGTCGACAACGTTGCCGGCGCCTACCTTGACGCTGTCACCGTAATTCTCACGGATCCATTTGATCGTTTCCGCCTGCCAGCAGCTGTATCCTTCCGAGGAATCGATGACCAGACAGTCAACCCCTGCCTTGACCAGTGCCGGAACTCTTTCCGCATAGTCGCGGCTGTTGATGCCTGCACCGACCAGCAGTCTCTTTTCTTCATCGAGCAGTTCATTCGGGTTTTCCTTATGCGAGGCATAGTCCTTGCGGAATACCAGATAAACGAGATGGTCATCGTCATCGACGATCGGCAGTGTATTCAGTTTGTTGTCCCAGATAATATCGTTGCATTCGCTCAGCGTATTATTGATATGGCCGACAACCAGCTTCTCCCGCGGTGTCATGAATTCGGAAACAGTTTCCGTTCCCTTCATCCGGGAAATTCTGTAGTCGCGGGATGTGACCAGACCCAGGAGCTTTCCGGTCGCGCTGCCGTCATCGGTGACAGGCATCGTTCCGTGTCCGCTTTCCTGCTTCAGTTCAAGAACATCATTGAGGACCATATCCGGTGTCAGATTGGAGTCGCTTCTGACAAAGCCTGCTTTATGCTTTTTGACATTGGCGACCATTGCCGCCTGCGATTCGATCGGCTGCGAGCCGAATATGAAGGCCATGCCGCCTTCTTTAGCCAGGGCAATACCAAGCGCATCTCCGGATACCGACTGCATGACAGCCGATACCATCGGTATATTCAGAGAAATCGCCGGTTCTTCTCCTCTGCGGTATTTAACTAAGGGTGTTTTCAGAGAAACATTGTCAGGGGTGTTTTCCGGTCCGGTGTATCCCGGTACGAGAAGATACTCGCTGAATGTGCGTGACGGTTCGTCAAAGAATTTGGCCATTCCGTTTATTCCTCCTTATGATTTCAACCATTATATCAATTTAAAAGTTAAAGTAAACAGTGAACATGCTATAATTGAGCAGATATGCGAGGAAATCATTATGCATTTAAAAAACAGTTATTTCTATACATTGCGTGAAAATGTAAAAGACGAAGACTCCGTCAGTTCCAACATGATGGCAAGAGCCGGCATGATCAAAAAGAGCTCTGCCGGTGTCTATATGATGCTGCCGATGGGATACCGTGTATTCACCAAGATCAACGACATCATCCGCGAAGAAATGAACGCCACCGGCTGCCAGGAACTGGTCATGCCTGCCCTGATCCCGGAAGACGTTTATATCTCCAGCGGACGCCGTGAAAACTTCGGCAGTTCGATGTTTGCCCTCAAGGACAGAAAAGGCCAGAACTATGTACTCGGCCCGACCCATGAAGAACTGTTTGCGGCTGCCGCAAAGATGAAGATCCGTTCCTACAAGGACATGCCCTTCTCTCTGTATCAGATCCAGACAAAGTTCCGCGATGAGCCCAGACCCCGCTACGGTCTGATCCGGGTCCGCGAATTCCAGATGAAGGATGCCTATACCTTCGACAAAGATGAAGCAGGACTGGATGAAGCTTACAACAAGCAGTTCAATGCCTATAAGAACATCATGGACAGACTCGGACTCGAATACAAGATCGTCCGAGCCGATACCGGTGTCATGGGCGGTCTGCTTTCCGAAGAATTCCAGGCAGTTACCCCGATGGGAGAAGATATCCTGGTTCTGTGCGACAGCTGCGACTTCGCTTCCAATATCGAAGTAGCCGCCTGCACGGCAGAACCCGTATCCGTACAGGAAGATGCGGAAGAGCTGACACTGGTCGAAACACCCAACAGCAGAACGATCGAAGAAGTCACGGACTTCCTGCACAAAGACGCCGGAAAGTTCGTCAAGACACTGATCTACAATGTCGACGGCAAGCCGTATGCAGTCATGGTCAGAGGCGACAGAGACGTCAATGAAGTCAAGGTCAGAAAGCTGCTCGGTGCCAATGAAGTCGATCTGGCAGAACCGGAAATGGTCATGGAAGCCACCGGTGCGGAAATCGGCTTTGCCGGTCCCATCGGCATCAGATGCCCGCTGATCGCGGATGAAGAAGTGACGCATATGTTCAACTTCGTCTGCGGCGCCAACAAGACCGGCTACCACTACACCGGCGTCAACCAGAAGGATTTCAAAGCCGACTATACCGGCGATGTGCGCAATATCATGGAAGGCGATCTCTGCCCGAAATGCGGCGGCAGGATCCATTTCGCCCATGGCATTGAAGTCGGCAACACCTTCAAGCTCGGCACAAAGTATTCCAAGGCAATGGATCTGCAGTATCTCGACCAGAACAATACGCTGCAGTATGTCTGGATGGGTTCCTACGGCATCGGTCCGGCCAGAGCCATGGCTGCCCTGGCGGAGCAGAATGCGGATGAAAACGGCATCAACTGGCCCAAGCAGGTCGCACCGTATTCCGTTGCCATCGTCCAGATCTCGGCAAAGGATGAAGAACAGACAAAAATCGCCTGCCGGCTCCATGATGAACTCGAAGCTGCCGGCATCGATGTCATTCTCGATGACAGAGACGAGCGTCCCGGTGTCAAGTTCAAGGATATGGAACTGATCGGCATCCCCTACCGCATCACGGTCGGCAGAGGCATCAAGGACGGCATGGTCGAACTGAAACCCAGAACCGGTGAAAGCGAAAACGTCGCCATCGCAGACATCACCGCAAGAATCAGAGAAATCTATCAATAAGAATACATGTCATTGCGAAAGCAGTGACATTTTTCTTTTCGGGTGTAAAATAGATGCGGTTAAAAGGAGAATTCTATGGCCGACAGATTTGACGCTAAATATTTGAAGAACATTGATTCCATGCATTTCATTATGCCTTTCATGTATCCGGACAGATGCGACAATGAAGCATTCTTCAGCTTCCGTATCGATCTGACTGCAGTCAATGCATATATCCGGGAAAAGAATGCACAGAATCCCGATTATAAATACAACCTCTTCCAGTGCATCATCGCAGCTGCACTGAAGACCATTACCCTGCGCTCCAAGCTTTCCATCTTCATCCACAACCGGAAGATGTACAAGCGCAATGAGATCAGCGCTGCCTTTACGGTCAAGCAGGAATTCAGCGATGAAGGCGGCGAGGTGCTTGCCTTTATCCACAGCAGACCCGACTGGACGATCGATGATCTGCACAATGAGATCAGAAGACAGCTGCTGAAGCTGAAGAACAAGAGCTACAAAGATGAATCCACCGGTATCATGGATAAACTCAATGCCCTGCCCAAGGCAATTTCCAGACCCCTTGTCAGCACGGTATGCAGGATGGAAAAACACGGATTGATTCCGCCGGCAATGGTCGAAACAGATCCGTATCATTCCACTGTCAACTTCGCCAATCTCGGATCGATCGGTCTTCCCTCGGGATACCATCATCTGACAAACTGGGGAACGACTTCGATGTTCATCGTCATCGGCGAAGCAGGCAGAATGCCTTTCTTTGAAAATGATCAGGTCATCTTCAGAGACGGCGTCGATCTCAATATCACCATGGACGAAAGAATCGCCGACGGCTACTACTTCTCCAAGTCCATGAAGATGATGCAGTATTTCCTGGCCCATCCCGAACTCCTTGAACATCCCTTCAATGAGAATATGGATGACGAAGTATTCAGAAATCTGTAAACGAAAAAAGGACGGAAGTCCTTTTTCTTAACCGTTGTAATAGACCGTACTGTTTGCCGGTACGGATTTGACCAGCCAGACGTTGCCGCCGATCACGGAATGATCGCCGATAAACGTATCGCCGCCGAGAATCGTCGCATTGGCATAGACAACGACATGGTTGCCCAGGTTCGGATGTCTCTTGCCGCCTTTGACGGGATTGCCGTTTTCATCATTCTCAAAGCTCTTCGCACCGATCGTAACACCCTGGTACAGCTTGACATGATGGCCGAGCACTGCCGTTTCACCGATGACGATACCGGTACCGTGATCAATACAGAAATACTCACCGATCGTTGCACCGGGGTTGATATCGATCCCGGTTTTCTCATGTGCGTATTCCGACATGATTCTTGGAATATACGGAACACCCAGATCATACAGTTCATGGGCAATGCGGTGGATACAGATGGCATAGAACCCGGGATAGCACAGCAGAACCTCTGCTTTTGTCTTTGCGGCCGGGTCGCCGTCATAGATTGCCTGGATATCCGTATCCAGTTTCCGCATGATCTTCGGCAGACGTTCAATGAAAGCATCCGCAAGTTCACCTGCTTTCAGCGGACTCTGTCTCGAGAAGCACAGGGCTGCCCAGATTTCTTCTTTGACTTCCTGCAGCAGCTGCTCATAGGCTTCATCGACACTCAGATTCTTGTAATGGAAGTATCCCGGATACAGAACGACCTGTGCCTTCTTGATCAGAGAAACGACTTTGTTTCTGTCGGCGATTGTCTGCGGCGCGCGCATTTCATTGGAACGGATTTCTTTCAGTTCCGCAAGAATTGCCTGTTCTTTTTCATTCATAGGCTATTCCTCATACATCGCTGTCGAAAGATAGCGGTCGCCGGAATCCGGCAGAAGCACGACGATATTCTTTCCGGCATATTCTTCTTTCTTTGCAAGCTGAATCGCAGCATATAATGCTGCACCGGAGCTGATACCGACAAGCACGCCCTCGGTTTTGCCGAACATCGCACCGGTCTCAATCGCATCCGCATCTGTTACCCGGATGATTTCATCATAGATGCCTGTATCCAGCACATCCGGAATAAAACCGCCGCCGATTCCCTGGATTGCATGCGGACCTGCCTTTTCACCCGATAATACCGCGGAGGAATCCGGTTCCACCGCAACAATATGCACATCCGGATTCTGTTCCTTCAGATATCTGCCGGTGCCGGTGATCGTTCCGCCGGTGCCTACACCGGCAACAAACACATCGGCATTTCCGTCTGTATCCTGCCAGATCTCCGGTCCGGTCGTTTTATAATGCGCCTGTGCATTGGCCGGATTGACAAACTGACCCATGATCATCGATCCCGGATTGGCATCTCTGATTTCTTCTGCCTTTGCGATTGCACCGCTCATGCCGAGCTTTCCGTCACTGAGCACCAGTTCTGCGCCATAGGCTTTCATCAGTTTTCTTCTTTCTGCCGACATCGTATCCGGCATGACAATGATGACCCTGTAGCCTCTGACCGTGCCGACTGCCGCAAGGCCGATGCCGGTATTGCCGGAAGTCGGTTCAATGATCACAGAACCAGGTTTCAGCTGTCCTTTTTCTTCCGCATCCAGGATCATTTCCAGAGCCGGTCTGTCCTTGGCCGAACCGGTTGCGTTCAGATATTCCATCTTGGCCAGAAGATGTGCCTTCAGTCCGTATTTATTTTCAATATGATGAAGTTCAAGAAGCGGTGTATGCCCGATCATTTCCTCCATCGAATGCTTTATATTCATATTCTTTCCCCTTCCTCAAAACAGAACGAATTTCCATTATAGTATCAAAATTCATCCGTTTTTTAAAGCATAGCGCAAACTGCACAGTACCTGGAAAAGATAAAATCCGGCAGTGCCGGACTTCAGGAATTCAATCAATCGCAGATCATTTTTTATTATTATGCTCATTGATCTTATCTTCTGTCCATTGATCGATGACCTTTCTGAGTCTGATCAGATAGGGACTGAATTTCATATTCTCCTGTCCATACGTCAACTGCAGATCATATTCCAGAGGAAGCCATGTATTGATATCGGATTCATTGTGCGAGATCAGTGCTTCGAGTTTATCCATGGCTTTATACAGCTTTGCTTCTCTGGTTTCCAGGGCATTCATCTCCATGAGGAGTTCTTTCCATTGCGTCCGCTGCGGCTCCGTGAAAGAATCTACCCATGCATCATAGAGCTTTTCTTCAGTTTTTTCATTGCCTTCATTTTTGATGAATGTAGGAATATCACCGGTAAAGGCTTCGCCAAGATCATGGATGAGACACATCCTGATGACCTTGCTGATATCAACGTCATGGAATTCTTCTTCCCCTTCCAGTAACATCGCCATTAATGCAATTCGCCAGGAATGATCCGCAACGCTTTCTTTTCTGTCCGGTGTGATCCAGCAGTGTCTGTCTGTATTTTTCAGTCTGGCCGCAACTGCCAGTATGTCCAGGTATTCTTTCGGTTCCATACAACTTCTCCTGCATGTATTGTATCCAAAACAAAAAGGACTGGCAACGCCAGTCCCCTGATGCATTATTCAGGAAGAATGTTGAATTTCTTCTTGGGTGTATAGCTTGTATGGAGGAGTTCTTCCGCCAGTTCGCTTCCCGGCTTGCCGAGGAAATCTCTGTACAGCTGCTGGATCTGTTCGTTGTCCGAAGAAACTCTCAGTTCCATCAGTTCGTCCTCATCATACAGCGCCTTCATACGCAGTTCCTTATAGCCATAGCCGAGTTTTCCATTCTTGACTTTGGAAGGAATGATCGACTGACCGCCGCCGTTGATACAGCCGCCCGGGCAGCCCATGACTTCGATGAAGGTATACTTGGATGTGCCTGCCTTGACTTCTTCCAGCAGCGGCTTGGCTGCACTCATGGATGAAGTGATGGCAATCCAGATCTTTGTGCCGTTGAGGTCGATTTCAGCTTCCTTGACACCTGCCATACCGCGGCATGCCTCGAAGTCAACCTTCTCGAGCTTTGTGCCGTCGAGCTGCTGCTTGACTGTACGCAGAGCCGCTTCCATGACACCGCCGGTTGCACCGAAGATGACTGCTGCACCGGTGTAGTCGCCGAGCAGATCCTGGTCGAATTCTTCATCTTCCAGCTCATCCCATTCAACGCCGTACATCTTGATCAGACGTGCGCATTCTCTTGTGGTCAGTACTGCATCGACATCTTCGTATTCAGCTGTCTTGTTTTCCGGACGCCGGATCTCGGACTTCTTGGCGATACAAGGCATGATCGATACAACGAAGACATCCTTCGGATCGACGCCCTTGTTCTTTGCCCAATAAGATTTTGCGATGGCACCGAACATCATGTGCGGAGACTTGGATGTCGACAGATTCGGCAGCAGTTCCGGATACTGATATTCAATGTATCTGATCCATCCCGGTGAGCAGGATGTGAACATCGGCAGAGTTCCGCCGTGTGTGATTCTTTCCAGAAGTTCATTGCCTTCTTCCATGATCGTCAGGTCAGCACCGAAGTTTGTGTCATAGACACGGTCGAATCCGCATCTCTTCAGAGCTGCGACCATCTTGCCGGTGACACGGCTGCCGATCGGCATGCCGAATTCTTCACCCAGGGAAGCACGGACAGCCGGTGCTGTCTGGACGATCACGACCTTCTTCGGATCGTTGATTGCCTGTACGACAGCGTGGATGTCTTCTTTTTCTGTCAGAGCACCGACCGGGCAGTTGATGACGCACTGGCCGCACTGCATGCAGTTGACATCATTGAAGCTTCTGTTGTAAACAGGACCGACGATCGTCTTGAAGCCTCTGTTTTCAAGACCGAGAACACCCAGGCCCTGAACCTTCTTACATGTTTCGATACATCTCTGGCAGAGAACGCACTTGGAAGTATCACGGACGATACCGTAGCTTGCATCTTCGAATGTCGGAGCGGTATGCTCGCCTTCGAATCTGTTTTCACGGACACCGAGTTCTTCGCACAGCTTCTGCAGTTCGCAGTTCTGGTTTCTCTTGCAGGAGAGGCAGTTCTTGTTGTGGTTGGACATGATCAGTTCGACCGAGTTGCGGCGGCCTCTGAGAGCACGCTCGCTGTTGGTCCAGACTTCCATGCCTTCGGAAACAGGTGTTGTGCAGGCAGACAGCAGTGTTCTTGCTCTGGCTACTTCAACCAGGCAGACACGGCATGCGCCTGTCTTTGTAATATCCTTGAGGTAGCAGAGAGTCGGGATGTAGATGCCGGCATTTCTCGCAGCTTCGAGAATTGTCTGACCGGCTTCCGCAGTGACAGCTCTGTTATTGATCTTTAAATTCACAGTTGTCATGTTCATTCCCCTCTCTTACTTACGCTCTACTGCACCGAAGCGGCAGGATGTGATACATGTGCCGCACTTGATGCACTTGGCTGTATCAATGACATACGGTTCCTTGCCCGGAACGCCTTTTATCGCATCGACAGGGCAGTTGCGTGCACACATCGAGCACTTCTTGCACTTGTTCGGGTCGATCGAGTATGTCAGCAGCTTCTTGCATACGCCGGCCGGGCATCTCTTTTCGAGGATATGCGCTTCATATTCAGAGCGGAAATGCTTGAGTGTGGAGAGAATCGGGTTCGGTGCTGTCTGGCCCAGGCCGCACAGCGCTGTATCGCGGATTTCTTCGCACAGTTCTTCCATCTCTGCCAGCATTTCCATGGTACCTTCGCCGTCGCAGATCTTTGTGAGCATTTCGAGCAGTCTCTTTGTACCGACACGGCACGGTGTGCACTTGCCGCAGGATTCGTCACAGATGAATTCCATGTAGAATCTGGCAACGTCAACCATACAGTTGTCTTCGTCCAGGACGATCATACCGCCGGAACCCATCATGGATCCTGCTGCGATCAGGTTGTCATAGTCGATCGGTGTATCCAGTTCTTTTTCCGTCAGACATCCGCCGGAAGGTCCGCCGGTCTGTACTGCCTTGAACGCTTTGTTATTCGGGCAGCCGCCGCCGATTTCATAGATGATCTCACGCAGTGTCGTACCCATCGGGATTTCGACCAGACCTGTGTTCTTGATCTTTCCGCCCAGAGCGAATACCTTTGTACCCTTGGACTTTTCGGTACCGATGGAGGAATACCATTCCGCACCGTTGTTGATGATCTGGGCTACATTGGCCAGTGTCTCAACGTTGTTGATGGAGGTCGGCTTGCCCCAGACACCGCTGACTGCCGGGAACGGCGGTTTCGGTGTAGGCATGCCTCTCTTGCCTTCGATGGAAGCAATCAGAGCTGTTTCTTCGCCGCAGACGAATGCACCTGCACCAAGACGCAGTTCCAGATCAAAGCTGAATCCGCTGTCGAAAATGTTTTCGCCGAGCAGACCGTACTGATGGGCCTGATCGATCGCAATGCGCAGACGGTTGACTGCGATCGGATATTCGGCACGGATATAGATATAGCCCTTATGCGCACCGACTGCATAGCCCATGATGGTCATGCCTTCGATAATTGCATGCGGGTCGCCTTCCAGAATGGAACGGTCCATGAATGCACCCGGGTCGCCTTCGTCGGCGTTGCAGATGACATATTTCTCATCGCCCGGCTGATCTTTTTCAAACTGCCATTTGACACCTGTCGGGAATCCGGCACCGCCGCGTCCGCGCAGACCGGAAGCCTTCATGACATCGATGACTTCCTGCGGCTTCATTTCCGTCAGTGCCTTGCCGAGAGCCGCATAGCCGTCCATGGCGATGTACTCGGTAATATCTTCCGGATTGATCTTGCCGCAGTTGCGCAGAGCGATACGCTGCTGCTTCTCATAGAACTTGATCTTGTTGATATCAAGGATCTTTTCGCCGCTCTTGAGGTCTTCATCGGACAGCTGCAGATCGGTGACAACACGTCCCTTGTAAATATGTTCGGCTACGATTCGGGCAACATCTTCCACTTTTACATGGCTGTAGAAAACCTGGTCAGGATAAATTGCTACGATGGGTCCCTTCTGGCAGAGACCGAAGCATCCTGTCTTGATTACATTGACTTCATTCTCCAGACCGTACTTTTTCAGTTCGCTGTTGAATTCGTCATAGATCAAGGCTGAGTTACTGGCATTACAGCCGGTGCCAGCACAGCAGAGAATATTAGTGCGGAATGTCGGCATCAGGCAGTTTCCCCGCCTTTCCGTGCAGCTTCAACCGTATATTCTTCTACGATCTGACCTTTTCCGACATGCTGTTCCAGAATAGCAGTCGCCTTTTCAGGATCAACGTGAACATACGTTGTGTGGCCGCCGTTTTTGTCAAATACTTCGACGATCGGTTCGTAAACGCACATGCCGATGCATCCCGTCTGTGTTACTACGCAGTTGTAGTCTTTCTGTGCGGTTTCCTCAACAAGACGGTTCAGTACAGGTCTTGCACCGGCAGCGATGCCGCAGGTCGCCATACCGACGACGACGCGGTAGTCTTTACCGCCTTCACGCATCTCTACCTTTTTCAAGGCTGCTTCACGCATCTTCTTGAGATCTTCCAAGCTTTTCATAGTGTGTCCTCCTTAGCCTGTTCAATACCCTGATTAATGTATTCTTTAATCCAGAGCAGGATTTCCGGTTCCAGCAGGCTGACACCTGCCAGTTCGTTCTTCACCACTTCGGATTCAAAGATAAACTGATTCTGATCGGTGCTGTAATCCAGCACGTAGTCGATATTTTCATCGGACTGGATGGCTTCCATCATCATTTCGCCGATATCGCCGAGATCCGGTGTGTCGATATTCAGCTTCTGTACGGATGCCTTGACAACGGTTCCCTTTCCGACTTCCGACTGGATGTCGAAGCTTCCGTTGCATGTTTCGGCCAGACCTTTCATGAAGGCAAGCCCCATGCCGATCTTCCGGGTGGTTCTTGATGTCGTGAACGGATCGGCAGCTTTCTTCGTCATTGCCTCATCCATTCCCTTGCCGTTATCCTCGACGCTGATGGCAATCACATCATCGTTGAGGCTGTCTCTGATCTTCAGTATGATCTTCGTCGCCCCTGCCTTGATGCTGTTCATCAGGATTTCGAGAATATGCATCGCGATATCTTCCATCATAGGCCATCACCCCACAGTTTCTGATATACGGAATCCCGCAGGAAGTGATCCGGCTCTGACATATCGGTCAGACGATGCGCATCGCTGTCGATAAACCAGTATGTCGAATCTTCTGTCACCCAGGGATTGCTTTCGATCACCCGCAGCCGCTGTTCTTCATTCTTGACTTCCAGGCCGTCATACGGCAGGTCCATCGGAATGAATCCGAGCTGGTTGGTTACGCTGTTCTGTCTGTCCAGCACATGGGCCAGGATCACCCTGCCGCCATGCGCATGTATTGCGTCCGTGCATTCTTCCAGCGTCGCATTCAGCGATACCAGCAGAAGCCTCGGTTCGTCCGCGATCTTCTCATCCATCTCATTCATGATCCACTGATGCCCGAAGAAATCTTCGTCATTCGGTACATCCGGCATCCGTTCATCGATCCATTTCTGGAATACCTGGCTTTTCTCCAGCGTATTGAACAGACCCAGGACATGCACTTCTTCAATGGTCTGCAGCTCCGCTCCATACAGCATTTTCATGCCGATGTTTTCCGCAGCCTTCGCCACTGCCGGCAGCTGCTTCGTAGAGTTGTGATCGGTCACTGCAATCAGATCCAGACCTTTGATAAACGCCATGTTCACAATGTTGTTCGGCGTCATCTCGTCTTCCGCACAAGGTGACAGACAGCTGTGCATGTGCAGATCGTAAAACATCAGATACCCAGCGCAGCCAGAACTTTGGCCGTTTCATACGCCGGAATGCCGCTTTCCAGCATTACCAGCTGCTCATCTGTCGACTTCTGGACCATCTCATCCGTCACATTGGCGCCATCGGCGACGATGACACAGGAGAATTCTCTCAGCAGTGCGACAGCGATGACATTCGGATGTACCTGGACCGTGATCCAGGCCTGACCCGGCTCACCGTTTCCCATGACCCAGCTGAGCAGATCGCCGCAGTATGCGCCGCTGACTTCAATGGAAGTATCCAGCTGCGTTGTCGCCAGTTTCCAGCCTGTCTTTTCAATCAGTTCGTTGATTGTCATTCTTCTTCTCCCTGAGGGCATGCAGCACGCGGCAGTCCTCTATTTTCTTGTTACCCTTTACGATTTCCTCCGCCATGATCCTGCATGTCTGCATGCCGCAGGCACTGCAGTCATAGCCGGGCAGTTTTTCCAGCTGCTCATTGACATTCCGGAAGAAGATCGTCCGTTCCATAAAGGAGCGCGTATCCTCATCCGTCCTGAGGAAATCCTCCGTATAGATGTCATCAAAGGGAATATAGCTGACATCCCTTCTCTTTCCGTCTGAGAGTGCATCGATGTTGTTGGTCATCAGGAAGCTGTTTCCCCACAGCATATGACCGCCGATGCAGCCGTTGAAGCACGGATACAGGAACAGCAGACGGAACTGATTCAGCAGTCCGAACTCCGCCATATCCAGCACGGCGCAGACCTTGTCGAATCCGTCCGCGATCAGATATGTATCCTTCTGGACGATCCTTGCCGGATTGCATACCTGCAGACCCCGGACATTGAATGACACAGGATCCTTTCCCTGCTTCATATTCTTCCGGATCGCCGGGAATACATCGACCAGCGCCAGGGCATGATCGACTTCGTATTCCATGTTTCCGTACGGGAACTTGGCCAGTTCCAGCTTCGCCTCGCATTCGCACAGATTGAATATGCCGACGTTCCTGCCCGCATGTTTTTTCCGGATCAGTCTGGCAGCAATTTCCGAATCGTAATTCACCGGCAGGATGAATTCCTGCAGGACCTTGTAGCGGTTGGCAATCAGCCGGTTGATGACCGGGCAGAACGACGAGATATAGGTCACATCATTCGTGCTGTCCGCCATCAGCTGCGCTTCCTGCAGCTGCCTTGCCGTGACATCGGTCATATCCACAACTTCGTCGAATCCGAGCAGACGGATGGCATGGAACAGATCCTGCGCCTCTTCGATATTCGAACAGTGCGAGATCAGCGCTCCCGGCACAAGGCATACGGTATATTCATAGTTTTTCAGATCTTCCAGTGTACTTCCCTGGGCGAGCAGACCGCGGTTGTGGCATGCCTGCACGCACCGGCCGCAGTTGATGCAGCGGGCCGAGTCAATATATACACGGTTATCCGCCATGGACAATGCGCTGGTCGGACAGGCCTTGACGCATTTCATGCACCGGATACATCTCTCCAGCGTATAATTGACAACACTCCGCCGGCTCACTGAGCCGCCCGGAAACTGATTGTGAGGGTCGTTCCGGCCTCCGAGCTCTGAATATCAAATGCATCGGAAACCCGCTGAATGTTCGGCAGACCCATACCGGCGCCGAAACCCATCGCTCTGGCCTTTTCACTGGCTGTCGACCAGCCCGGTGTCAGAGCCTTTTCCAGGTCGGGAATACCGGGACCCGGATCCTTGAATACCAGAGTCACCGTTCCGTCATCCATGATATCCATCGTTATATCTCCGCCAAAGGCGTGAATCAGCATATTGATTTCAGACTCATAGCTGGCAACTGCGATTCTGCGCATCACCTTCGGATCGAAGCCGATGCTGTTCAGCGTCTGCTTGATATCCGAACTGACCTTTCCGGCGCTGCCGTAGTCATCCCGCAGGACCTTGTATTCCTTATGCAGTACGACTGCCATAGATACCACCCAGACCTTTCTGATAAAGCACGCCGCAGGCTTCAAACATCGTCAGGTCCGAAGCCAGCATTGTGATGCCCATGTTTCTGGCAAGTTCAATCGTTTCATCGCTGGGAAACTTTCCTCTGACAAACACGACGAAGCGCATATCCATCATTTCGACCGTCCGCAGCGTCTGGGCATTGGCCAGACCCGTGATCAGTACCGTCGTTTCCGGATTTGTCTGCACAAACATCAGCACGTCGCTCATCAGATCGGAAGCGAAAGCCGCTTCATAATCCCGGTTGCGATCTTCTTCTTCCCAGTAAGTGATCGGTGCCGCCTGCAGAATCTCTGCAATCTCAACGGCTCTCATAATTACGCAGCCGCTGTTCCCTTTTCTTCGGCGATGATCTGCTTGAGTTCATTCAGCAGCTTGTTCTTGTCTGTCGCAGCGCCGATGACCTTACCGTCAACGACTGCTACCGGCGCAAGACCGCAGGCACCCAGGCATCTTGTCGCATCGAGCGAGAACAGACCGTCTGCGCTTGTTCCGTTGACCGGTGCACCTGTCAGTTCGATTGTCTGGTCGATCAGTTTCTGGCCGCCCTTGACATAGCAGGCTGTACCCAGGCAGACATTGATGACATGCTTGCCCTTCGGCTCTGTCGTGAACTGCGCATAGAACATGACGACACCATATACTTCAGCTACGCTGCTGCCGCATGCTTCAGCGATCTTTTCCATGGCTTCAAACGGAATGTAGCCGAGTTCATTCTGCACGTCGTGCAGCATGACAATCGTAGGTCCCGGCTCCTGTACGTGTTTTGCAACGATCTCATCGATCTTCTGCAGTGTAGCAGCATTTAATTTTTCCATCCTTGTTCCTCCTTAACATTGCGTTCGATCAGATAATCGAACAGATGGTCAATACATATCGAAATCAGTATGATAACGATCGTCCATGCGAGAATACCGTCGGTCAGAAGATACATCCGGCAGTAATTCAGCCTGCGTCCGATTCCGGTCTGGACAGATCCCAGAATCTCCGCCATCACCCCGACCTTGAAGCCGAGCGATGCGGCTGTTTTTCCCGTACGCAGGATCTCCATCGCCAGCGACGGCAGGATCCTGGTCCTTATCTTGACTGATAACGTTTCGGGATATACGGCATCGACATCTTTCATCAGCGCATGTTCAGCGTCCAGCGCATTCAGGAATCCGTTCATGAATACCGGAAACAGAATCATGAAACTGACGGTCGCTGCAGCGCCTTCCGAGCCAAGCCAGATCACGGCAATGATGATATACGTCACATTGGGGATGGTCTTGGTCAGGATCCTGACCGGCTCAAAGTAGCGCCTGAACGCGGGGAATTCGCTGCACAGAATACTGCAGAACAGCGCCGTCAGCAGCGACAGCGCAAATCCGCATCCGACCCGCCACAGCGATGCCCCGACGGAAACATAGAATTCTTTTTCCGTCAGCAGCCGGCCCAGATAGATCAATGTCTGCCATGGAGAAGGAATGAGCACATCGTTATGAACAGCAGCCGCCAGTATCCACCAGGCAGCGATCAGTACGCCCGTGGTAATGAAAGGCTCTTTTTTCATAACAAAAACATCCTTTCCGGCGATATTATATCATTATTGTTAATCCATTCACATAAAAACATGCGGAAAAAAAAGACAGCAGAAAAAGAATCTCTGCTGCCCCTTATGAACTTGTGAGAATTGCTGTTTATTCCGCAAATGCGGCATCAATATCCGTTACATTCCATACGGCCATGAAATCCGCTACTGCCTGCTTCGCATCCGCTGCCTTTGCGATCTTTACATTCATCCGGTTGTAGCACTTGGCGACAACTTCGGCAGACGGCAGACCGAGATTTTCAAGACCTGCGGCATTGATATCTTCGATCAGCTTCGAAGGATCATCCGGGTTGACGCTTTCGGCATATTCCTTCATGACGCTGAGCATGGAATCGTACATTGCCTTGTTTGCTTCATAGGTATCGCCCTTGACGAACATTGCGGCCATCGGGAATCCTTCCCCGCCCCATGCTTCCTGGACATTGGCAAGGATCTTCAGCTTGCCTTCCGATTTGCCGACCGTTGCCGTCGCCAGAGGTTCAGCCAGCAGCGCCGCATTGACATGGCCTGCCATCAGATCTGCCTGTGCTTCCGAAGCACTGTTGAATACCTTTGCGTTGGCTGTCAGCTGAGGGAAAGCCTTGGCGAATACAAGACCCGGTACTGAATCCTGTCCGAAGTAAGCAATGCCTGTGCCGTCGCCTTCCAGATCCGCTTCCTCATTGCCGACGATATACAGGTTGCCCCAGTCGACGATGCCGAGAAGTTTATAGCCGGTCTTGCCGGCTGCTGCCAGCTGCACGCCGAGGTTTGTCGGAGCGATGATGACATCGTATTCCGGATTCGGGCTGATGAATGCCGCCTTGAGATCTTCGGCGCCGTTGATTGCATAATCAACCGTGTTCTTTCCTTCAACGATGACCGGCAGAAGCGATAATGCAGGTGCCTGCTGCGGTGTCAGGATCTTGAGACCCTCCGCGCTCACTGCCGCTGTTTCTGTCGGTTCTTCATTGGTTTCCGTGTTTTCCTGTGCCGGCTGCGTGCCTGTGCATCCAGCCAGCAGCACTGCAGCCAGAGCTGCTGTCATCCATTTTCTGTTCATAGTTTCCTCTCTTTCTCTTCAGGCTTTGGAATAAGCCGTCTTCACTGTCAGACCCTGGATATTTCCGAGTTTCCCGGTCAAAGCACTGATGACCTCCGCCGGTGCATCCACTGCCACGGAGATCAGAGAAATATTCTTTTTGTGGTAAGGAATGCCCATGCGGCCGATGATATACTGTCCGTAATCATGCAGCACGGCATTCATCCTGGCGGTGCAGTCTTTGTCTTCGACAACGATTGCGATCACTGCGATTCTTTCTTCCATCATTTCCTCCCCGAAACAAAAGGTCCCTGTTAACCGCACAAGGACCTGAAAAAACCGATTTCTCTGTTATTCAATGCCTTCTTCCCGCTCAGAATTTCTCTTTACGGTCGGATAACATATTCAAGTATACACAAACCTGCGATAACCGCAAGTCAGCTGCTTATTTTTTCGAGCGGATTTCTTCCGTGATCATGTTCCGGAATTCATCCAGCGCAACTTTCTTCGCTTCTTTTGTACCGTAGCGGCGCACCGTTACGCTGCGCTCCTGGATCTCGCCGTCGCCGACGACCAGTTCGACCGGTGTCTTGGACATCTGCGCTTCTCTGACTCTGTAGCCGAGTTTCTCGTTTCTTGCATCAACGGAAACACGGACGCCGTCCTTTGCCAGCAGATCCGCAACTTCCCTTGCATAATCGCCATGGGCTTCCGGCGATACCGGAATGACAACGACCTGCTTCGGTGCCAGCCAGGTCGGCAGATTTCCCTTTGTCTCTTCCAGCAGGAAGGCAACGAATCTGTCCAGAGATCCCAGGATCGCTCTGTGAATAACGACCGGACGGGACTTGCCGCCTTCATTGTCGACATATTCCAGTTCGAATCTTTCCGGCAGCTGATAGTCCAGCTGAATCGTGGAAAGCGTAACATCATGACCCAGTGCACTGCGTACCTGAACGTCGATCTTCGGTCCGTAGAATGCCGCTTCGCCGATCGCCTCATAGAACGGAACACCCATTTCCTTCAGTACTTCTCTGAGCTGTGCTTCGCTCTTTTCCCACAGATTATCATTGCCGAAGTACTTTTCCTTGTTCTCCGGATCGCGCAGCGAGAGACGGAAATCATACTTCTCAAAGCCGAAGTCCTTGTATACATCCAGAATCAGCTTTGTAACACCCTTGATCTCATCCGCGATCTGATCCGGACGGCAGAAGATGTGCGAGTCATTCTGGGTGAATGCACGGGAACGCTCGATGCCGGTCAGAGCACCGCCGGCTTCAAAGCGGAAGTCATTGGCGATCTCGGCAATACGGATCGGCAGATCACGGTAGGAATGCAGCGTATTCTTATACATGATCATATGTTCCGGGCAGTTCATCGGACGCAGACAGTATTCGTCATTGTCTCTTTCCATGATCGGGAACATGTCATCCTTGTAATGGGCAAGATGGCCGGAGATCTTGTACAGCTTTGTCGAAACGACCGACGGCGACATGACATGGACATAGCCCTGGGCAAGTTCCTTGTTCATGATATAGTCAGACAGCTCGCGGCGGACGGTGAAGCCGTTGGGCAGCCACATCGGCAGACCGGCACCGACCGTCTCGGAGAACATGAACATCTGCAGTTCCTTGCCGAGCTTTCGGTGGTCTCTCTGCTTTGCATCTTCCAGATCCGCCAGATGCTTTTCGAGTTCCTCCGGAGTCGGCAGACAAACGCCGTAGATACGCTGCAGGACCTTATTGTCCGAATCGCCCTTCCAGTATGCACCGGAGTGCTTGAGCAGCTTGAAGTTCTTCAGCAGCTTGGTATTTTCAACATGGGGACCGCGGCACAGATCCGTGAAGTCGCCCTGTGTATACATCGAAATATTCGTACCCTCTTCCATCCGGGTGATCAGGTCGATCTTGTATTCATCATCCTTGAACTGTTCCAGCGCTTCTTCGCGGGTAATTTCATGACGGACGATCTTCTTTGCGTCTTTTGCGCATTTCTTCATTTCTTTTTCGATCTTCGGAAGATCTTCGTCACGGATGACATCATCGCCCAGGTCGATATCGTAGTAGAAACCTTCTTCAACGACCGGTCCGACCCAGAACTTCGCCTGCGGATACAGGTGTTTTACAGCCTGCGCCATCAGATGCGCACAGCTGTGGTTGAGCATATTCAGCTCTTCGTTTTCCTTGAAATTGATCATGCTTGCATTCTCCTTGTCAAAATAAAAGCGTCCTGTGAAAAGGACGCCTGTAAGCGCGGTACCACCTTTATTCCCGCCGTATGACGGGCTCTCATTTTCCTTAACGCGGAACACGGCCTTCCCTTTCGGGCGCAGCTCGGGAGCAGTAGCCTCTGCCTGCCTCGTTTTCCTTACACCGGCCGGAAAACTCTCTGCATCAGCCTCAGCAGGACCGTATCTCCTTCATCGCATTTCTACTATGTTATACCGTTAAAAAGTGCCACTGTCAATCAGAACAGAGACATCTGATTTCTTTCGCTCAGTCCTTCCAGACAGCCCATCTGTTCCAGTTTCTTCAGCAGTGTTCCGGACAGCTGGGTCCGCCGCAGAATATCTTCCTTGGAGAGGAAACCTGCCTCTCCGCGGGCTTCTTCGATGGATCTGGCAACGTTGTCGCCAAGACCGTCCACGACATTGAACGGCGGAATGATCGTATGGGGATCCTCCGGTTCCACCGAGAACCGCGTCGCCTTGGATTTATAGAGATCGACATTGGCGATCCGGTATCCTCTGGCATACAGTTCTTCGCATACCTCGAGCGTATCGACAAGGCTCTTTTCCTTGTTCGAAACGGGATTTTCGATATCCCGCATGCTCAGCCGGCTCTGGATATCCTGCATTCTCTGGCGGACTGCCTCAATGCCTTTGGTCATCGTTTCGATTTCATAGGCATCGCAGCGCAGCGAGAGATACTGGATATAGAAGTTATGCGGTTCATGGACCTTGTACCAGCCGATGCGCACCGCCATCATAACGTATGCCACGGCATGGGCCTTCGGGAACATGTACTTGATCTTCTTGCACGAATCGATATACCAGTCCGGTACACTGTGGGCTTTCATCTTTTCTTCCTGGTCGGGACGCAGGCCTCTGCCCTTACGTACATCCTCCATGATCTTGAAGGCGTCGATCGGCTCGAGCTGCTTGCCCAGCAGATACGTCATGATATCGTCACGGCATCCGATAACTTCAGTTAACGGATGTCCCGCCCGTACCAGTTCCTGGGCATTGCCTGCCCATACGTCCGTACCATGGGTCAGACCGGAAAGAATGACAAGATCCGAGAATTTCTTCGGCCGCGTCTCTTCCAGTACGCTGCGGGTGATCCTTGTGCCGAATTCCGGCAGGCCCAGAGCACCGGTCTCCTGATGATAGATCCGCGTATCCGCCTTCAGTGCCGCATCGGAAGAGAACAGCGACAGCGTTTCCGGATCGTTCATCGGGATATCCAGCGGCTTCATCGTGCCGATCGTCTGCAGCATTCGCATCGCCGTCGGATCGACATGGCCGAGAATATCGAATTTCAGAACGTTATCGTGAATATCATGGAAGTCGTAATGCGTCGTCTTCCAGGTTGAAGACGGATCGTTTGCCGGGAACTGGACCGGTGTGAAATCCTCGGCATCATATCCCTCCGGGATAATGATAATACCGCCGGGATGCTGGCCGGTCGTACGCTTGACTTCGGTAATGCCGGCCACCAGATACTCCCGCATCGCTCTGCGCATTTCGGGAATATTCATCTTTTCGCAATAGCCCGATACATAGCCATAGGCTGTCTTGTCCTTGACACCGCTGATCGTACCGGCTCTGAATGCATGTTCCTCGCCGAATACCTCCTTGATAAAGGCATGGGCTCTTGCCTGGTATTCGTTCGAGAAGTTCAGATCGATATCCGGAACCTTGTCCGCATTGAAACCCAGGAAGGTCTGGAACGGGATATTCTGGCCGTTGCCCTTCATCACTGCACCGCAGTGGGGACAGGTCTTATCGGGCAGGTCAAAGCCCGATTTGATCTCCGGATCTTCGATCCATTCGCTGTAATGGCATTTGGGACAGAGATAGTGCGGACGCAGCGGATTGACTTCCGTGACACCCGACATCGTCGCGGTAAAGGAAGAACCGACCGATCCTCGCGATCCGACCACATAGCCGTCCTCATTGGATTTCTTGACGAGCAGATGGGCAATGTAATAGTGGACGTCGAATCCGTGCCGGATGATATTATCGAGTTCCTGGTTCAGACGCTCGGTGACGATCTCCGGCACCTTGCCTTCAAAGCCGTACATATCCATCGCTGTCTGATTGCATATATCGCGCAGCAGCCGGTCCGAGCCTTCGATCTTGGGCGGATAGGTTCCCTCCGGCACCGGCCGGGCATCTTCGATCAGATCGAACAGGCGGTTCGGATTGCGGACGGTGATCTCATCGATCAGATCCTCATCCCCGAGCCAGGCAAATTCTTTTTTCATTTCATCGGTGAAGCGCAGATGCTGATCCGGGCTTCTCGTCCGCCAGCGCAGCGCATCATCGCGGATATACAGCGGATGGATGACACCGCCGACACCCTGGTTCATGATATAGACATCGCGGAATACCTTCTGCTGTTTTGTCAGGTAATGGGCATCGCTGTCCGCCACCACCGGCACACCGCATTTCTTTGCCATATCGATGATCCGCTTCTGTACCTGCTTGAGACGGTTAAGATCGGGTACGCCGCCGGTCGCCAGGAATACGCTGTAGCAGCTTAACGGCTGCAGCTCGATATAGTCATAGAAGCGGATGGCATTTTCAAGACGGGCATCATCGCCGTTGCAGCCGAGTTCAAACACTTCGCCGTTGAGACAGGCACTGCCGATCAGAAGGTTGTCCCTGTACTTCTGCAGAGAACTTCTGCGGATCCTCGCCTCGGCGGAGACATCGGTTCCTTCCTTGCCAGAAGCCTTGCCCATAACAGCCAGCGTCTTTGTATTCGATTCCGAAACAAGCCGGTACAGATCATGGACTCCCTTTCCGTTTTTCGCAACGACACAGACATGGCTGCGTCTCTGCTTGGAATAGACGGAATCATCCTGGATCACATTCTGCAGATCATTGACCGTCCTGGCACCGGATTTGGTCATCGCGTCTTTCATCAGACACAGGAAAACACTGCCCAGTACATCGGCATCGTAATCCGCCCGGTGGGCGACTTCTTCGTTATAGCTGATCCGGTAGTTGCGGGCGATATTGCCGAGCCTGTAGGCACGTCTGTCGCGCAGGACTGCCCTGGACATATCCAGGGTATCGATGACCGGATTGTGAATCGGTTCCCGGCCGATCCGGCGGAGTTCGGCATTGAAGAAGTGATAGTCAAAGGTCGCATTGTGGGCAACGAGCACCGCATCGCCGATCCATTCCAGCAGCGTATCTGCCGCCTCGGCAAAGGTCGGTGCGTTTTTCACCATGTCATTGGTAATATTGGTCAGTGCGCTGATATTGGCGGGAATCGGATGCGGAGGCCTGATAAACATCTGGATATGGTCGATCACCTGGGAATCCCGGATCTTGACCGCACCGAATTCAATCATCGAATCATAATGGGCGGAAAGACCGGTCGTCTCAAGGTCGTACGACACGAATGTGCATTCATCCAGGGGTGTATCATTGCCGTTTCTGACGATCAGCATCCGGTCATTGACCATGTTCATTTCACAGCCCAGGCCC
Organism: uncultured Erysipelotrichaceae bacterium; assembly: GCA_902786245.1. GTDB lineage: Bacteria > Bacillota_I > Bacilli_A > Erysipelotrichales > Erysipelotrichaceae > Bulleidia. The sequence continues at coordinate 46,019 of CADABS010000004.1, forward strand.
AGCCGGAAATTCCTCTCCGGATCCTTTTTGCGGATGCCGGCAGCCGTATTGTAGGCTTTGACAAAGGACTGTACATCCAGATGATCGGTCAGGACAATGCCCCGGTGGCCGATGTTATATGCATAATTGACAATCGAAGGCGCATCGCAGATGCCGTCCATTTCCGACATGTTCGTATGCATGTGGAATTCGATTCTCTTGGTTTCGGCTGTATCGGTTTCCTGTTTGGTCTCAAGCACTTCGATATGCTGGGCCATACAGGTCAGGTCTCTGGCAAACGTATCGTATTCGATCCGCCCGTAGAAGCGGATCCGCATGCCCGGATGGAGCTGTTCGAGTTCCTCGCGGGTCATGCCCCTGCCTTCAAAGCGCTTCATCGTGATCGCATCGGTTCCGTCATAGAGATAGACCGTCTGGATCAGCGTCTTGTTCTTGCGCGTTTCTTCGTTGACGACATTGAACACATCCGCATCAAAGGTGATATTCTGCATCGGATCGCGGACTTCCTTCAGTTCGATCTTCGTATAGTCCTCCGGCTTTGTCCGCCGGTAGCCGCTGGAGCGGAATTCCTTCTTCGGCTTGACTTCTTCCGGTTCCGGCACCGGAATAAAGTCCAGCGGCAGTTCCGGAATATCCGTCTCTTTCGGCATGGATACTTCAAAGCCGGCATGATAGTTGTGAATGCCGATATCCCTGAGGAATTCCTCCAGTCCGGAAAGAGACGCCGATGCTCTCTGCATCAGATCTTCATCCGCAAAGACAAAGCGCAGCTGGCGGTGTTCCGTATCATACTGCACGATTCCTTCCCGCAGCAGCGAGAATTCATCTTTTTCAAACAGCAGACCGAGATACTTCTGTACCTGGTCAAAACTCATCGTGTCATCATCCGCATGGATGATCAGCCTGACGGCACTGCCTGTCAGCGTATGGATCCTGTCGCAGACACAGCGGTATCCTTCGCAGCTCAGCACATGCGGTACATGCATGCTGATCTCGACCGAGTTGTCGGCACGGAAAAAGCGCACGGACTGCAGCACAGCAGCTTCCAGTCCGTTCTGTTCCGGAATATCTATATCAAGTTCTTTCAATAAAACGTTCATATTTCACCAATGGCTATTATCATACCACAGAACCGGATGTGCCTCTACATTGATTCAGATCATGTCTTTCACTTCCAAAAGCATTTCCTGCATTTTTCTGCGGACAGCGGTGGCTGTATGTGTTTCTGCATTTCACCGTACAGTCTCCATATGTGCATCATACCATAAAGGCATAAGAAAACGGTGCCGGGCACCGTTTTCAGGGATCGGATTATTTGAGAAGTTTCTTCAGCCACTTCTTGGCAGAGCGGACACCGGCATTGATCAGTTCTGTCTCTGCCTTGGTTCTCGCCTTCTTGGCAAGTCTGCCTGCCCAGTCGCCTTCTTTTTCTTTTCTGGCGGCTTCTCTGGCTTCTTCTTTCGCCCGCTGCTGTTCGAGTTTCTCCTGTTCCTTCGCCTCTTCTTCCGAAGCATAGATATCATCCATCTGTTCATAGGCGCTGTCCGGATCGATATCCTTTTCATATTTGCCGTAGATGGAGTCTGTCTGCCATGCCCGCATGCGTCTGTCTTCCGGCGCAACTGCCATCATCGACATCGGCGGCAGGATCTTTGTCTCCTGGACGATGGTCGGCGCACCGAATTCATCCAGTACCGAAACCAGTGCATAGCCGGTCTTCATCGTCGTAATGACTTCCATGGTATTCAGATCAGGATTCTGGCGGAATGCTTCGGCAGCGGTCTTTACCTTCTTCTGCTCGGCCGGTGTATAAGCCCGCAGCGCATGCTGGATGCGGTTGGAAAGCTGGGCCAGAACACTATCGGGAATATCCGTCGGGGCCTGGGTAATGAAGAAGATGCCGACGCCTTTGGAACGTACCAGCTTGATGATCTGTTCGATCTTTTCCAGCAGCTGGCGCGATGCATTGTCAAACAGCAGGTGCGCTTCATCGAAGAAGAATACGATCTTCGGCTTATCCAGGTCGCCTGCCTCCGGCATTTCTCTGTACAGCTTGTCCAGCAGCCAGAGCAGGAATGTGGAATAGGTCATCGGATGCTGGAAGAGTTCTTCGCATTCGAGAATGTTCATGATACCGTAGCCGCCCTGCACATCCAGCAGATCATCGATGTTCAGCGCCGGCATGCCGAAGAGCAGATCGCCTTTCTGTGTTTCCAGTTCCAGCAGCTTGCGCTGGATCGCACCGACCGACTGCTTCGAGACATTGCCGTACTGCACGGTCAGTTCCTTCGAATGGTCGCCGACATAGCGGGTCATTGCCTGCAGATCCTTGAGATCGATGATGTCGAGTTCCATCTCTTCCGCGATCCGGAAGATGATATTCAGAACACCGCGCTGGGCATCGGTCAGATCGAGAATACGGCTCAGCAGAACGGTATCCATGTCCTGCAGAACGGAACGGATGGGATGGCCCCATTTCCGGTATACATCGAAGAAATGGACCGGGAAGGCACGGCATTCGAAATTCTCCACACCCATGGAATCCAGACGTCCCTGGATCGCTTCTTTATCGCCGGGCATGATCATGCCGGAGAGATCGCCTTTGACGTCGGCGATGAATGTCGGTACGCCGTTTTCACTGAGAGATTCTGCAATCACGCGGAGCGTTGTCGTTTTTCCGGTTCCGGATGCACCGGCAATCAGTCCGTGCCGGTTCATCTGGCTGTACATCATGTTTACATGAAGGTCGCCGGCATTGCCGAGATACAGCAGTCCGTCTTTCAGCATAGTTCGTCTCCTCCTACATCACGCAGATGCCGCCTGCGCCGCGGATCTTCAGAATATAGCAGCATCCTTCGCCGAATGCGCTTTCCATTGCCTTGATATATTTCTGAGTCTTTGCCTTCGGCACAAAGGCCTGGATCGTGCCGGCAAATCCGCCGCCGTGGATCCGGCATGCGCCTTCGCTGCCGAGCACTTCGCTGCTCAGCGCCAGACCGACAGCCGCCGGCTGTTCCTTGACAGCACCGGGCACGCTGATGTTCTGCAGATACATCCAGGAAGAACGTCCCGATTCATTGACCAGATCCAGGAAGGCTTCGATGTTCTTTTCGCGCAGCGCGATCTTCTCATCTTCCGCCCGCTGTGTTTCCTTGAGGAAATGGTATGCCCGCAGGAACGCTCTGTCGCCGCATTTTTCCCGGATTTCGGGGACATGGCGCATGAACTGCGATATGGTGCATCTGCTCAGCACATCTTCGCCCAGGGTCAGGGCAACGCCCTTCATCTCATTGGGCACGGCGCTGTATTCATCCGAGAGGTCGGCATGGTCGGCCCGGATATCCGTCAGGATCAGATCGATATCATAGGATGCCGGATCGAAATCCACCTTTTCCACCAGCGGATTGTTTTTTTCAAAGAAGTCGATCGCAACAAAGCTGCCGACGGCACTGGCCATCTGGTCCATCAGACCGCATGCTTTCATGAAATAGCGGTTCTCCGCATACTGCCCGGCCTTGGCGATTTCCTGGGCAGGAATCTTTCCTTCGTTGTACAGCACATTCTGGATCGTGCCGAGAAGCACTTCAAACGCCGCGCTCGAGGACATTCCGCCGCCGGCGATGACATTGCTTTCCGAATAGGCCATGAAGCCGCCTGCTTTCCAGCCTTTGCCGCACAGCGCTGCCGCGGTGCCGCGGATCAGTGCTTCGGTCGTATTCTTTTCTTCCAGCTGAATGGAAAGATCGCTCAGATCGACCGGCTTGATGTCAAAGCCGAGCGAAGCCAGACGGACGACCGGTTCTTCGGTCGGAATGACCGCTGCGATCGTATCGAGGTTGATCGAAGCAGCCAGGACCCGGCCGAGCTGATGATCCGTATGATTGCCGCCGACTTCTGTTCTGCCGGGAGCGCTGAAGACGAATCCTTCCCCGTCCTCAAACAGATCGATCGTTTTCTGAATGACGGAAACATAGCGTTCCTTCTGTTCCTGCAGTGCATCTTCCCCATACAGTTCCTTCAGAACATCATCTTTTCTGCCGGCCTGTATTTCGGTGATCAGTTCCGATAATTTCATATACCCTCCGTTATCTCGCCATTTTCTCAAATGCGTTTCTTGCGGCATTCTGCTCTGCCTGTTTCTTGCTGGGACCTTTGCCGGTGCCCATGATCAGACCTTCGACGACAGCGTTCATTTCGAATTCCGGCGCATTGGCAGGGCCTTTTTCGGAAACGAGCTGATAGGTCACGGTCTTGCGGTGATCGGCCTGCACATATTCCTGCAGCAGTGTCTTGTAATCGGTGACGCTGACTTCCTCGGGATGGCGCAGCCGCGGTGTGACGACTTCTTCCAGTATATTGTCCACCGCGCTCATGCCCTGGTCGAGGAACAGCGCTCCCAGAAATGCTTCAAACATATCGGCGACGATCGCGTCTTTGTTGCGGCCGCCGCTTTTCTCTTCGCCGCTGCCCAGCAGCAGGAATTCGTTCAGTCCCAGTTCCCGGCCGTAGATTGCAAGGGCTTTTTCGCATACGAGCTGGGCCCGCAGCCGGGTCATTTTTCCTTCGCTGAGATTCAGCGGATAGATGGCGTTCGAGCTCCACAGCTGCAGTACGGCATCTCCCATGAATTCCAGTCTTTCATTATCATGATATGACTTGTGTTCATGCGCATAGGATGAATGCATGAACGCCTGATGGATCATATCGGTATCGCGGACAGTGATTCCGCGGTTTTTCAGCCAGTCTGTAATATCCAAGTTGAAACCTCCTAATCGACATATGACCGGCGCCGGCTGCGTTCCCGGAGTCTGTCCAGGAACAGATCAAATCCCGGTTGAGCGGAATGCGCCATGATGAATGCCGCGTCTTTCCGCGCCGTATCAATGATATTCGTATCCTCCGCCAGATTGCCGAGAATAAAGTCCGGAACACCGCTCTGTCTTGTACCAAGTATATCACCCGGTCCGCGCAGACGTAAATCCTGATACGAGATTTCAAACCCGTTATTGGTCTGTACCAGTACCTGCAGACGCTCCAGCGTCCGCTCTTCTTCCGAACCGCTCAGCAGCCAGCAGGTTCCCTGATGCGATCCGCGCTGGATCCGTCCCCGCAGCTGATGGAGCTGGGAGAGTCCGAAGCGGTCTGCGTCATAGATGATCATGCCGGTCGCATTGACGACATTCATGCCGACTTCCACGACGGTCGTGGATACTAGGATCTTCGTTTCCCCGCTGTGGAATTTCTCCATGACGGTCTGTTTTTCTTCGCTGCTCATCCGTCCATGCAGTATATCCACGGTATACATGGGGTACAGCTTCTGCATCGCTTTGGCTGTGTCATAGACATTGCGGGCATCATACTCCGCATTCTTTTCGACAGCCGCACAGATGACATACAGCTGCCTTCCCGACTGCAGCAGCGATGAGACATCCGCCAGTACGCTGCGGAAGCTGTTTTCCCGGATCAGCACCGTGACCGGATCGATTCTTCCCGGCGGCATGGTCTCGATCGTGGAGATATCCATATCGCCGAACAGCGTCGAAGCAAGGGTTCTCGGAATCGGGGTTGCGCTCATCAGCAGGAAATCCGCATTCTCCCCTTTTTCCCGCAGACTGCGGCGCTGTTCCACCCCGAAGCGCTGCTGTTCATCGGCTACGACCATGCCTAAACGGTGAAAGTGCACATCTTCCTGCAGAAGACTGTGTGTTCCGGTCAGGATATCGATCTTTCCGGCTGCGGCATCTTCTATGATCTGCGCTTTCTGTGCGTTCGGCATGCCCGAATACAGTACTTCTGTCCGGATGCCTGTATCCTGCAGGATCGACCGCAATGATTCCAGGTGCTGCCGGGCCAGGATTTCGGTCGGCGCCAGCAGGGCTGCCTGGTATCCGGCCGTCACGCATGCATACATGCCAAGGGCCGCGACCGCGGTCTTGCCGCAGCCGACATCGCCCTGTACGATCCGGTACATGGATTTGGGCGAAGCAAGATCATGCAGGATATCCTGCAGGGCTTTATTCTGATCTTCCGTCAGGGCATAGGGCATTCTCTGAATGACCTTCGCAAGCGCAACCGTATCGATCATACGGGGCTGCTTATAGAACTTCTCCCCTTCATCGGCCTTATGCATGGCCATGGTCGTGAAAAAGAGCAGGAATTCTTCATATTTCAATGTCCGCACCGCTGCCTTGACATCCTCCATGGAAGAAGGATGATGAATCAGACGCAGTGCCTGCACCCGGTGCAGAAGCCGGTATTTCCGGATGAATTCGGCAGGAATCAGATCATCGATCTCATTCTGCAGAGCCTCATAGACCTTATCGATGCAGGCCCGGACCGTCCGCTGCTGGATGCCTTCTTTGATACTGTATACCGGTGTCACCGCCTCATGTTCGCTGAGCGGCTTTGTATCATAGGAAATCGCTGTGATCCTGTCTTTGCCCTGGTATATTCCCCGCAGCGTGATCAGCTGTCCTTCATTGAGATTCTTCGCCCATGGCCGGTTGAAGATCGTTACCTTGAAGATATGATCAAACGCCTCGCAGTCGAATATGCAGTTGGTTTTCTTGCCGTATCCCCAGCTGCGCACCGTACCGGCGACCGTACCCTGAAAACAGACCGTATCCTTGATTTTCCATTCGCTGTACGGCAGTCCGTTGATCACTTCATAGCGGTACGGGTAATACGAAAGAAGCCCGTCCGTATCATATATGCCGAGACGGTTCAGTGCTTCAATTCTCTTCGGTGTCAGCTTCAGCTGTCTGTCCTGCAGATCCATAGGCAGATTATAGCATTCCTGCGTTGGAATGGACGAAAAAAGACAGCTGTGTGTACAGCTGTCAGCGGATGAATCCGAATGCGTAGCGGGGTCTGATCCAGTCGAGCAGGATCTGTTCCTGTTCCGGTACCCTTCCCACCAGATTGTACTGATTGCTGAGGACTTCATCCTTCAGCAGGACCCAGAGCTCACCCCGGTAATGTTCAAGATTGTCATTGACGATCACGACATCGCCGCGTCTGCCCTGCCATGTGCCTTCCGAGCGGCAGGGAATGGACTGTCCTCTGAATTCCACCCGGGGCCAGGTCGAACGGACGATGATGTCATTGCCGTCATCGCGGTTGGCATGTCTGTCCCAGTAGATGATCGTTCTTTCCAGATCGCTGATGCCTTCTGCTTCATCAATGCGCATATTGATCTTTGTCAGATCCGTCTCGGCCAGCAGTTTCAGTTCTTCATCGGAAGCGAAGCAGTTGCCGAAGAGAATGTCCTGGCACAGATCCATGGCATTGAGATGGCGCAGCTGCAGATCGGCCGGCAGATCGCGGTGCATTTCCAGTGTCGGCAGACCGTCGAATACCGGCCAGGGACCGAATGTATCCGGCTGCTGCGAGGAGACAAAACTGGCGATGCGCATGCCGGCTTTCTTATATCTGCTGTGCAGATCGATATATCTCTGCAGACCCATGCCGGTATGTCTCTGGGGATAGAAATTCGAGCAGAAGCACATGTTTTCACTGTCTGCACCGCACAGCAGCATATTCTCGATGGCAATCGTACCGCAGGCGTTGTATTCGATCTTGATGCCGTAGGGATTATGGGTGATGGCAATATCTTCCGCTTCGCCGAAATGTCCGTCCAGACGGATGATATCCAGACCGATTTCCTTAAAGACGGAAAGATCATACGGTGTCGCATCCATCTTTGCGAAAACCGCCGGATTGGTATCCGCGGAAACGATGAGACCGGCTTCATGGGCCACATCGCAGAATTCCTTAAAGTTTGCAATGGTCTCTTCCTTTGATTCTGTTACCGAAAGAAAGCATGTGAATACGCGCTTATAGCCGAGCGCGCCTGCCCTGCGCATATAGGCATAGGCTTTTTCTTTTGTCGTATGTTCCGGATAAACGGAAATACCGAGCTGTTTCATGATCAAAAACCTCCGTTACTGTTCTTATTATCTCATCAATTCAGCTTCCTGCGCGAAGAAAAAGCATGGCACGCCATGCTTATTCAACACCGATCATATAGCTGTATACCGGCTGTCCGCCGTCTTCGATATCGACATCGAAATCGAAGTTATCATCGATGTACTGCCCGATCGCTTCCGCTTCCTCATCGGTGCTTCCTTCACCGCGCAGGATGGTTACGATCTCGGTATCTTCATCGACCATGGAATCCAGCAGCTGCTTCAGTACATCATACTGGTTTTTCGATGTGCAGATGATGTCCTTGCCCTTGATGCCCATATAATCGCCGGCATGGATCTCTCTGCCGTCGACCGTCGTATCCTTGATCGCATAGGTGACAGAACCGCTGCGGACATTGGATACCGCTTCCTGCATGGCAGACGTATTGTCTTCCGGTGCATCATCCGGATTGAAAGCGACGCATGCGCTGAGCCCTTCCGGAACGGAACGAGTCTCAAGCACGATGATATCCTTGTCGGATGTCACATCCGCCGCCTGCTTGGCAGCCATGATGATATTCGAGTTGTTCGGCAGCAGATAGATATGTCTTGCCGGGATCTTGCTGATGGCTGTGACGAAGTCCTCCGTCGAAGGATTCATCGTCTGACCGCCGGAAACGACGATATCGACCCGGTAATCCGTAAACAGACGCTTCAGGCCTTCGCCTGCCGCTACTGCGATCATGCCGTATTCCTTTTCCTCCGCCGGCTTTTCTTCTTCGATGATCGAAGGCTTCAGATCATCCTGGATATTTTCGATCTGGACCTTGACGAATTCGCCGTATCTCTGGGCCAGCGTCAGAATCTCGCCGGGCGTCATGGTATTGACCCGGACCTTGACGGTATTGCCTTCGACCAGCAGGGTCAGCTTGTTGCCGAGCTGTTCCAGCGAATGTCTGATCCGCTCTTCCTTGAATGAGCGCTGACCGTGTTCATTGAGTCTGAGAATATATTCGGTACGGTAGCCGCTTGCCTTTTCCGACTTCGTTTCGGCAACTGCGGTTTCCTCTTCACCGGCACTGACCGGCTTGCCTTCCAGATATGCCTTGAATCCTTCAAACACCTTCAGGAGTCCGGCACCGCCCGAGTCGACGACCTGTGCTTCTTTCAGGACCGGCAGCAGTTCCGGTGTTCCGTCCAGCGATGTCTTTGCGGCATCGCAGAGAACATTCACGAATTCCTCGATGCTGCTTTCCGGATTTTCTTCCAGGTATTTTGCGGCAGCTTCCGTCGATTCGCGGATAACCGTCAGGATCGTGCCTTCGACCGGACGCATGACTGCCTTATATGCCAGCTTGGAGCCGTTGCTCAGAGCTTCCGAAAACTCCGCCGCATTCAGCGTTTCTTTGCCTGCCACAGCCTGGTTGAAGCCGCGGAAGATCTGGGAAAGAATGACACCCGAGTTTCCGCGGGCACCCATCAGCGTGCCTCTGCTCAGTGTCTTTGCGATGACCGGCAGGGATTCGCTGCCGCTCTTTTTCACTTCATTGATGCCGTTCGAAAATGTCAGGGACATATTCGTTCCGGTATCTCCGTCCGGTACCGGGAAAACGTTCAGCGAGTCTACGTATTTCTTGTTGTTGTTCAGATGATTCGCTGCGCTTTCCAGCATTGCCCGAAGGACTGCACCATTCATTGTTTCCATATCCGTCCTCCTTACTCAACGACCCGGACACCCTGTACGAATACATTGACCGCGCTGACTTCAACGGACAGGGATTTTTCCAGCATGTATTTCACTTTCTTCTGCGCTTCCTGCACGACCTGCGAAATGCGCACGCCGAAACTGACAATAATATAAAGATCGATTTCAAAGCCGGTATCCGTCTTTCTGACAACGACACCGCGTGCGTAGTTTTCTTTTTTGAGAAGCTCTGCCCATCCGTCGCGCAGGACCTGGCGGCTTGACATGCCGACAACTCCATAGCATTCGGTAATGACTGCTCCCGCCAGAGTTGCGACAGCTTCTTCGGTTACGGAAATATTGCCGTAATTCGTCTGTTTTTCCAAAGTCATAAAATCGCTCCTTTATGCTCGCAGATATTATATCAAATGATATTCTCTTTTTGTATCATGCCGACCGGCTCTTCGGGAACCTCTTCTTCTGCCGGCACTTCTTCATCCTCCGGAATCGCTTCCGCATCTTCCGGGATCACCAGCTGGCCGGTTTCATAATAGCCGGCGTAATAGTGGGCTTCGAAATACGGATCCGGTTCGTCATCGCCCCGGGCATTGATCGGTATGACGATTCGGTTTCCTGCCGCATCATGGGCCATGGCACCGTCACTGAGACCGTAATAATGCTTCTCGGCCGGCAGACCGGTGCTGTTGATGATCTTGTTGCCTTCCCCGTCCAGCCAGTATTCCACATCGCGGACCGGTTCATTCCAGGGACAGGTCTTCGTATAGGCAGCCCGGAAGCCGTCTTCGACGATAATGCACTGGTTCGTATCGGTCATCTGGGAATAGACTTCGTTATAGCTGTTGATATAATGCAGGGAATTGTATCCGGCCAGGAAATAGCCGCCGGTGCGCATCAGCACCCGGATCGACTGCGAATCATAGCCCATGTCATACTGGCTGACTTCCGCCATTTCCTCGATCATATCCGGTTCGATATCCTTGAATGCCTTGATCAGAAGCCGTGTCTGTTCTTCATCGCTGAAGCCGGTGATCAGCGGTACGCTGGCAATGATATCGAGATATTCGCTTTTCAGCGGCGCTGTCGTTCCGTCCTGCAGCAGCACTACCGGTTCATTCTCATAGCGGTAGCCGATGACTTTCTTCTCGGTGACTGCCACTTCGATGATATTGCCGCTGTGCAGGGAGACATCCGCATCTTCAATCAGCGGATCGCTCTTCAGCCGGTGTTCGACAAGGACAGGTATATTCAGATAGAAAATCGAATCCGTACTGATATCCGCTGTCTTCATGATGTAATCCCGGCTGAGCCTGCCCCCAGTATGCACCGAAATATTGCGTACCCTGGATACCGGCAGGATCATATACAGCACGATCAGCACTGCCGCCCCCGCCAGCATCGCATTTCTGATGACGCTGCTGCGGGCCGCATGAAAAGAACTGCTGACGCGCTTCATCCGGCGCTCATCAAACAGTTTCTGTATCCCTGCGGGTATTTCGGTTGTATTCATCTGTTCGTCTGCCAATTGAATTTCTCCACTTCCGTGATCAGCTCAATTCCGTAGTTCTCCAGAACCTTTTCCTGAATCTCTTCAATGAGGCAAAGATAATCATCTGCTTTTGCACCGCCGGTATTGACGATGAAATTGCAGTGCTTCTCCGAAACCTTCGCACCGCCCTTCTGCATTCCCCGGTAGCCGATGCCGTCGATCAGTTCCCAGGCATTGCGGTTTTCCGGATTGCGGAATACCGATCCGCAGCTGGGGTATTCCAGCGGCTGGGATGCCCAGCGTCTCTTTCTGCGGTCATCCATCAATTCGCGGATCTCATTGGAATCCTTCGGTGTCAGTTCCATGCGCACCGCCAGAATCAGCCAGTCCGGATGTTTCTGGAAAATGCTGGAACGGTAGCCGAATCCGCATTCCGCTGCCGGGATCCATTCGATCTTTCCGTCTCTGTAGACATAGACTTCCCGGACGATATCGCACATCGATGAGCGGTAGGCACCGGCATTCATATAGATGGCACCGCCGACGGTACCGGGAATGCCGCTGGCAAATTCCAGTCCCGACATGCCCTGTTTCATCGCATCGACAGCCAGCGCAATGATCGATGCACCGGCCTGGGCGGTCAGTATGTTCTCCGTGTAGTACGAAGTGATGAAATGCCGGTCAAGACGGATCACGACACCGTCAAAAGGACGGTCCGCACAGAGCAGATCGCTTCCCTTTCCGATCATCTTATAAGGCATTCCCAGATCTTTGACATAGTGCATGATCGAATCCAGCGCCGTGACGGATTCGGGATAGACGGTATACTTCACCGTTCCGCCGATCCGCAGCGTTGTCATCTCCTGCAGAGATCTGTCTTTTTCTGTCAGCGCAAAGCGGCTGAGCTGTTCATATATCTTATCCATTGCGGATCAGTTCCTCCATACATTCGATCATCCGGTATGCGGCATCCGGTCTGCCGGCAGCGGCCGCATTGGCGCGCATCTGCGCCAGCCGTTCCGGATCCTTCATCAGGGCATTGACCGTATCTGCCAGTTTCTGCGGATGCAGATCTTTTTCTTCGATCATGACCGCAGCCTCTGCCTTGACCAGTTCCAGGGCATTGTACACCTGATGGTTGTTGGCGACAAAGGCACTGGGGATCAGTACCGATGCACAGCCGATCGCACTGATCTCGCACATCGTCGTCGCCCCTGCTCTTGTGACAGCCAGAGCGCATCCCTTGAGCATCTTCTTGCCGTCGATATACGGCACGATGCGGATTCTTTCATCGGAAGGTGTCTTATATGTATATTCATTGGACTGCCCGGCCGCGATTACGACCTGATAGGACGGATCGAACAGCGGACAGGCTTCATCGATGACCTTTGATACAGAAGAACTGCCCAGCGAACCCATCATGAAGACGACAAACGGTCTGTCTTCCTGCAGTCCGATTTTCACAAGTTCCTCCGGATCCCATTCCGTCTTTGCGGCCAGGGTTGCCTCGGGATTGCCCAGCAGACGGCATTTGCCGGCCGGGAACTGTTCGAGATTGCTTTCATAGCAGCCGATGATCAGATCTGTCTTGCGGGCAAGGAATTTATTCGCTTTGCCGGCAAAACTGTTCTGTTCATGCAGGATGGTCGGGATGCCGAGGGCATGCGCCGCATTGATGAACGGAACGCTGATGTAGTTGCCGAAGCCGACACAGATATCCGGCTTCTCCTGGATCATCAGTTTTCTGCACAGCCGCTGTGCCCTGACAAGAGACAGCGCGGAAAGGATCTTGGCCTGGACGCCGGAAGTCATGCCGGTCATTTTCGCACCATAAAAGCGATATCCCGCTTTCGGTATGACATTGGCTTCCATGCGGTTTGTCGAACCGAAGAACACGATATCCGCTTCCGGATGTTTTTCTTTCAGGACCTGGGCAAGCGCCAGGGCCGGATATATATGACCGCCGGTCCCTCCGGTGGCTATCATCACTTTCATCGAAGACCTCCGATTGTTTAATTTTAACATAATAAGCATTTCATGGAAAAGAAAAAGCAGGACCTTTCAGAGATCCTGCTGTGCGAGCTGATTGATTTTCTCCCAGAGTTCTTCATAGCCCTGTCTGCTGACAGAGGAACAGGGAACAAACGCATTCCTGTTGATGCCGAGGATATCGGCAGCCGCATTGCGGTTCTGGATCATCGCACTGCGGGAAAGCTTATCCGTCTTGGTGAATGCGGCCAGAATGCCGATTTTTGCGGCTCTTGCATATTCCACCATGGCGATGTCATCTTCATTCGGCTTTCTTCTCGCATCGAGTACAATGACCATTCCCTTCAGCTGCTTTCTCTCCCGGAAATAGGGATCGATCAGACGGCTGAACTGCACTGCACTTGCCTTGTCACTGGTCGCATAGCCGTAGCCCGGCGCATCGGTGAATACGATCCTGCCGTCGACAGTAAAGAAATTCAGCAGACGCGTCTTGCCGGGAGTCTTGCCCGCAAAGGCAAGATTCTTCCGGTTGACCAGTCCGTTGATCAGCGTGCTCTTGCCGGCATTGGAACGTCCGGCAAAGATCAGCTCCGGCAGTGTACTGTCAGGCCACTGATTTCTCTCTGCAGCAGAAGCGAGCAGTTTCGCCTCATGATACTGCATCAGTGCACCAGCGCTTCCTTGAGCACCTGGGAAACATTCTCGACCGGAATGAACTTGATCGTGTCCTTGACGACCTGCGGTACATCATCCAGATCGCGCACATTCATCTTCGGGATCAGAATCTTCGAGATTCCGACCCGGTGGGCAGCCAGCGATTTTTCACGCAGTCCGCCGATCGGAAGAACATTGCCGCGCAGCGTGACTTCACCGGTCATCGCCAGATCGCTGTGTACTTCTTTCTGGCACAGAGCGGAGACGATACCCGTTGTCATCGTCACACCGGCAGAAGGACCGTCCTTGGGAACAGCGCCTTCCGGTACGTGGATATGCACATCATGCTTGTCAAAGAATTCCGGATCGATCTTGAATTCCTTCGCGTGCGCCTTGACATAGTCCATGGCAATCTCCGCGCTTTCCTTCATGACATCGCCGAGCTGGCCGGTCATAATCAGCCTGCCCTTTCCCTCGAAGTAATTGACTTCGATGGAAAGAACATCGCCGCCGAATTCCGTATATGCCAGACCCGTAACGACACCGACCTGATCCTTCTTTTCCTTGGATCCGTATTCGAATATTTCCTTGCCCAGCCACTTGGTGATCAGCTTGTTGGTTACGGCAACCGTCTTCTTTTCACCGTTGAGGATCGCCAGTACCGTCTTGCGGCACAGTGTCGCAATGACTCTTTCAAGCTGCCGGACACCTGCTTCTCTGGTGTAGTGGCGGATCAGATACAGCAGTTCCTTTTCCGGCAGTCTGAACTGCGAAGCCTGCAGACCGTTGGCCTTGAGCTGCTTGGGAATCAGATGTTCACGGGCGATATGCAGCTTGTCGATTTCCGTATAGGAAGGCAGCTGAATGATCTCGAGACGGTCGCGCAGAGGCGCCGGGATATTCTCCAGATAGTTCGCTGTTGCGACAAACATGACCTTGGACAGATCATACGGCTCTTCCAGATAATGATCCGAGAAGAAGCTGTTCTGTTCCGGGTCGAGGACTTCCAGCAGTGCGTCGCTCGGATCGCCTTTGTAGTCCATGCCCATCTTGTCGATCTCATCGATCAGGAATACCGGATTGATGACTTCCGCTCTCTTCATGCCCTGGATGACACGGCCCGGCATCGAGCCGAGGTATGTCCTTCTGTGGCCGCGGATTTCCGCTTCATCGCGGACGCCGCCCAGCGACATCTTGACGAACTTGCGTTCCAGCGCTCTGGCAATGGACTTGGCAAGAGAGGTCTTGCCGACACCGGGAGGACCGACCAGACACAGAATCGGGCTGTTGAGGTTGCCGGTCATCTGCTTGACGGCCAGATATTCCATGACTCTGTCCTTGACCTTTTCCAGACCGTAATGGTCTTCATCCAGCACGCCGCGGACTTCCTTCAGGTTTTCATTGTCCTGGGTTTCCTGCCACCAGGGAACCTTCAGCAGCCAGTCGAGATAGCTGCGGGCAACACTTGCCTCTCCGCTTCCCGGCGGCAGCATCTCATAGCGCTGCAGTTCTTCCTTCGCCTTTTCCTTGACATGTTCCGGATACGGGTTCTTCTCGATCATTTCGCGGATCTGGGAAGCGTCATCCGTCAGATTGGATACATCGCCCAGTTCCTCTTTGATTGCCCGCATCTTCTCACGCAGGTAGTATTCCTTCTGGTTGTCGTCAATGCGTTCCTTGACTTTCTCATTGATCGTCGATTCCAGCTGCGAGAACCGCTGCTGCTTCTGCAGTTCGGCGATGATCATCAGCATCCGCTCATTGACATTCAGTTCTTCCAGCAGCTTCTGTCTGGTTGCCTGCTCCATCATGAAGTACTGGCCGAACTGGTCGGTCAGCGTAATGGCGCTGACACCGTGCGTCAGCTGACGGATGATATCCGTCGGGAATGCGGAGGTAATATTGGACATACCTTCGAACTCGCTGATGATCTTCTTCACCAGTGCCATTTCTTCCTGACTGTCGCCCTGGATATCATCGCAGGGCTGGACCTCGGCCATCATCATCCGGCCGTCATCCTGCAGGCTGACAAGCTTTGCTCTCTTCATGCCGGTGAAAGTGACCCGCATGAATCCTTCTTTGCGGCGGACGACCTTGATCTTGGACAGCGTACCCATCTGGTAGATATCCTGCGATTTGGGATCATCGACCATGATATCGTTCTGGCAGACGATCCATACCATGTTGGAATACGAAGTTCCTGCGTCATTGACGGCATTGATCGACTTCGAGCGTCCGACTTCGATCATGACATCCTGACCTGGGAATACGATGATGCCTCTGGTGCACACGACAGGTACGCGGATATTCAGATTTTCATTCATAATCATTCACCTCCTTCGGGATGATCAGTTTGTGAAAATAAGACGCTGAGCGTCTTATTTCATTGGATTTATTCAGCTGCCGGTTCTTCCGGTTTTACATAGCCTTCCGCCTTTTCACGGATCAGCTCGAATGCCTTCTGGTTCGTGATATCGGCACGTACCATATCAGCACTCAGGTAGTTCTTGACCTGATCGAGTTCCATACCGTACATCTCGGCGATATTGGCATATTCCTTTTCGAGATCCTCATCGGACGGAATCAGATTCTCCGCTTTGGCAACTGCCTTGAGGCCCAGGCGCATGCGCAGCTGCTTCTCGGCTGTCTCGCGGAAGGATTCCTTGAACTGGTCGGCAGTCTGTCCCATCATCTGCAGATACTGGGTCAGGGAGATGCCATACTGCTGCATCTGCGAAACCTGCTGCTGCAGAAGCTGCTGCTGTTCATCCTCGATCATCGCATCCGGAATCTCTACTTCTACTTTTTCAATGAACTGTTCAGACAGATCGTTGTCTGCGTTTGTTCTTGCTTCGTTCTTTCTGGAATTCTCCAGCCGTGTTCTGACGTTTGCCTTCAGTTCGTCCAGGGTGCTGACATTGGGCATGTTCAGATCTTCCGCAAACTCATCGTTGAGTTCCGGCAGAACCTTTGCCTGTACCTTGTTTACATGAACCTTGAATACAACTTCCGCTCCGGCCAGATCCGCGGAATGATAGTCTTCCGGGAATGTCAGAGGCAGATCCTTGTCATCGCCTTCCTTTACACCGACCAGACCGTCTTCGAAGCCCGGGATGAAGGAACCCGATCCGAGAACCAGATCATAGCCTTCTGCCTTGCCGCCTTCGAACGGTGTGCCGTCCTTGAAGCCTTCATAGTCGATATTGACGGTGTCGCCGTTTTCCGCCGGTGTATCCTTGACGACATTCTCGGCATAGCGGGCGCGCATGGATTCAAGATCCTTTTCAACATCTTCATCGGTAACTTCCGTAACCGCCAGGTTATACTTCAGTCCTGTATATCCTTCAACCTTCGCTTCCGGTTCGACCGGGAATGTGAACTTGATCTCTGCCTTTGTATCGTCGACGGAAACGATATCGACTTCCGCCTGCGCTACCGGTTCGAGATTCAGTTCCTTCAGACCTTCACGGAACCATTCGTTCAGATTTTCGTTGATTGCTTCATTGTACTTCTCGCCGGCAGAGATGTTCTTCTCGAGAATGCTGCGGGGTGCCTTGCCCTTGCGGAAACCCGGGATCGAGATCTTGGCAGCGATTTTGCTGAATGCTTTCTTCTGTGCCTTTTCCCATTTTTCACCATCGACGGTGACGATCATATCACCGGTGGATTTTTCTTTCAGTGTCCAGTTTGCCATAACATTAAGCTCCTTCTTTATGAATTATGCCGCCATATTATAACAAAGAACATCATAATAGACCAGCATAGTTTTTAGCACTCAGGCCATTAGCCTGCTAATATCCTACTGCGATTGTTTAGCACTGTCAACAATAAAGTGCTAAACATTCTTCACGAACGTTTCCGTTTCGCTGTGTTTTCCATGAGCGAGGCATACAGCTCGCCTTCATCCATGAGCGATGAGACCTTTTCCAGCATCTCCCTCGCCAGTTCCTGTGCCTCGGCGCTTTCATAGGTCAGCGGCAGAAACATATAGGCTTCATGGATCAGCAGCGTTCTGGCCATGGAATAGTAATCGGGATGATCGTTTTCCAGCCAGTCCTTCAGATACCGGTCGGCTTCCAGAAATCCCTGCGACTCCGCGACCGGGGTCAGGGAATCACCCCAGAAGGTATATTCCACATCGTCCTTGATATAGGTGAATTCATCTCTGATCTGCTGTTCGGCAATGACTTCCAGGATCATCGCGGCGGCTTCCGGACAGGGATCTGAAACAAGATATTCCCGGATCTCTTCCGTGCATTCGCGCAGATTCCGGGATGCCAGTCGGGATGCGGCGGCCAGCTGAGATGCATCATTCCCCTTCAGCATCCTTAAAATCTTCTCCAGCGGCCACTCAGAGGATTCTTTCTTTTCACTGATCCGGTATGCCAGTTCGCGCTTCATGGCCAGCAGCTTTTCTTCGATATCGGCCGGCACATACGGCATCTTCAGTTCTTTTTCGATCTGAAAGAGCGCGTTCTGCAGTTCTCCCGCTTCCGTCATTCTGCTGATTTCTTCCAGCAGTTCATCGTAATATCCGCTCATAATGAACCTCACAGATACAATAAAAGCTGCTTGCAGGCAGCTTCATTCTTCAAGATGGCGTCGTCGTTGGGACTCGAACCCAAGACCGTCCGCTTAGAAGGCGGAAGCTCTATCCAGCTGAGCTACGACGACACGTAGGAATAATATACCAAAACAGGAAAAAGATTTCAACCCCGATTTGTTTTCTTCGGTTCATATGTCATTTTCTGCACATCGATGTTCTCTCCGTCCAGGGTCATGATCATATAGCTGGCCGGCGAACCGTCCCGGTTATGCCAGATCGATCCCGGATTCAGCATCCGTATGCCGTCCTCAACAGAATCATGATAGATATGGGTATGGCCGAAACAGACGATATCGCAGCCAAGCGCGGAAGCCTTGCCGCACAGCGCATCGAAACTGCGCCAGAACAGATCGCGGTGGCCGTGCACGACCAGGATCCTGTGCATGCCGATTTCCAGCACCAGCTGCTGGGGAAATTCATTATAAAAATCATTGTTCCCCTGCACGGCCGCAAATCCGCCCAGCATATACTTCGGCAGTTCGATATCGCCGCAATGGATGAAATAATCCGCATCAGGATACGTCTTTTTCAGATATTCCAGCCCGTCTGAACGGCCGTGGCTGTCGCTGCATATGATTACCCGGATTGCCATGGCTGTATTATAGCAGTTAAAAATGAGGAAATGTCCACTGTCTGTGACACCGTATTTTCATTGTCACAATACACCATTGTCCATCTGTATAGATGCATATATCCGCACAGGACCGTTCCCATCCGCATGTATCCTGCGAATAATTCCGTCATTTCCGGCCGTTTATGATATGATGGATACAGTAAAGAGGTAATTCTATGCCGAGTCTGAACCTGTATCCCTATAATTATTATGTGCTGTATGCAGCCCTTGTTCTGCTTCTGCTGTTTCTGATCCTGACGGCCGTGAAACTGCTGAATACCGTCAAATCGCTCAATGAAATGAAACCGGGGATCGAACATCTGCAGAAGAACCTGCAGATGATGCAGATCAAGACCGATGTCATCAAGGAAAAGCAGGCAGCCGACGCCAAGCGCAATGCCCTGATCCTCAAAGCCCTGCCGATCCTGCTGGCAGTTCAGGCGGTATATAAGAGTTCTGACAGCTACAGCGGTGTCAAAGGCTATGTCAATGCAGCCCAGAAGGTATTCAATGACCGCAATGCCGAACAGAAGCTGATCGCGAAAATCAAAAAAGCGTTATAAAAACGATGGCCTAAGCAAGGTCATCGTTTTCTTCTGCATGCAGTGCCGCATAGACATTGTGTGCCGTCTCCGCCGGCACGACCGCCGCGATTTCTTCTTCCTTTGCCTCCTTCAGTTTCGTAAAACTGCCGAAGGTTTTGAGAAGAAGTTTTTTCCGTTTCGGACCGATGCCTTCGATCTCATCGAGGATCGACTTGGTCTGGGCCTTTGCCCGCAGCTTGCGGTGATAGGAAATCGCCGTGCGGTGGACTTCATCCTGCATTCTCGTCAGCAGGAAGAACAGTCCGGAATCCTTGTCGATATCGAAGATCTCCCCGTCCGTATCCATCAGCGCCCGGGTATTATGGTGATCATCCTTGACCAGACCCATGATTTTGATCGTATCCGTCAGATCCAGGGCGGAAAGGATTTCCTTTGCGGCTTCGATCTGCGTCCAGCCGCCGTCCACGAGAATGCCGTCCGGCATTCTGCCCTGTTCATTGAGCAGCCGGAAATACCGCCGGTACAATACTTCCTTCATCGAGTCGACATCGCTGTTGCCGGTATGAAGCCGGTACAGCCGGTAGCTCTTTTTATCCGGCACACCGTCTTCGTAGACGACACAGGAAGCGACGGTAAACGTACCGCTGGTATGCGAGTTGTCGAACAGTTCCACCCTGCGCATCTCTCTGCCGGCGAGCTGTCCGAGCTGCTCGACTGCCTGGCGGGTGACAGATTCCTGCCGCTCCACCGACTGAAACTTCAGATCCAGCTGTTTCTTTGCATTATCCGCGCACATCTCCACCAGCTGCCGTTTATATCCCCTCTGGGGCTGAAACAGCGGCATATCCAGAAGCTGTCCGAGCGCTTCTGTCTCGGTATCCATCGGCAGGACCAGTTCCCGGGCAGCCGGATGTTCCTGGTAATACTGGACCAGGAAGGACTGGAATTCTTCCTGCGGGTCGCCATAGAGAGGCCGCAGCCGGAATTCTTTGTTCAGGATGATGCCCCTTCTGACCAGGAAGCCGGTAATAGCCATATAGCCCCGCTCGGCAACCCAGGCAAAGACATCCCGGGATCCCCGGTTGTCCTTTTCGATATTCTGCCTGTCACCCGTAATCGTACGGATGCTTTCCAGCATCTCCTTGTATTCCTGGGCTTTTTCAAATTCCAGTTTTTCGCTGGCCGCCATCATCTTTTCTCTCAGATCATCTTCGACCGCTTTCGTATCGCCGTTCATGAACTTCGTCACCGCATCCGCCATTTCCGTATAGACAGAGGGATCGGTATCATTGACGCACGGTGCCAGGCACTGATGCATATGGTAATAGAGACAGACCTTGTCATGCATCTGGGTACAGCGCCTGAACGGATACAGATTCTGCAGTACCTTCAGCGTACTGCGGGCTGCCGAAGCATCCGGAAACGGGCCGAAATAGCGGGCTGCCTTATCCTTCTTCGTATCCCGGGCAATGGAAAGACGGGGATATTTTTCCCTGGTCAGCTTGATATAGGGATAGCTTGAGTCATCGATGAACTGAATATTGTATTTGGGCCGGTATTTCTTGATCAGATTGATTTCCAGGACCAGTGCTTCTTTCTCTGTCCTTGTGACGATGAAATCGAAGTCTTCGATATTGGAAACCATCTTCGTCGTCTTGAAATCATGGGCACCGGTAAAATACTGATTGACCCGGCTGTGCAGATCCTTTGCCTTGCCGACATAGATGATCTCGCCGTATTTATCCTTCATCTGATAGCTGCCCGGTTCATGGGGCAGATTCGTCAGTTTTGATTTTATATATTCTTTATCCATATCTATTTCATCACGACTACGGTCGCTCCGGTACCGCCTTCTCCGGGCATGCCGAGCCGGAATTCCTCTACGTTTTTATCGCTGCGCAGCTTTGCATGCACCGCATTGCGCAGCCTGCCGGTTCCGTCTCCGTGGATGATCCGGAACGTCTTGAGATGATGGACCTTTGCCCGGTCCATATAATCCGCCATCGCATCCATGGCCTCATCCACCCGCATGCCGATCAGGTTGCATTCCGAAGGCATCGAAGAAAACAGCCCTCCTCCCGAGATATGCACCGTTGTCTGCGGCTTCTCCTTGAGCTTCGGAATGATATGGGTGCTGGGCCGTACCTGCGACCGCTTGACCCGGATTTCCCTGCCGTTCATCAGGATGCGCAGTTCTTTCCGGCTGACTTCCAGTACTTCGCATACCTGGGTGCTGCCCCGCAGTTCGACCGCATCGCCGGGTCTGTAATCGCGTTCGCCCTCTTCTTCCTCTGTCTCCTCCTGTACAGGCTGGCTGTGCAGGGCATTGAGCTGATGGGAAAGATCGATCGCTTCATGGTATTTGACTTCCTTCTGGCGCGAACGCAGCTGCTTGAGAATATCATCGGCTTCGCTGCGCACCTGTTCCAGATATGCGGACGCTTCCTTTTCGGCATTCTGACGCCAGTCGTCTTTTTCTTTTTCAAACTTTGCCCGTTCGATACGGAGTCTCTCGGCTTCGGCTTTGTTCTTTTCGATTTCCTGCTTCAGTTTCTCATTGTTGGAAACCGCCTCATTCAGCTGTGCATCCAGCCGTTCGATCAGTACATCTTCCTGCGATTTTGTCTGATCCTTGAGAAATCTGGCATATTTGATCAGTGACGAAGGCAGTCCATACCGCTGGGCTACTTCAAAGGCATTCGAGGAACCGCTGATGCCCTGGACAAATCTGTACGTCGGCATCAGTTTTTCCATATCAAAGGCAACACTGGCGATCTGAATATCCTCATGGCGCTTGCCGTATGCCTTGAGCCTTCCGTAATGGGTCGTCGCCACCGTCATACATTTTCTCTGGCGGAGTTCATTGAGAATGGAAATCGCAAGTGCTTCTCCTTCCCGGGGATCGGTGCCGCTGCCGACTTCATCAAGCAGGACCAGACTGTCGCCGGTGGCGCTGCGCATGACCTCTGCCTGTTTCTGAATATGGGCGCTGAAAGAAGACAGCGATTCGCTGACCGACTGATCATCGCCGATATCGACATAGATATGATCGAAGAACGGGATGACGGCACTCTCCGCCGTGACCGGCATGCCGATATATGTCATCATCGTAAACAGACCGATGATCTTCATCGAAACGGTCTTGCCGCCGGTATTCGGACCGGTGATCAGCAGGATCCGCCGGGGATCGGCGATTTCATATGTATTGGCAACGACCTTTTTGGGATCGATGAGCGGATGGCGTGCTTTGATAATGGAAAGCCGTTTCTCTTCGCACAGCTGTGCCGCTGCCGCATCCCGGGCATGGCCCCATTGGGCCTTGGCAAAGATCGTATCGAGGATCGTGCATGTTTCAAGATTTGCCAGTTCTTCCAGGGCTATAGCCTGGACTTCCTGCGAGCACATCGTCAGGATCTTTTCGATCTCGATCCGTTCCTGTTCAATGAGTTCCTGCTTGCGGTTGTTCGGTCCGACCAGCGAAGCAGGTTCGATATAGGATGTCTGACCGCTGGCACTGTCGCCGTACAGCATGCCCCCGAATGCATTCTTATCCGATGCCCGTACCAGGACAACGGCTCTGCCGGCCCGGTAGGTGACGATCGAATCCACCACCGAATCCGGATGCGCCGCCAGAAATCTCTGGGCCGCTGATGCGATCTCCTGGTCTGCCTTCTTGAGACCAAGACGGATCGAGCGCAGCTCCGGTGTGGCATTGTCGAGGATCTCTCCGTAATCATCAAAGCACTGCGACAGGATCTTTTCCGTCTTTGTATGGACACTCAGGGTATCGCAGAGATCATGGATGCAGGGATGCTCGATATCCCGCAGTTCTTTTTCATAAGCAGAGACGGAGCGTACACCCTGAATGAAATGAATTTCCTGTACAAGTTCCTGGGCACTGAGCACTCTGCCTCTTTTGGCACTCTCCAGCATGCCGGAAATATCCCGGATCCCGTGAAACGGCATCGTACCGTAGTGCGTTACCGCCTGCAGCGCCTCCGTGATCCTGGCGTTATTGCGGCGGATGATCAGCGGATCATAGCTGACTTCTTCTTCCGCAATGCGCTGGGCGCTCAGCGAAAAAGAGCAGTATGTCTGTACCTGCCCGAGGATCTGATCCAGTTCAAGACTTTTTTCATTCTGCATTTTCTGCTGTTCCCTCAGTTCCGTATCCGTGTTCGATCAGCCACTGTTCCAGCGCATCCAGTTCCGTTTCCGTAAACTCTTCCGCATGGCTGTATAATTCCGCAACCTGCTTTGACTGCAGCAGCGGCATGCCGTATGTGTTCAGTACATGCATGCTCATATCCCGTACCGGTCCGGCAATCGTCGCATCGACCGCTTCCGCACCGCCGGCAAATACCGGCATATTCAGGATCAGGGTGCAGATGACGATGGTGATGCATCCCTCTGCCAGTCCCATCAGACCGCCTGCCATGGCACTCAGTTCATGAATGACCGGAACTTTCTGCAGTCCCTTGGTCGCATGGGAAATGATCATGAAGAGCAGCCGGAAAAAGATATACAGCACGACCACCCAGCAGATGCGGTTGAGAAACTGCACCGCCGAAGCAGACAGTGCCGGAGCATTTTCCGGGATCCATTTTTCCGGCCAAAGCATGATATAGCGGCTCAGTACTTCTGACAGCAGCCAGCTGCCCAGCAGGGATACTGCCGTACCGATCAGTCCGACCGCTTCATGCAGGAATCCTTTTTTCCATCCCATGACCGCGGACAGGATCAGTACCGCCGCAGCCGCAATATTCAAAGGCATCAGCCATTCTTCTGTTACATTGATCATATTCGTTTCTCCAATGGTTATATTGTAATGAATTCACTTGTTTCATTCAATGTCGATGCTAGAATAACATGTATGAACACCACATTGACACTGAACCTGTCCAGAGAACAGGAAGAAAAACTGTACAAGGCATTTTCCGGTACGGAAACCAAGGCCCCGGCCTATGCAAAATGGCAGCTGCGTCCGGAGAACTGCGTGATCACCTGCTACAGTTCCGGAAAGACGGTATTCCAGGGAAAGGATGCGGAGGTATATGCCTCTGCCTTCATGAAACCCGTGCAGACATCGGTCCATGCAGAACCGGTGCTGCCCCAGGCCGGATCGGATGAAGTCGGCACCGGCGATTATTTCGGTCCGGTATGTGTCTGTGCCTGCATCGTGCATGATACGGACATGGAACTGATCACGGCGCTGGGCATCCGCGATTCCAAGCAGCTCGATGACACAAAGATACGGGAAGCGGCTCCGCAGCTGATGAAACAGCTGACTTACAGCCTGCTGATCGTCGATCCGGAAAAATACAACGCCGTGCATGCGGACAATAATATGAATGAGATCAAAGCAAAGATGCATAACCAGGCCTATATCAATCTGTCTGCCAAAGAACCCCTGCCGTCCCTGTGCGTCATCGACCAGTTCACCCCGGAAAAGACCTATTACCGCTATCTGTCGCATGAACCGACCGTCATCGGCCGCATCCGCTTTGAGACAAAAGCCGAAAACAGCTATCCCGCCGTTGCCTGTGCCTCAGTCATCGCAAGATATGCATTCCTGGTCCGGATGGATGCGATGTCTGAACAGTGGCACATGGAATTTGCCAAGGGATCCGGAAAGCCGGCCGATGCATGCGCTGCTGCATTTGTAAAACGCTATGGGTTTGAGGCATTGCCCAAAACTGCAAAGATGCATTTCAAAAATACAGAAAAATTCCGCCGGTAAGCGGAATTTTCTTTTACAGATTTCGCAGATACAGCCATTCTTCTGCACCGGCCCGGATATCGTTGATACCCGCATACACAAAGCCGTGTTTTTCATAGAAGTTTCTGGCGGAAACATTCTCCCTGAATACCCAAAGACACATCCGGCCATAGCCCTGTGCCTTTGCTTCTGCCATGGCTTTCTGCAGCAGCGCCGTACCGATGCCCCGGTGTTTTTCCTCCGGCCGCACATGGATGCAGATGAGCTCGCTGAGATCTTCCTCAGCAATGCCTCTGGCTTTTCCTGCAAAACAGAAACCGGAGAGTTTCCCTTCTGCTTCGCAGACGAATGCCGTTTCCCCCTTTTCCAGCGAACGCCGGTACATCGCAGTGATTCTTTCACGATCGCTGTGTCTCTGCATGGTATCCTCATCGATGATGCCCGCAAAAGCAGACTGACAGGAAGAGATATGGACAGCAGCGATGTCTGCTGCGTCGGCAGTGAGAGCCTTACGGATGTTCATTCCTGCGGCAGTTCCGGGTTTCTTTTCTTTTCGACGGTCAGCTGGATGGTATTCTCAAGCCGGCACAGTTCCACCCCGGCCGCCTTCAGCATCCGCTTGGAAGCGATATTCGTGTCGACACCGTTGTACTTGTCTGATTCATAGACGATCCGCCGGATGCCTGACTGAATGATCGCCTTGGCGCATTCATTGCAGGGAAACAGCGATACATAGATCGTACAGCCGCTGACCGGCCATTTCGAATTCAGGATCGCGTTGAGCTCGGCATGGACGACATAGGCATATTTTGTGTCCAGTGTCGATCCTTCTCTTGCCCAGGGGAATTCATCATCGCTGCAGCCCTTGGGGAAGCCGTTGTATCCGACCGATACAACCCGGTGATTCTCGTCGACGATCGCAGCGCCGACGGCTGTGTTGGGATCTTTGGAGCGGCAGGCAGAAAGATGTGCCAGGCCCATAAAGTATTCATCCCAGTTCAGTACGTCTTGTCTTTTTTCCATAGTCATTCCTCCCGCAGCATATATGCAAGCATACTGCCGTCCTCATAGATGATATCCAGGCTGTCTGCCATGGCATAGGCATGGCCCTGCAGACCGTGGTCTCTGTAAAAACATAATACATGATAATCCGTTCCGGGATACCTCTGTCCTTCCGGGATTTTCCATTTCATCACCATTCCGCCGATGGAAATGAGCAGTGCCAGGGCACAGCCGGCCAGGACCATGTTTCTCTGCTTCGGTTCCATCCGTTTCCGGAAAAGCACCATTGCGGTCAGAAGACCGCCGATCAGTCCGCCGGCATGGGCAGCCAGCGAGACGCCGGGTATCAGGGAAATGGCCAGGTTGACTGCAGCGATCCGGATCAGTCCGTTCCGGAAGTTCATATCGCGCATGGCACCCAGCTGGATCATCAGCCAGAAATAGGCACCCATCAGTCCGTACAGGCCGCCGGAAAGACCGACTGCTGCAGCTGTATCGGTAAAGACGAAGATCGCAATACTGCCGCAAAGGACAGAACAGGCCAGCAGTCCTGCAAAGCGCTGATGCCCGAAGATCTTCTCGGTGATCGTTCCGGCATTGATCAGAGAAAACATATTGACCAGCAGATGCATCGGATCGGTATGGACCAGACCTGCAGTCAGCAGACGGTGGACTTCCCCGGCCACGATGAACGGCCTGTAATAAGCACCGCAGATGATCCCCGCTTCAATCAGTGAACCGTCAGAGATGATCCGGATCAGGATACTGACCAGAATGCACAGGGCCAGTACCGTATAGGTCACATATGGAATATACTTTTTCAAAATCTGCTCTCTTTCCGCAGAATACCGATCAGTTCCTCAAAATATGCCGGCAGCGGTGCTTCAAAGCGCATGGTTTCACCGGTGGAGGGATGGACCAGCGTCAGGCTGTGGGCATGCAGGACCTGTCCCTGTGTATCCATGTATCTGCATTTCTTTCCGTATTTCTCATCGCCCATGACCGGATGGCCGATATATTTCATATGGACACGGATCTGGTGCGTTCTGCCTGTTTCCAGTGTGCATGTCACCAGTGTCGCCCCGCCGAATCTTTCTTCGACATGGAAATGCGTCCGGGCATCCCGGCTGTTGGTATCGATGACGCACATCTTCTGACGGTCGCGGGGATCCCGGCCGATCGGCGCATCAATCAGTCCGTCATCATGGGCGATATTGCCCATGACAATGGCCGTATATTCCCGGTGGCATGTCTTGTCTTCCAGCTGCCGGGCAACTGCCTCATGCGCCTTGTCATTCTTGCATGCAACGATACAGCCGGTCGTATCCTTGTCGATCCGGTGGACGATGCCCGGGCGGATCTTTCCGTTGATACCGGAGAGATCACGGCAGTGATACAGCAGCGCATTGACCAGCGTACCGCTGTATACACCCGGGGCCGGATGAACGACCATGCCCTTGGGCTTGTTGATAACGATGATATCGCTGTCTTCATACAGAATATCCAGAGGGATATTCTCCGGCACCACATCGATCGGTTCATCATCGGGAATCTCTGCTTCGATGACATCGCCGGCGATGACCTTGAGACTGCTCTTGGCGGTCTTTCCGTTGACCCGGATCAGTGAAGATGAACACAGTTCCTGGATCCGGGTACGGGAGAGTTCCGTCTGCTCGGCCAGATATTTGTCCAACCGCATTTCTTCACTGTTTTCACCCTGCCATATCTGCTTTTCCATCGTTCTCCTCCTTCAGTGAAGCAATCAGCAGCAGTCCCACGCCGATGCACAGGGCACTGTCCGCAATATTGAAAATCGGAAAGTCATATCCGAAAATATAGAAATCCAGAAAATCCCGGACATAGCCGAATACCAGGCGGTCGAACAGATTCCCGGCAGCGCCGCCGATCATCAATGACAGAGCGGCAGCCGTCAGACGGTCGGGTTTCTTCTCAATCAGATACCACAGTATCCCGCCGATCGCGGCAGCCGCAGCCAGACAGAAGACAGCCTGATAGCCGGAAAAAAGAGACCATGCCATACCGGTATTGCGGGCATAGGTAATATGAAAGAATCCGGGGATAACAACGATATTCTGCAGTTTCTCATTGATCTGCACCCCGTATTTTGTAATCTGGTCCAGCAGGATCACTGCCATAACGATAATACTGATCATAATTTCCTCATTTCAATGATTCATTATAACAGGCGCAGACACCTCTTGAAACATGCGCATGCATAAAAAAGACAGCCTCTGCGGACTGTCCTTATCTGGCGCTGAGATATTCCTTGAGACCTTTTGCGATCTGGTCGGGGCAGCTGGTCGGCTTGAAGCCGCAGGTGATGCCTTCCAGACGGTCAATGACATCATGGACGTTGGCACCCTTGACCAGAGCGCTGATGCCCTTGAGATTGCCGTTGCAGCCGTTGATGACCTGCATATCCTGAATCGTATCGCCGTCCAGTTCAAAGATGATCTTTGAAGAACAGACGCCTTTTGTTTTATATTCGAAATGTGTGCTCATTTTTGTTTTCCTCCGCATGTATGTTATCACAAAACAGTTGATTTACACATGATTTGCCCAAAAGACCTTTTCGTGATACAAAAGCAGTATGGAAGGAATCAGAGAAGACCTGCAGCTGCAGCTCAGGGAAATGGGCATTGAACAGCTCAGCGACGTACAGAATGCATGCATCCCTGCCATTGCGTCCGGGAGAGATGTTTTCTGTACGGCCCATACCGCTTCCGGCAAGACCCTGATGTATCTTCTGCCGCTGATCAGCAAACTGGAAATCCAGTCTGCCAATAAACATAAACCAAGGATCCTGATCCTGACACCGACCAGAGAACTTGCCCTGCAGATCGCTGAACAGACAAGATTCCTGCTGAGGAGAACCGAAGGAATACGCACGTTCGCACTCGTCGGCGGCGTGCGCATGGACATACAGATCCGGCAGTTTTCCAAAGGTGCCGATATCGTCATCGCCGCACCCGGCCGCCTGAAAGACCATATCCGCCGCCATACCTTTAAACCTGATGCATGCGATATGCTCGTCCTCGATGAAACCGATGAACTGATCTCGATGGGATTTGAACAGGATGTCCGGGATATCATCTCCGTCCTGCCCCCGCATCAGACCGTATTATGTTCGGCAACATCCGATGAAAAAACCGAAGACTTCGCCAAAGAAGTACTGCATGATCAATTTGTATATCATGCTTCTGATGATCGTGTAAAAGAACAGAAGATCCGCTGTCTTGCGGCTGTGTGCTCTACGCAGAACCGCTTCAGTGCACTGTGCAGATGCCTGCATAAAGCACAGGGTCCCTGCTATGTATTCGTCAATACCATCCGTACGGCAGATATGCTTTCCCGCCGTCTTTCGGAAACAGGGATGGCCTGTGCTGTCATGCACAGTGAGCGTACAGCATCTGAGCGTAAAAAGACCATGCAGGATTTCCGCAGCGGCAGGACGGATGTTCTGGTAACGACCGATGTACTTGCCAGAGGCATCGATGTGCCTCAAGCCGATACCGTGATCCTGTATGAACTGCCGGATACCGATGAACAGGCAGTCCACCGCATCGGACGTACCTCCAGAACCGCCAGCACCGGTACGGCATATATCCTGTGTACAGAGAAACAGCGCAGCCGTCTTGAACCGATTGCCTTCGCTGCCGGACAGAAAATCAGACAGATATCCTTCAGAGAAATCTGAAGAAAATACATTATAGAAAAAGACGCCGGCCCGGCGTCTTTCCTCTTCTTAATAGTTGTCTCTTTTGATTTCGAAGTATGCCTGCGGATGTGCACATACCGGACATACTTCCGGTGCTTCCTTGGCTGTAACGGTATAACCGCAGTTGCGGCACTGCCATGTCACTTCATCCTGGCGGACAAATACTTCGCCGCTTTCGATGTTGGCCAGCAGAGCATTGTAGCGTTCTTCGTGTTCCTTTTCGATCTGGGCAACACCGCGGAACTGAGCAGCGATCTCCGGGAATCCCTCGGCATCCGCTGTTTCAGCGAATTCCTTATACATCTCTGTCCATTCGTAGTTTTCACCTTCGGCAGCCTGCTTCAGGTTTTCCGGTGTGCTCAGGATCTTGCCGCCCTGCAGATATTTGAACCACATCTTGGCATGTTCTTTTTCATTGCCGGCAGTCAGTGCGAAGAAATCAGCGATCTGTTCGTATCCGTCCTTCTTTGCTTTGCTTGCCCAGTAATCGTATTTATTACGGGCCTGGCTTTCTCCTGCAAATGCGGTCTGCAGGTTCTGTTCTGTCTTTGTGCCTTTTAAATCTTTCATTGCAATTGTCCTCCTGTCATTGATTATACCGCAGCCATGGGTAAAAGTCTGTTTCAATACGTATATACATTCCGGATGGAATGCAATCTATGTTAACTGTAAACAGTCTTTTTATTGAAACCGCTGCCTGCTGTCTGTTCATACCGGCCTTGGCACCGATGCTTTTCATCGCTTCCCTTTCGGATATCCGCAGCGGACAAATCCCCGATGCCTGCAGCCTCATGATCGCACTGTCCGGTCTCTGCAGTACAGGAGTGAAGAATGCGGGATGGGCATGCATCACCCTCATACTGTTTTCTTTCTTTGCCATGAAGGAAATGCTGGGCTGGGGCGATGTGAAACTGATTGCGGCTGTATCCCTGCATCTTGGAGCGGATATATTCCGGTCGCTGATCATTGCCTGCATTCTGTGTCTTGGGTATGCAGTATGGAAAAAGGAATCCCTTCCTGCAGAGATTCCCTTTGCGCCGTTTCTGTGTATCGGATTCATGCTTTATGCAGGGGCAGGATAAACCAGAACGTACTGCCCTGACCCTTGACGCTGTTAACGCCGTAGCGGGCCCGGTGGAGTTCGAGAATTTCCCTGGCGATCGAAAGACCGATGCCGCTGCCGCTGGAAACCCGTACATGTTCTTTATCGACCTTGTAATATCTGTCCCAGATATTGGCGATATCCTTTTCATCAATGCCTTCGCCGAAGTCCTGTACCTCGGTGCGGATGCCGTCCTGTTCTTTTCTCACCCGGACGATAATATGCTTTCTTTCGCCGGAGTAATGGATGGCATTGGTCATGAAGTTGTTGAAGACCTGTTTGAGACGGCTGCTGTCGCCTTCCGCTGTCAGACCCGGCTCGATCTCTTCTTCGATCGTAAAGCCGTCCTGCATGCGGTAGACATCGTATTTGCGCATCTCTGAGCTGATCATGTCACTGAGAGAGAAAACCTCTTTCTGCAGCGTGATCTTCTTTTCCTGCATTCTGGAAAGATCGAGCAGATCATTGACCAGGGCATTGAGCCGTTTGGATTCATCGATGATGACCTGAATGTTTTCGTCTGTCTTTTCTTCCGGCAGATCGATCATCATTTCGCCGTACCCGGAGATCATCGTCAGCGGTGTACGCAGGTCATGGGAGACATTGGCAATCAGATCGCGCTTGGCCTTATCTGCTTTCTGAATATCCGCAGCTGCCTGCTGCAGGGTTTCATTGAGCTCCTGTGCCTCGCGGTAGCCGTTTGTTTTCGGATCGATCTCATAGCTGCCTTCCGGCAGATGCTTGGCAGATTCATTGATCCTTGCAAGGGGTACAGCGATCTGCCGGTTGAGCATCAGCGTCAGCAGCAGGGTCAGCACCACCATGATCGCACCGATATACAGCAGCTGGTTGCTCAGGGCATTGGTCGCAGCGTTGACTGCGGCAATACCGGCCGATACGATCACGATTGCCTTGACCGCATCGTCATCATCTTCGACCAGCTTCGTGAAGAAGATATTCCGGAATCCTTCGCCGCCGGCCGGCATCAGATCGGTATTGGTCTTGGAAAGATATTCACCGTCTTCATCCGCTGCCGCATTGGCGATCATCTCATTGAGCTCATCCGGCTTCAGCATCGGACAGCCCCGGAAATCCCCTTCCGACATGACATAGGAATCCGACTGGAATACCCGTATGCATGTATCGCTCTGCATCTGGGCCTGGGAAAGATATTCCGAAGTCAGTTCATCGTCTTCGATCTTATCGGCAATGGACTCGCTGATTTCCTTGACGGCCTTGATCTTAGAGTTTTCATACATCGGCTCCAGCAGGATCAGCTGGAAGAGGAAAAGGAGCGCTATGACGAGCACTCCGAACAATAGCAGCGTTCTTCCGATCTTCCATTTCAGACTAACTCTGTTTTTCAAAGCGGTACCCTACTCCCCGTAATGTCACGATATATTTCGCATAATCGCCGAGATTCCTCCGCAGCAGCTTGACATGCGTATCCAGTGTTCTGTCATCGCCGAAGAAATCATAGCCCCATACATTCTGCAGCAGCTGTTCTCTGGTCAGAGCGATGCCGGCATTCTTTGCCAGATACGCCAGCAGTTCATATTCCTTGGGAGAAAGCTGGATCCGTTCGCCTTTGATCGTTACCGTGCGGGCCGAATAGTCGATGACCATGTCTTCGACCTGCAGCGTTTCACCGCCGGCACCGGGACGGACCCGCTTGAGAATGGCATGGATGCGCATCATCAGTTCCTTGCTGGAAAACGGTTTGACGACATAATCATCCGCACCGACATCGAAACCGTGTACGCGGTCATATTCCTCACCGAGTGCCGAAAGCATGATGAAGGGAAGATTCGGCTGCGACCGGCGGATCTCCTTGACCGCCGAAAAGCCGTCCAGATTGGGCATCATGATATCCATGACGACCAGATCATATTTCTTTGTTTCGCATTTCTCGACCGCTTCCATGCCGTCGGATGCCTGGTCCGTTTCAAAGCCTTCATGCTTTGCATATTTGGCAATCATTTCACGGATCTTTGCTTCATCATCAACAATCAGTATCTTCGTCATACTTTTTTACCTCGCATGGTCATCCTATCAGCCGAATGTGAATGCTCTGTGAACGTTTCAGATGCTTTCAATGAAATCGCAGGCATGTGCGAGTTCTTCGATCTGCAGATCTTCCATCGTTCCTGCGTCTGCCGCATTGGCGATCCGCTCATCCAGCGGGATCTGGGCAAGAACAGGAAGATCGTATTTGCCGGCAACTTCATCGATATGCGAACGGCCGAAGACAAGGATCTTCTCGTCGCAGTACGGACATTTGACATAGGACATGTTCTCGATCAGGCCGAGCACCTTGATATCCATCATATTGGCCATGTTGATCGCCTTTTCGACAACCATGGAAACCAGTTCCTGGGGGCTGGTGACGACGATGATGCCGTCCAGCGGGAAACTCTGGAACAGGGTCAGCGGCACATCGCTGGTTCCCGGAGGCATATCGACAAACATATAGTCGACATCATCCCAGAGAACTTCCTGGTAGAACTGCTTGAGAACACCTGCAACCATCGGTCCTCTCCAGATGACCGGTGCATATTCATCATCCAGCAGCATATTGGTGCTGATGACCTGGATGCCGGATTTCGTTACCGCCGGGAAAAGGACTTCGCCGTTTCCGTATGCCTTTTCACTGATGCCGAAGGTCTTGCCCTGGCTCGGTCCGGTAATATCTCCGTCCAGCACTGCCGCACGGTGTCCCCTTCTCTGCATTTCCGCCGCCAGCATGCTTGTGACAAAAGACTTGCCGACACCGCCCTTGCCCGAGACAACGCCGATCATCTTACGGATCGTCGAACCCGGATTGGGATCGATTTTAAAACTCTGTGCGGATCTGGATCCGCAGTTCTCGACAGAACAGCCCTCACACTTGTGATTGCAGTTCTGATCATTCCTGTTTTCACTCATACTCTTTTCACCTCTAGGGTATTCTACACCATTTGCATTCATTTATGCATTTGATTCACCTGCTTTGTGGTATCATTGCAATGTTGAAAGGAAACATGCATTATGTCAGGTTATGTAGTAGTCGGTGCCCAGTGGGGCGATGAAGGAAAAGGAAAAGTCGTCGACCTGCTCGGTTCCAGAGTCAGCATGGTCGTCCGCTTCCAGGGCGGCAACAATGCCGGCCACACCGTCGTCACCGGCGGAAAGAAAACGATTCTCCATCTTCTGCCTTCCGGCATCCTCAACGAAAACGCCATGTGCGTCATCGGTCCGGGTGTCGTCGTCAATCCGTTTGTTCTTTTTCAGGAAATCGATACACTTGCCAGAGAAGGATGCAGCTGCAGCCATCTGCGCATCTCCGACCGTGCCCATCTGCTGATGCCCTATCACGTCGAACTCGACGAACTGATGGAAAAAGCAGCCGGCGATGCAAAGATCGGAACGACCAAAAACGGCATCGGTCCCTGCTACGCTGATAAATATACCCGGATCGGCATCCGTACATGCGATCTTGTGAACAGGGAAGTCTTCGCTGAAAAGCTGAAGATGGCACTGGATATCAAAAACGAGATCATCACGAAAGTATACGGCGGCAAGCCCTTTGACTTCGATGAAATGATGACGCAGTTCGATGCCGTCAGAGAAAGACTGGTGCCGATGCTGATTGATGCAACGGACATCATCAACAAAGCCCTGAAAGAAGATCAGCTCGTTCTGTTTGAAGGCGCCCAGGCCAATATGCTCGATATCAACTACGGCACTTATCCGTATGTCACCTCTTCCTCTCCTACCGCAGCCGGTGTGTGCGAGGGTGCAGGTGTCAGCCCGAAAGCGCTTGACCGTATCATCGGTGTTGTCAAAGCCTATTCCACCCGGGTCGGCGAAGGACCGTTCATTACCGAACTCAATGACGCAGTCGGCGAAGACATGCGCACAAGAGGCGGTGAATACGGCGCTACGACAGGCAGACCGAGAAGATGCGGCTGGCTCGATCTTCCGGTTGTCCATCAGGCAGTGGTCATCAACGGTCTGACCGATATCGCTCTGACCAAGATCGATATTCTGACCGGCTATGATCAGATTCCCGTCTGCGTCGGCTATGACATCGAAGGCACATACAGAGAAACGATTCCCGCTTCCCTGCATGAATACGCAAAGGCAAAGCCCGTATATAAGTATCTGCCGGGCTGGAAAGAAGACATCTCCGGATGCCGTTCCTTCGAAGAACTGCCAGTTAACTGTCAGAACTATGTAAAATTCATCGAGGAATACTGCGGAACCGCCGTATCGCTTGTCTCCGTATCACCGGACAGAGATGCAAATATCATCCGCAGAAGCCTCATCTGAAAACGGCATATGCCGTTTTTTGTTTTACAATGAATACACGGAGGTCAGAATATGCTGAATCATAAGGTCTTATTGGAAATCTGTGCCGGAAGCCTGAGCGATGTCATCGCTGCTTCCTCGGTAAAGGAAACAGACAGAATCGAACTCAACTGTGCACTGGAACTGGGCGGACTGACACCTTCGCTGCAGACCCTGGTCAGAGCAAAGCAGAAAACGGACATTCCCCTCATCTGCATGGTCAGACCCAGACCGGCAGGATTTATTTATAACAATGATGAAAAAGAAACAATGTACGCGGATGCAGAGACATTCCTGCAAAACGGCGCAGATGGTATTGTCTTCGGCTGTCTGAAAGAAGACCATACGGTCGATGAAGAATTCACTGTCAGAATGGTACAGCTGATTCACAGCTATGGAAAGGAAGCTGTTTTTCATAAAGCATTCGATGATGCAAAAGACCCTGATGCGGCTATACAGGCACTGATCCGCTGCCGCGTGGACAGGATCCTCACCAGCGGACTGCAGCCGGATGTTCTTCAGGGTAAAAACATGATTGCATACCTGCAGAAAACATACGGAAAAGAGATCCAGATCCTGCCGGGCGGCGGCGTAACAAAAGAAAACATCCGGATCATTTTCGCTGATACCGGATGCACACAGATCCATATGACTGCCAAAACCGCAAGGCAGAATGACGGTTCCTACTATGCCGTCGATGCCGCAAAGATCAATGCCATTGTCAGACACATGCAGGATACAGCAGAATCCCGTATTCTGACCAGAGAAGACAGAGATATGCTTAAGCAGGAACAATATGAACAGTCTCTGTATGTCTTTCAGGAGGATGATGAGCGCAGAAACTGATCATATGCAGATATCCTGCAGAGAATATCAAAGGCTCCCTGCAGCATACAAAAATAAACAATCAATGAGAGAACCGGTCAGAATCATCCCGTCCTCTGATTGTTTTTTCATATGACAGGCCGGAATAACGGATAGAGATTTTTTACAAACGTAAAAGTAAGAAATCAAATTATAAGCAATCCTGATCCATCACATTTCTGCAAAAGCGGATTTTTTTTCTTAAAACTGAGAAAGTGCCGACAATAACGCCGGCGCCTCCATCATCTTTGATATTCAGTTTTCGATGCTTATTACAAGCCGCAAATCAAACAGAGAATGCTTTCTCACTTTGTGATTCGCCAATACCCTTTTCGGTCAGAACCGATTCTTTCAATCAATCCCTTTTCTTTTACAGTCTTCAGGTATTTTGTTACAGAGACTCTGCTGACATTTAGTTTCTCCGCTATCTGCACAGAAGTATAGCCAGGATCTTCTATAAGTAGTTCAAGAGTTTTCTGTTCCTTTTGAGAAAGCTTATCTGATAACTTTTCTGATAACTTTTCTGATAACCTGCCAGACACCCTGATTATACGATCCTCCGGGCACGTAAACTTGATCATGATATCTCCGGAATTTACTGTATATTCAGGCATCGGTAAATTGTCAGCTTTTAGAGCGTTACAGATCTTTTCAATACCGCGTCCCCAGCTTTCAATGAATCCGGCGAGGTAAAAGACGT
Source organism: uncultured Erysipelotrichaceae bacterium (assembly GCA_902786245.1). GTDB lineage: Bacteria > Bacillota_I > Bacilli_A > Erysipelotrichales > Erysipelotrichaceae > Bulleidia. Next base: position 82,979 of record CADABS010000004.1, read on the forward strand.
AAGCGATATTCGGATTGTACGGCTTTGAAGTATGCTTGTTCATCAGTTTTTCAAGCGTCCAATCCTCCGGGAGGCTTCCGACGTTGGCAACATACAGCCGGTCCTCATATACGCTGATCTGAATCGGGATTCCGGATTGGTACTGTTTATGGC
>CADABS010000004.1:83157-89362 GCA_902786245.1 uncultured Erysipelotrichaceae bacterium
TATCTATCGTTTCATAGGTATGAGAATGGATAATCTCCAGTCATACCTGAACTGGTTTGTATATCTGTTCCGTGTCAAAGGTGCTGCAGACCGGTGGCCCAAGATGGAGCGGATTTTGAGACATTTGGTGCTAACTGACATTCAATACAAGCGGAAACGCTAGTATTTATCGTATTTGTCATCAACAGAATTGTAGACTGTTAGATTTCACTTTAATTCTCATCCCATTACTATATGTATTCCCTTAGTTTTTGATTTTTCCCACCTAGATATTTAAATTGTATATTTGACAGGAAGATGATGAGCGCAGAACCTGCTGATGGCTCAGAAACTCCATTTTGCCGTTTTCCTGTCATAATGCAGCCTGTGTTTTTTTACCCGATTCCGCGGTTCATATCCCGTCTGCGGATTTTCCATGATCTTACCGGGATGATTCTTCCATCCGGCAGGTTCATATCTTATGCTGCTGGAATCTTCTTTTTTCAGCGGAACAGACAGTCTGAAAATATCTCTTTCTTCCAGATCCGGCTCACTGCCGCTGTATATTTTTGTATATTTATACAGATTTCTCACACCTGATTCCAACGCATCTGTCAGCACGATGTTCATGAAGAACCTGGAAAGAATCGGATTCTTCGGATACGGAATAAATGAATACGGATCAATTCTTCCGGGATATCTGGACCTGTTCCAGTTTTCCGTTGTGATCCTGTCAGGTGTAATAACAAGTTTTGCAGGAAAAGCACTTGCGTATTCTCTGTGCACCAGTATATTAGATACGATTTCTCTGGCTATGATATCTCTGACACTGACATTCATATTGTTCACGAGGAAGAAACTGTCATTTGTATGTTTTGCAATGAATTCCATCAGCAGATCATAACTGTCAATCAGGTTTGTTTCCACAATCAGACGGTCATCATAACGGTCAGGCTGTGTATTGCGGTAGACCGCATCCGTCCTGTATCCCGGACAGGCTGACCGTATGATTTCATCTCTGCCCAGCAGCAGAATCGCAGCCAGGTTGAATCCCTTTTCCCCGGTCAGAATATTTTCTTCATATAAACCTGCATTCTTCAGCAATTCCATATCATTCATGTATTTCCATGGATGATCTGCTCTCCTGGCAGCAGCCATGTTCCGTATACGCGGCAGGAGTTCTGTCTTCAGATGGCTTATTTCTGCAAAGGGAAAGATCCTTCTTTCACTGTATGCAGCAGACTTGCGGGTGAATACCGCAGCTGCCAGATCAGTGGAATTTGTTATATCCTGATCTGCATCGCCGTTTCTGTCGAAGATTCTTTTATCACAGAACTCAACCTGAGAACTGACAGGTATATATGTCCAGAGTATGATTCTGCCGTCGATTTCGAATTCTTCCAGATTGAGATACAGCGGCGGGTTGATTTTACTGGGATTGTTCAGTGTATTGATGAAATTCTTTTTGATTGATGATACAGCGTTTCTGTTAACACCTGTTACCGTTGTGCTGTCTCCATCTTCTCTGACACCCAGCAGCAGATATCCGCCGTATCTGTTTGAAAATGACGCAACCGTTTCGAAAACAGAGTTATTCAGCCCGTTTGTGCATTCTTTGTATTCAACTGTGAAGTCTTCTCCATGATTCAGCAAAGCAAGAATTTTTTCTTCTGTCATATAACTTCCTTTCCGGCAGAAACCTCTTCCGATTGCAATTACGTATATTCCGATTATCTTCGATTTTACATATCTACCGTATGAATTGCAATACCGCCCGATATCTGCCTGTTCTTTATGTTTATTCACGGCAATTATTCAATTCTTCTGCCAATCTGCAGTTTCTGTTTGAATATTTTCACGCTGAAACCGATTACATGCGTCTGTTCCTTTGACATTGAAAAAACAGACCTGTACAATATTCGCGAGGTTAAGAAAATGCTTATAAATAATGATACGATCATCAAAGACGACGATCCCCGGATCCGTCAGAAATCGCAGGATGTTCCCCTGCCTTTAACCGCGGAAGACGAACAGCTTCTGCGCGATATGTTTCAATATGTTGCCGATTCCACCGATGAAGAAAAAGCAGAAAAACTGAATCTGCGTCCGGCCGTAGGCATCAGTGCCATCCAGCTCGGCATCCCCAAAAAACTGACAGCTGTCATCGTTGACAGTGTTGATAAAAACAATGAGCCTGTCCGCTATCAGTTCATGCTTGCAAATCCGAAGATCGTTTCTTCTTCCGTGCAGCAGGCATATCTGGAAGCCGGCGAAGGCTGTCTGTCCGTTGAGAAAGAACATGAAGGCTATGTCGTGCGTTCGGCAAGGATCCGCGTACAGGGTTTTGACCTGTGCACAAACAAAATGATCGAGATCCGGGCAAGAGGATATCTGGCAATTGTTCTCCAGCACGAACTGGATCATTTTGACGGTAAGCTGTTCTATGATCATATTGATCACGACAATCCGTATAAAGCGCCAGAAGACGCAGTCGCAATCTGACGTTTATCCTTTTCAAAGGCTTTTTTTGCCGATATAATTGTTTCAAAGAAACACCATACTCATAACAGAAATGAGGTATTTTACATAATGGCTGAAATGAAAACAAGACAGACCGCCCGGTCTGCGCGTTCGCCGCAGATTGAGACGGCCGATTACAGTTTGAATACGATTGACAGAAAAAATGATACCCTGGTCTATGCACTGGGGGGTCTGGGCGAAATCGGAAAGAACATGTACTGCTTTGAACATGATGATGAGATCATCATTGTCGACTGCGGTGTCAAATTCCCGGAGGGAGACCTGCTGGGCATTGACTATGTTATTCCCGATTATTCCTATCTGTCCAAAAACCGGGACAAGATCAAAGCCCTGATCATCACCCATGGCCATGAAGACCATATCGGCGGTATCCCCTTCTTTCTGCAGTCGGTTCATCTGAAGGAGATCTACGCTCCCCGCTTTGCCAAGGCGCTGATCGAGAAGAAACTCGAGGAACACCGCCTTTCCAGACACTGCAGCGTCATCGAGATCAATTCCGATTCCAGAGTCAGAACGAAGTATTTTAATGTCGGCTTCGTCGATACCGTCCACTCCATTCCGGATTCTCTGGGCATTCTGATCAATACCCCGAACGGACGCATCTTCGAGACCGGCGACTTCAAGTTCGATCTGACACCGGTCGGCACCAACAGCGATTATCAGAAAATGGCATTCATGGGACAGGCCGGCATTACCCTGCTCATGAGCGATTCTACCAATTCCTCGGTACCCGGCTCCTCTGTTTCGGAAAGACAGGTTGCCATCTCGATCAATGAACAGATGCGCAAGACACCGGGCCGCCTGCTTGTATCGACCTTCGCATCCAACGTCCTGCGTCTCAACCAGATTTTAGAGGCCGCTGTGGCATGCAACAGAAAGGTCGCGGTATTCGGCCGCTCCATGGAAAACGTGTGCGAGATCGGCCGGAAACTGGGTGTCATCAAGATTCCCGACAGCAGCTTCATCTCCGGCAATGAACTCAATACCCTGCCGCCCAACCGGATCTGCATCGTATGCACCGGTTCCCAGGGCGAACCGATGGCTGCCCTGAGCAGAATTGCCAACGGCACCCATAAGTTCATCAAGATCATTCCCGGCGATACGGTCCTGTTCTCATCCAACCCGATTCCGGGCAACGGCGTATCTGTCGGCGGCGTCATCAACCAGCTGACCAGAGTCGGCGCCAATGTCGTGACCGATTCCCCGCTGACATCGTTCCATACGACCGGACACGCGCCGCAGGAAGAACAGAAACTGATGCTGAACCTGATCAAGCCGAAGTACTTCATGCCCAATCACGGCGAATACAAAATGCTCGTACAGCACGCTGCGACGGCCCAGGAGACAGGTATTAAGAAAGAGAACTGCTTTATCTGCTCCAACGGCGATATCCTCGTCCTGCGCAAGGAAGAATGCTTCCTGGCCAATGAAAGAGTTCAGACCGATGCGATCTATGTCGACGGCAATGACGCTTCAGGTCTTTCCACCTCGGTCATCAAGGACAGAAGGATCCTGGCGGAAAACGGACTGGTCGCCGTCATCGTTACGATCGATTCAAGATACAACAAGATCCTCTGCCGCCCTTCCATCGTTTCCAGAGGCTTCGTATTCATCAAAGACTCGCAGACACTGCTCAAGGAAGCAGAACTGATCGTCTATGATGCACTGAAGAAAAAGATGCAGCAGAGAACGACATTCCTGGAACTCAAGAACACGATCCGTTCCTCGCTGGAACCGTTCCTGTTCAAGAAGACAAACCGCAACCCGATCGTCATTCCGGTCATTCTCAACCAGAAAGCAGCGATTGCAGAGATCCAGGCAAAGACAAGAACCGCACAGAGACGATAAAAAAAACGGACTGAAGCAAATCACTTCAGTCCTTATTTATTAATCCTTCAGAACAAGTCTCTGCATGACACCGACCAGCAGATCGTCATTCGCCTGGGCATCTTCTCCCGGCAGCACTGCCAGATTGAAATCCCAGTAATATACATTATCTTCCAGAAGAGCATAGAGACATCTGTATTCCATGCCGTCTTCACCGGTATTGTTATACAGGAAGTAGCGGAAGCCGTTGGATATTTCATATTCCTGATCCGGAAACACTTCATCAAATACTTTTTCCGCGCTTTCAAACCCCTTCTCTTTCAGATCGGATTTCATAAAACGGGTAGTAATGACAGCCAGTTTATCTCCGTCCAGCACCCACTCATCTTCATTCCTGTCTACTTCCGTCAGGGTCAGTTCTTCAGGAATTGACAATGTCAGATTTTCATACGTATATTCACTGTATTCTTCATTCTTTACGGATGAACATCCCATCAGCACCAGCAACGCTGCCGCCGCAGCGATCCATTTTTTCATATCTGTCCTTTCCGGAATCCGTCAGAGACGATTCCTTTAATCTGTGCAAGTATATCATCAAAATGCAATGAATGAGCGCCAAACAGACCAAAAGAAAAAGTCTGACTGATTTTCATCAGCCAGACTCTTCTCATTGTGCTCGATATCTGTCAGGTGGGGGAGTAGACAGTCTATGTGCACATTATATTTATATACCGCTTTGCAGCAGCATATAAATCATTGATAAAGGCTGATCTGTCCAAGCGGCCAGATCCGCACGATCAGTTTCCCGGCGATCAGGTCTTCGGATATGCATCCGATTTCCTGTACACGGGAGTCGATGGAGGAACTGCGGTGATCTCCCATGACGAAGATCCTGTTCTCGGGCACCTGATACGGCAGCTCGATCGTACAGTCGTCATAAGAGAAATCATCGACATACGGCTCAACGAGCCGGACATTGTTTACATAGACATAGCCCTGCTGATCAATATCCACCCATTCACCGGGCATCGCAATCACGCGTTTGACCAGGAGCTTGTTGTTGTAGTAAAAAGCAATCAGATCGCCATGTTTGAATTCCGTCGATCTCACAGCCGCAACGATATCGCCTTCATGCAGCGTCGGTGTCATCGAAGAACCGTAGATTCTGAACATCGGCAGCACCAGCGTTGAAACCAGGATTGCGAATGCCGCAACGATAATCAGAATATAGATCGTACTGCGGAGCGTACTGCCATAGGCGAGTCTCTCATTCTCCTTCTTCAGAAGACTCTTCAGATCGCTTGTCGTCGGACGCTCTGCCATTTTTTTCTACCTCTTTCAGCTTGGATACAAGACTCTTCATCCTCTCCAGTTCTTCTTTTTTCTCTTTCCGGATTTCCATAATGCTTCTGATATACTGATCGGCCGCTTTCTGTGCATCTTCAAATATATGATTCAGCTCCAGAGAAGCCTTGGCGATCGATCCGGCATTGCGGATGACCAGGTTCTTATCTTCCAGCTTTTTTTTCAGTTCTTCATTCTCTGCCGTGAGTCTGTCGTTTTCTTCAGAGAGCTCTACCAGCATTTCCAGCATTGCTCTTTTATTCAGTTTTCTGATTTCTTTTTCTTCCATATGTCACCAATACAGTCAATACAATGTATTACTGTATGTATAAACACAGCAGCATTGCTGCGCTTATACACAAAGTAATACAAAGGACTCTGTCCGTTAATACAGAGCCCTCTGTATTATTTATGCAGTTCTCGGAACAAAACATCTATCTGATATTGAATCTGATCATTTTCAATAGAATCTGTTATTGATCCGGTATATATTTCACTGATTCAGCCTGTTCAT
>CADABS010000005.1 GCA_902786245.1 uncultured Erysipelotrichaceae bacterium
TGGCGTTCCGTGTCTTCCCGGAAAGAAGACAGTTTATAATTCATCTTCAGATCCGGTTTGTAATGCAGGATATAATGTGCGAGTTCGTGCCACAGCAGGAACTCAATGTATTTCGGGTCAGAATTGGGTTTAATAAAAACACCCTTACGAGTGCCGGTGCAGAGGATCATTGAATCACGGTTATGAGTGATCAGCAGCGGCGTGTAATAGATTTCGATTTCAAGCATTTCATACAGTTCATAGATGCTCGATGACTTCAGATTTCTGACCCTCTCATAAATGGATTCAATTGTCGTCATTCAGATCACGCTTTCAATCACTGGAGTGCATGATCTGAATCATGGCAGCAATTCTGTTTGCAAAATCAATCAGTTCCTGGTCGGACATGGCATCAAGGTCGTAGCCACCGTACTGGGCTACCAAAGGGACTTCGAGAATGAACTTTATGGCTTCCTGTGCTGTTTTGAAGTCGGGGAGGGTAGGGCGGGGATTGCCATCGACATTATCCATTATCAAAGCATCAGTGGAGACACCAAAAATATCTGCAAGTTGCTGAACAGCACCCATCTTAGGTTCTGTTCTGCCGCTTTCCCAAGACCATATAGTCTTTCCGCTGACTGGCTCTCCGTTAACAATAATTCGGGCACCCAGTGCTTCCTGACTCATTCCGTTCAAAAGACGATATTTTTTAATCTTATCTCCAATCATGTTGAATCCCCCTTTGTGACCATATTATAACCCTTTTGTAGACATTAAACACAAGAAAATATGCAAATTGTAGAATATTTTGTTGACATCTACAAAACGTAGATATAGGATGTTGATAGGAGGTAAGAACAAATGAACCAGCAGGAACGACTGACACTTAAATCAGCAAGAATGATGAGAGGACTAACACAAGCTGAAATGGCTGAAAAACTCAATGTTCATCGGAACACGTACGCCCACTGGGAAGAAGATCCTGAATCTATCTCAGTGGCGAAAGCAAATGAAATTTGCGCAATTTTGAACGTGTCGATCGATAACATTGTTTTTTTTGGCTACTAAGTCTACAAAACGTAGAAAGGAGGAACCATGAAACTTACGCGTAAACAGGCCGATGAATACGTTCGCGATCCGGCGAACTGGGAGATCATCCCCGGCAACGAATATGTCCGGGCAGCAAGAATGGAATTCAAAGGCACGACCTACATCCGGTTTGATAAGAAGTCTGTCGAGAATTATTTCGAAGCAGTCATCAAGAAAACCGAACCTGTCCGGACAAAATTCACACCGTCTGAGTACACCAAGATGCTGGAGGGCGGATATTCAATCCCTGTATCCAAGACGACGATTACCAACGAGATCTACGCCCTGGCTAAGGAGGATTCATGACAAATGGATTGATCAGAGCTGAGATCCTGCGGAAAGGCACACGGCTGAACCAGAAAGACATTCAGATTCTTCTGGGCAAGAGCAGGCAGAGTGCAAAGAAGATTTACGAGAAAGCGATCGAATTGGATAATGCCGAACTCGGAATTTACCAAACAGATAACAAAGCTCGTCTTAAGACGGTCCTTACTGTTGAGGGAATTACATTTTCGGAACTCGAAAGACAGATCAAATTTGAGCGCTGGTTAGAAAAAGAAAAGGCGGATAGTGACGTATCCGCCGCTCAAAAATAGAGCGTCTGTATATCAAGACAACTCTATTTTACCAAAATGGAGGAAATCATGAAAGAAAACACAATTATAACCGATGTTTTAATCGGACTCTGGATCACGGGAATCATTCCTCTCCTGGCTTCGGCTGTTCTGATCGGAACGGTGAGCAGCTTGCTGGAGGTGATCTTCTGATGCTGTGGTATTCGATGATTACACCGCCGGAAAGAGACGGCATATACTACGTCCGCAATTCCACCAAGGTTGATTCATCAGATCTTCGGAACCGTGGCTCAAAACTGTACTGGGACATTAACACCTATGCTTTTACCACTACCGGCGGATGGAACACTCATATTGACTATGACGGCAGCATCCAGGCACAAAACAAAATCGTCTTCGGAGAATCAGCCGAATGGTCAGAGGTCGACTATGTTGACGATTGAAGAAGTAACCATGTACGCCGTGTACAGCGCAAGTGGAGATTGCTTGAAGATCTTCGAAGAAGAATGGGAAGCAGAAGATTACATCCGTGAATACGAAGAAGAAAGCGCTGATTACGAAGCGATGAGGAACGAGAGATGGTAACAATCATGTTCATTATCTGCATTCTGCTGATTGGATTTGCATTCGTTGGAATCAGCGCAGTCGCAAGTAGCACAGACGATGCACTTTTGCTTGCGAGGAAATTGGAAATGCAGATTGAGACACTTCGCATCAAGATAGATGCCTATAGCGAACTGTACGATTCCATGACAGAGGAAATCGACAAGGCCAATGTCCGGACAGAGGACATGAAACGCCAGTTAATCGAAATCCAGAATGCATACGTTGTCGCAAAGAGACAGAACGAAAACATCGCTCATGAACTTGCCCGGAACGGCGGAGTCAATTGGGCGAAGAAGTATGAAACGAAGGAAGAATAAGTGAAAAACATGGCAAAAGATTATAAGCACCCGGTTAGAAACGGCCCCACACAGGCATCGTTTTACGGAAAGATAGCGAAAGATATAGATATTAACGAAGCACTTGATGAACTCAGAAAGAAGAGACATGAGTGGCTTGAAGCAATGCATGCTCTTGGAACATGCGTATGTAACAACACAGGAATGAACGCATTTCAGCAGTTGCAGGTATATAGGGCATACGCTCCGCAGCTCGTAAAATCATTCAACGTTGTTTATGCACTGTCCAATTACTTTGCTGCTCAGTTAGAAGTGCTAGAGGAAAAAAGCGTAGCAAACAAAAACAAAAAATGGACGAAAGAAGAAGATGAAAAAGTTATCAACATGCTCTGTGATGGTGCAACCGAATTAGAGATAGCGATAAAAACAGGGCGTTCCATTGGCGCAATACACACAAGAGTTTCAAACCTTGTAGGAATATCGAAAGAAAGAAAAATCGAAGGAGAATTTTCGGGAGTGGTTGATGGAAAGCCGACATCTGGAACGATAAAAGGCGTTTACAAAAAAGAACGGTAAGGAGAACTTAGCACACAAGCTGATGAGAGGAGAACAGAAATGAGTTCACTGTATGAATTGACCGGCAAGTATCTGCAGATACAGGCTGTCATGGAAGATGGGGATGAAGAATATCCATTCGAACTGTTAACAGTCGGCGAAGATCTGAATCAGAAGATCGAGAACTATGGTCGTATCATCCGGAATCTGGAAGCGGACACAAATGCCTATGCCGACGAAATCAAAAGGCTGACCGAAAAGATGAAGGCGGCGCAGAGAGGCGTTGAGCGCATGAAACAGGCTGTCTATGACTCTATGAAGGCAACCGGCAGGAAGAAGGTCAAGACAGACCTGTTCGATTTCACGATTGCCGGCAAGGGCGGCCTGAAGCCCCTGGTCTTTGATAAAGAAGTACCGCAGGAATACTGCAAGGTCGTTTACCAGCCGGATAAGGAGAAGATCCGCAAGGCAATCGAAGAAGATGGGGAATATCTTGAATTCGCTCATCTGGAAGAAAGAGGAGAATATCTGAGGATCAAATAATATGGCAATCGCAGTAATGATACTCGGTGAAAGCGGCACCGGCAAATCCGCTTCGTTAAGGAATTTCAAACCGGAAGACATTGCCCTGGTCAATGTTATCGGCAAACCGCTTCCGTTCCGGAACAGACATTTTGAATCGCTGGAATCTGACTCATATTCCGAAATTATAAGTTTTCTGAAAAAGACAGATAAGAAATCCATCGTAATCGATGATGCCCAGTATCTGATGGCCAACGAATACATGAGACGTGCTCAGGAGAAAGGCTTTGACAAGTTTACCGAAATGGGACAGAACTTCTGGAATCTGGTAACGATGTGCGTGAAGAAACTGCCAGCGGATACGATCGTCTATTTCCTGCAGCACACCGAAAGAACCGATACCGGCAGCGTCAAAGCTAAGACGATCGGCAATCTGCTGGATTCCAAAATCACACTGGAGGGCATGTTCTCCATCGTGCTGCGGACAAGCGTCAATGATGGGGAGTACTGCTTCCGGACACAGAACAATGGTCAGGACACGGTCAAATCGCCCGTTGGGATGTTTGACGGGGAAGAAATCCCGAACGATCTGAAGATGGTCGATACAAAGATCCGGGAGTATTACGAGCTGGACAGCAGCACACAGCAGCCGGAAGAGAAACCTGAAGTTAAACCTAAGGCGAAACCTAAGGAGAAACCTAAGGTTAAACCACAGGATAATCCAAAGCCTAAGCAGCCCGAACCGGTACTGGATCTGTATTCGCCGACACAGGGGATCATCGACGATGATAATCCACTGATGCCGTCAGAACCGCTGACAAAGTTCGGAGAGATCAAGGCGGTCATGGACAAGAAGGGAATCACCAACGAAGAGCTGCGCAGATTCGTTGCGGAGAAGACCCACATCTATGCTTATGAAAAACCCATCAGCGAATACGATCCGGATCTGATCGACTATCTGATCGCAAATATCAACAAGGTTTACACCGCCATCGTAGAGATGCGCAATCCATTAGATGACTAGGAGGATAAGAACAATGGCAAACAGCAAATACAATCAGACATTTGAAGTACCGGAGCAGGAATATGTCCTGCTGAATCCGGGCGAATACACATTTACCGTAGATGATATCGAATTCGGGGATTATAACGGTAGTTCAAAGATTCCTGCCTGCGGCATGGTTATCGCTCATCTGCATGTTGACACAGATGCAGGAAGAGCGTTTCTGGACAACCGCTTCTACATCTGCCAGGAGTGTGCCGGGCTGAACGCCGCCTTCTTCAAATCCATCGGAGATCTGAAGGATGGCCAGAAGACTTTCACAATGGACTGGGACCATGTCAAAGGAAAGACCGGTCTCGTCAAGACTTCCCAGAGGGAATACAACGGCAATATGTACAACCAGGTCGACCGCTTCGTTGCACCGAAGAAACAGGCACAGAAGAAGAACAAGTTCGAGGATCTGGAATGGTAATTGAGTTTACCATTCCGGGTGAACCCAAAGGCAAGGGGCGGCCAAGACTCGGCCGCTCCGGCCATGCGTATACGCCGCATGACACTGCTGCTTATGAGAATCTGGTCAAGGTGTGCTTCTCCGAAGCGTATCCGGATCATAAGACTCTGGCAGCAGATGTTCCGGTGACTGCATACATTAGGGCTTATTATAAGATCCCGAAATCAACATCAAAGAAAAAGTATCTGGCAATGATCATAGGATCTCTGTATCCACTGAAAAAACCGGATCTGGACAATATTGCAAAGATCATCTGTGACGCGCTGAACGGCATTGCCTATTATGACGATGCTCAGGTCCGAAAGATGATCATTGAGAAATATTACTCCAAGGATCCCAGGGTCGATGTCAGATTCGAATGGGAGAATGACGAATGTATATCATCAAGCTGACAGAGAAGGCTTTTGTCCTGAAGGACTGGGTGATCACCACTTCTGAATCGGAGGCGATATCACAGGCATATTCAGATAAGGCAGAAGCAGAGAATCTGGCTTTTAAATACGGCGGCACTGTCCATCAGGTAACGACAAAACCGATCAAGACTGCAGGTGGACGCAATGCCGGAAAATAAGCTGGATCTGAAAGAATTATTGCAATATGTGGATCCTGCCAGTCTGGATTACCTGGAATGGACACAGATCGGCATGGCGCTCAAAACAGAAGGGTATTCAGCAGAAGACTGGGAAGACTGGTCTTCTACTGATCCCAGACATGTTAATGGTGAGTGCCTTACAAAATGGGATTCATTTAACGGCGCCGGGATCACCGGAGCCTTTATCACCGCAAAAGCAAAAGAAAACGGCTGGGAACCGGCAAGCAGAGGCAAAGTCCGGATGTCCGGTTCCGACCGCTACAACGTTACTTATTCATGGGAAGATGACCAGCTGATCACGGACCAGGCATGGCTGGAAACAGAAGAGTTCCAGGAACCGAAGAACTGGAATCCTGTGTCAGATGCGATCACTTATCTGCAGACGCTGTTCGATCCGGGCGATTACGTCGGCTATGTCATGCGTTCCAGATACATCGATGACAGGGATAAATACATCCCTGCGGACAAAGGTACCTATACAGTCACTGCCGGGCAGCTGATCGATGCATTGAATGCCGAGAAATCAATAGAGAAAGCGTTTGGTACGTATGATGTGAATTCCGGAGCCTGGATCCGATTCAATCCGTTAAACGGCAGCGGCGTCAAGAACGACAATGTTTCTGAATTCAAATATGCACTCGTCGAATGCGACAACATGTCTTTAGAAAAACAGGTCGCGTTGATGAAGGAGCTGCAGCTGCCGATCGCGGCGATGGTCTATTCCGGAAAAAAGTCAATCCATGCCATCGTGCATATCGATGCCTCCAGTTACGCAGAATACCGCTCCAGAGTTGATTATCTGTATCAGATCTGTTCAGACAACGGTCTGATGCTGGACACGCAGAACAAGAATCCGAGCCGTCTGTCCCGGATGCCGGGCGTCTACAGGAATGGCCATAAGCAGTTCCTGATCGATACCAATATCGGCAAGGAATCTTATGAAGCATGGAAAGACTGGGTCGATGAGACGACAGACAATCTGCCGGATCCGATCAGCCTGACTTCTCAATTTCAGGAAGATCCGCCTTTGGCCGGAGAAATGATCGAGGGCATCCTGAGGCAGGGACACAAGATGCTGATATCAGGACCGTCAAAAGCGGGAAAGTCCTTCCTGCTGATGGAACTGTGTATCGCAATCGCTGAGGGAATGAACTGGATCGGCCGTAGATGCACCCAGGGGAAAGTCCTGTACATCAATCTGGAGATCGATGCGGCATCCTGCTATCACCGCTTCAAAGCCATCTACGAAGCCTTAGGGCTGAATGTGGATACCCATCAGGAGAATATCGATATCTGGAATCTGAGAGGTCATGCGATGCAGCTGAATGAACTGACACCGAAACTGATCAGACGATGCAAGGCACAGAACTACATCGCCATTATCATCGACCCGATCTATAAAATCATCACCGGTTCAGAGAACGACGCAGCGGATATGGGCAAATTCTGCAACGAGTTCGACCGTATCGCGGAAGAGCTGCATGCCAGTGTCATCTATTGCCATCACCATTCAAAAGGCTTCCAGGGGCAGAAAAAAGCCCAGGACAGAATGAGCGGTTCCGGAGTCTTCGCCAGAGATCCGGATGCAGTGGTGGACATGGTACAGCTCGATCTGTCTGATGCCATCAATGAAGTCCATACCGGATGGCGGGTGGAAAGCACACTGAGGGAATTCCCGAACATGAAACCGATCGACCTGTGGTTTGAGTATCCGATCCACAAGGTCACAGATGACCTGAAGGATGCGATGCCGGAATCGGATCTGAGAGAGCAGCAGAAAGAATGGGCCGTCATCGACGAAGACCGGAAGAAGAAGCGCGAAGAGAAGAAGAAGCAGAAAGAAGAGGAAGAATTGGTCAGGTTCTGGACTGTATTCTGTCAGATCGAACGGGAAAAGGGGTCTGTGACAGTTCCGGATCTGAAAGATGAGCTGGGAATCGAGGATAATCGGACAATCAAAAAACGGCTCGATCAGATACCGGAATTAGAGATCGTTTCGCAGGAAAACGGCAAACCTAATGTCATCAGGCGGAAAAACAGACCCTAGTAATTGACCTTAGTAACCTTGGTAATCATGAAAATTACTAGGGTAGGACGACCTTGGTAATTGACCCTAGTAACCCTAGTAATGCAAACAATGCAACCCCTGCAGTAACATCTTACGTATCTATAAATATATAAGGCATGCAAGGGTTGTAACCGCGGTGCAGGCACACACACGGTGTGGCTTGGCGAACGCTTACGCCAAAGCCAACCACACCATGGGTACCATGCCGAGACCCGAACTGGAGATAACATGACGAAATATGAAAAATGGGAAATCTGGGACGAGATCCTCGGATGGACATACAGGTCATTCATTTACAAGCCATGGCCAGAGAAAGACCATGCTAGGTATTATCTGAAGAATTGCCCGTCTGTTCAGATTTCAGATCCGGATCTTCCGTTTTAAGGAGAAGCAATGACAATACAGAAAACAGGGCGGCTGACTGTAGAAGCAAAACAGCTGGAACGTCTGGAACATTACCCTCAGGACCGCATCCCGTTCCTGAGGAACTCGATGGCAGCAACGGAAGACAGTGTTGCCTTCAAGAAGTACAGATGGGGAGAACTGACGCTCGATCAGTTAAGAGAGTCAGTCGCCAGAACGAACTGCCTGCCGATCGAGGCAGTGACAGATCTGAGATTAAACACAGAATTGGAGATCACAGGATGGATGAATTATTCGAAGAAATCAGAAGATACATCGCTGAAGCCAGCGAAGCGTGGGAGACCAAAATCAAATGCGTAAATATTTAGTGACATGCGACCGCTGCGGAAAGGACTGCGGCGAAAAAGGCTACAAAGTAGTCTTCGGCTACGAAAACGAGAACACCGCCGGCAGGATTGGCAGCCCGGAGACAGACAAACTCGACTTCTGCATGGACTGCATGAAGCAGATCCAGCAGATGGTGGCAGGATTCGCCGAAAGAAGAGAAGCGGAACCGAAGCCCGTCCAGAAGGAGAAGAAGCAGCCGAAGATCGACAAAGGCAAGGTCAGAGCGCTGCGGAATGCCGGGTGGAAGGTAAAGGACATTGCCGGCGAAATGGGATGCAGCCCACAGGCCGTGTACAGCGTTCTGAAGGAGGCAGAGAATGGCGACGAAGCAGCTGAGTCTGTTCTGGCGTCCTGAGGAAGAGCGTCCGGCAATGGTAAAGACGGAAGTGCCGGAAAAGTCACCGACATCAGAGGAAGACTACATGATCGAACTGCTTCGGGCGGCTGACGAATGCGTGAAATGCCACGTAAAGCCGGTGTTCTATGTTAGTAAGAACCACAAGAGTATACAAGGGTATACGTTCGATTACATTGGTATGAAGTGCCCGCTGTGCGGATTCAGCTGCGGAGGAGCGGGTGGTGAAGACATGGAGACGGTCAGACATTGGAACGACTGTAACAGGAGTTTCAATCGGTGACAGGGAGAAAATGATATGGGGAACAAGAAAAAAGCAGTATCTTTCAGCCGGCAGTGCTTCGAATCTGCTTTAGAGCGTACAGGATTATCCAAAAACAAATTAGCTAAGAAGGCTTTCCCAGATGTGGCGGATCCAGCCCGTAAACTGCATAAATACTTAGAAGCCGGCGAAATGGCGCCTGATGTTTTGGACACGATTGCCACGGAGTTGGGCGTTTCAACTGATTATTTATCAGGAACGTATAGCGACACAACAACAATTCTTACAGAGCGTATTGTTGCGTATAAAACAGACGGTCGCATAGTGAGAGCGTATGATCAGGAAGAACTCATCCGGTGCAAGGATTGCAAGTGGTTCAGAACGTTCTACCACGGAGAGACCATGCCATTCAGCTATGAGTGCGCAAAATTATGGCTGACAGGAATCGGAGTTGATGACTTCTGTTCAAAGGCAGAGAGGAGAGAAGAATGAGCGGTCGAAAATACAAGCGAGGTAAGCAGATATGCACAGTTTCCGACTTCGATCAAAGCTGCAGCAAGTTCTATGTCGTTTACTTTGGCCCGTGTAACCCGCAGACAAAACACCGCTCATTCTTGATTTCATGGCAGTATTGCACACTGCTGAATTTCATCGAAAAAGGATGGGTATTTGAAGCAGAAAGTAGAGAAGAATGAAATTGAACGAGATACATGCAGATATTGAACGGTATTTTGCAGAAGATTGCTATTGCCCAAACGAAGTGTACTCGGTTGATGGGTTTTGCTATCAGTTGGTATACGGTGATGCCGATTGCAAGGTGGTAGGAACATATCCGAGCGGAAAAGAAGGCGAAGAAATCACATTTGTTATCACAGCAAGCGGAAAAGAACATGATCATCCGATTCTGCTCAATATCTGGCACACATCCGAGATGGTTACAGGAATGGAACGCTATGAATATTCTGAGGAAAATCTGAAGAATATCATCCGGTATTTTAAGGGAGAAATCAGCACTGTTCCGTTGACCGAAGCCGAGGATCTGAAGAAGAGTGTTGCTGAAATTCTGAGCATTTCCGATGGATTGATTGTTTCGTGAGAGGAGGTTGAATATAATGCCGGACACAATGAGTAATGAAGATCTGGATGTAATGATCAATGCGCAGCTGGATGAAGCGCAGGAAAAATATGAGAAAGCACTGGAAAAACTGAAGCGGGATCTTGATGGAGTATACTTCCGGATCTGCAGGGACGGGAAATGGCAGAATATTTGCTTTTCCGATCTGACGCCGGAAGAACGTGACAAGGTTACAGAGGGCAGGAGCGCAGAGTGGCTGAGGTCACTGGCGTATCATCTTGCGGACAGACTGGTAGAGATCGCAGATTTTGCAGGGGTGAGCGGAAATGGACAGGCTGATTAGTGCGGATGCGTTGATGGAAAACCATTTTTCACCTAGTCACAGAATTGCACTGAGTTATGCAGATAAGCAGTGGATGCGGAAGATTATTAGCGAAGCACCGACAGTAGATGCTGTTCCGGTGGAGTTCATAAAAGGAGAACTGGAACGTCTGAAAGCGAATCGTATAGACGCAGACTCGGATGATGTTGATTATGCATGGGATTTAAAAATGAAGATTGAGGCTTTATCAGATTTGCTTGGTGCATGGGAGGACACTTATGAGATTGATTTATGCAGATGAAATACCGTACGAAAAAGGCGAGGTATCGCTCGGAAACGGCAATTACGAAACGGTTAACATTACATATGAAGGCGATATTGATGCAATGGAGACAGTAGACGCAATCCCTGTTGAATGGCTTGAAGGTCTGCACAAAACAGCACAGTCAGACGAGGCAGACAGGATGATTGATGAAATCATCTCGTTATGGGAAGCGAGGAAAAATGAGTGACTTTACTTTCGAAATGCCGATAGATGAGGAGACGTGGGAGTTGATAGGAAACGCAGATTTTGCTCAGACCGAAAAGGTATGGTTTCAAAATAAACACGGCATATCTGCCGAGTTTGCAAAGGTCAGACATGGGCATTGGGAGTTTGAAGGATGGAACACGTATACATGCTCATCTTGCGGTGCGGTATATGGCACAGAACAGTTAACTGCATTACAGCAGTATACTACAGACCCGGCTTTTCCAAGGTACTGTCCGAACTGCGGTAGCAGAAACGTAGTAGAAACATGGAACGTACCGGATTGGAGAAAGAAAGATGACGAGAGATGATCATCAGAAGATACTGAACATCGCCGATATGATTCAAGGCGAAATCAACCGGATGTGTGTGACAGGCGAAATCGCAGAACTTGACACGATGGCATTCTATGCCGAGGAGAACATAAAGCGACTGAGAGACATGCGGTACAGAGAACTGACAGGACAGGAGGAACGATGACAGAAGCAGAAGTAAAGAAACATCTGAAGGCAGCGGAAGGATTCGACAAAGAAGGCGAAGCGTACGTCCATTCCGAGTATAAACTTGGCGACCATCCGCTGATCGTTGCAGGAGACAGCATCGTTGTGATTCGCATCATCGAAAGGATCGCCACAAGACTAGCAAAAATCTGTGGGCAGGAATTTGACGATATTATCGAGGCAGTGAAAGAGATGCACGATTGGGACGCAGAACTGATGAGGAACTGACGGCCAAGTGGGGGAACAGAAATCATGGTTGACGAGTGGTGGATAGACGGCTGGATCTCGATTTGGCTGGACAGGCAGACGAAGGAATTACAGGAGGCGATTGGTGGAGTTAGAGAGGCTGAGAGAAGTCAGGCACATTCAGAGAGAGATAGACGAGCTGGAACAACTGAAGAAGTATCTGTATTATCCGGTCGGCAGTCCGAACTTAACATCTGAAGGATTCGGCAGCACTCCGGGCGATCCGACGGTCCGCGCCGTCAATGCGATCAGGGAGGTCGAGGAACAGATCTGTGATATCCAGAATCGTCTGGCCAAAGAGGTATCTGAGATTCTCGATTGGATTTACAACGACGTTCACCAGTCAGAACTGAGGCAGATCTTTATCTGTCATTATCTGCAGGGTATGTCATGGGAGCAGACGACCATGCATGTGCTGGGGTACGTCGGGTCAGACACTGCAAAGAAAAGAGTATACAGATATTTCGATGCAGAATAAAAGTGACCCGCCACGGCCCGAAAGAATGTTCTAATATAACAGCATGAATCAGAGTGAAAGGGGAGGCTATGGTGAGCGGCTTCCCTTTTTCATGCGGCGATGGGAGCGGTTGTCATCATTTCAGCCGCATGCGCGATAGGACACTTTCCTTCTTCGAACCGCTCTCATTTATCTGGAGGATATATGGCAGAGGCAGATGTGATCGATATCAGCTGGATGGATCCGGAACAACTCAGGGTACATCTGCGCGGAACATCAGAACTGACTTCCTGTCCGTGCATGCGCTGCACATCAGTGTGCGACAGCCTCAGCACGGTAGAGAACTGTGATGCATATCAGCTGTGGTACTGGCAGATGATGAGAAACAGGGAGAAGCGCAAGCGATGAATGAAGAAAAACCATGTGATTACTGTGATAACAGAGACGTCTGCACAGTGCAGGATATATGTTCAGATCTGAGGACATATCTGACAAAGGAGAACCATGGCGAGGACGGTAACAAAGAGACCGGATAAGGACGGATCGCACCGGGCACAATTCGACAAGAACAAAAAGAAGATCTATGCGACGCAGCAGATCTGCGGCATCTGCGGTCAGCCGGTTGACTTCTCGCTGAAGTGGCCGGATCCGATGTCACCGACGATCGACCACATCATCCCAGTGTCAGCAGGCGGACACCCGTCCGACCTGGCTAATCTGCAATTGGCTCACTTTACATGCAACAGACAAAAATCAAATAAATTAGTTAACAACCAATACAAGAAAACACAGAAGACCGAAGTGATTTCAAACAGAATATTACCCCAGGCGATGGATTGGAAGACATATCGTGCAAAGTAGGGGGAGTACCTCCCTCCCCGGTATGGCTCCGACCTTCACTCCCCCGGTCTACGAAGATTTTTCGCAGAAAACTCACAGCGACCCTTGCGGCCGCTTTTTTACAGGAGGCTTTATGGCAGAATACAAAGGCATCGATTATCTCAGACGGAAGCTTTCACAGAAGCGCTCAAGGGTACTTCTGCGTTACAAGTACTATGAAATGAAGGACATTGACCTGTCCAAGGGCATCACGATTCCGGCATCGCTCCGGTCCCAGTTCAGATCTGTTTTCGGCTGGTGTGCAAAGTCGGTGGACAGTCTGGCAGACAGGCTGCAGCTGCGCGGATTTGCGGATGATAACTTTGACATCATGGAAATATTCAACATGAATAATCCGGATGTCCTTTTTGATTCTGCAATACTGGGCGCTTTGATTTCGTCCTGTGACTTTATCTATATTTCCGCTGATGAAGATGGTTATCCAAGATTGCAGGTCATCGATGGTGCCAATGCGACCGGTATCATAGATCCGTTCACGAACATGCTGACGGAAGGATATGCTGTCCTGGAAAGAGATGATCATAACCAACCGACTATTGAAGCGTATTTCACTGCCGGAGAAACGCAGTATTACTACAAAGGCGATCCGGATATTCAGACGATTGAAAACAAAGCACCATATCCGTTACTGGTGCCAATCATTTACAGACCGGACGCAAAAAGACCGTTCGGTCATTCCCGGATATCCCGGTCCTGCATGTATCTGCAGAGAGCAGCAAAGAACACTATGGAAAGATCGGAGATCTCTGCTGAGTTCTACTCCTTCCCGCAGAAATATGTCCTCGGTCTGAGTTCAGATGCCGAGAGTTTCGACACCTGGCAGGCAACGATTTCCAGCATGCTCGACTTCCGTTATGACGAAGAGAATGGCAACACACCATCTGTCGGACAGTTTACGCAGCAGTCTATGTCACCATACACAGAGCAGCTCCGAACGATTGCATCAGTCTTCGCAGGAGAAACGGGACTGACATTGGATGATCTGGGCTTCGTATCTCAGAATCCAAGCTCTGCAGAGGCTATAAAGGCTTCTCACGAAGGCCTGCGTCTTACAGCCAGGAAAGCACAGAGAACATTCGGGTCAGGTTTTCTGAATGCCGGTTATCTTGCAGCGTGTATCCGAGATGATTTTTCCTATCTCAGAAGACAGGTTTATCTGACCAGGGCGTTATGGGAACCAATCTTCGAACCGGACATGGCAGCACTCGGTATGATCGGCGATGGTGTCGGCAAAATCAACACAGCTGTGCCCGGATATTTCACTGAAGAGAACCTCAGGGATCTGACCGGAATACCCAGTGCAAAGACTGAAGAGGAATTCTGATGGCGATACCGGCAGAAACGCTGCAGACAATGCAGGAACAGTTTCAGAATCAGGTCAAAACAGACGGGCAACTGAACAGGATCAGGAAAAAGATCCAGAACGGAGGAACATTCAAAGATGCCGAGCAGTACGGGATGCGCAGCGGTCAGCTGCTGTCAAAGACGCTCAAAACGAACATTACTGCTGATCTATTCAATGATGGAGAGTCCTTAGACGTCAGCAATCTGGCATCTGCCATCATACCGATGATGGAACAGAACTATAGCTATGTCTCCACAGCGACTGCGGCGGTTCAGAAGGCTGCTAACATTGCCGGCGGTCTCGGTATGAATCCTGTTAAGCCGGAGTTTGACCGAAGCGCTGCAATGAACATCGTCGGCAGAATGGCAAACTATGATTCATTTGAGGATGCAGAATGGATGCTGGATGAACCGCTGGTGGCCAACTCTGTCAGCACGGTCGACAGAACCCTGCATGATAACGCTGATTTCCAGTACAGATCTGGATTGAAACCTAAGATCATCCGAACCTGTGAAGCAGATGCATGTCCGTGGTGCCAGGAACTTGAAGGCGAATACGACTACGAAGAAGTCAAAGAAGGAAACAGTCCTGTATACCAGAGACATAGCAACTGTATGTGCGAAGTCACGTTTGAACCAGGTGATGGAAGAGTGCAGGATGTGTATTCAAAACAGTGGTATGACGAGGATAATCAAACAAAGAGAATCAGCTTTGCAAGGAAGCAAGAATTAAACGCTTCACGTCAAGAAACGGTCGGTTTGGAAAACCGAAGAATATTGGCATCAAGGAAGACGGATCATATAAAAGAACGGCAGAAAAAGAAAGACAGAAACATCTCTGATCAAGCAATCAATAGTGTCATAAAACATCCATTACACAAAACGGGTGTTCTTATTGACGAAAAGGGTCGGCCTTACGTACAATATATAGGAAACAAAGTGACTGTTGTCATTAATCCGGATAGTGGAGCACAGATAACTGTAAGACGTACAACAAAGTACGAACGAGAAAAATGGAAAAAGAAAAAATAGGGTTTACAAAAGAGCAGCGCATATTTATGGAAGAAAATAATATTGATTCTGATAATCTTGTCCAGGTATTCGAAAAAACAGATGAAATGCTAATAAAAAAGGGTTTTGATGAAAACTATAATCCAACAGAGATTGGTGTGATGTGCGAATCAATACTTGACACATTGGTAGATATGGGGTTTTAAGCACTCTCCGGAGTGTTTTTCTTATGTAACAAAAAACAGGAGGTAGGAGTATGTCACAGGTCCGCAAGGGCAGACAGACTCCCACACAATCCGTTGTATTACCTTACTCAAAAACCAGAGGGCAGGAAGCAATCGATCTGTATAACCAGACAAAGCGCACTGCTCTGGAATGGCAGGAACTTCTGATCAGTGACATCATGGCCGTTGATGATGACGGATTATGGGTCCATCAGAAGTTCGGATACTCCGTTCCAAGAAGAAACGGTAAGAACGAGATCGTGGCCATGAGAGAAATGGCCGGTCTCGTAGCCGGCGAGATCATCTGCCATACCGCACACAGAACAACGACATCAAGCAGCGCCTGGAAGCGGCTGATCAAGCTGCTGACAGAGGCGGGGTATGTCGAACTGGGGCGGAAGAAGAAAGATGAGATCCCACCGGAGAAGTCATTCCGGACGAATAAGCAGCACGGTCTCGAAAATATCGTACTGACCAATGGCGGGCAGATTGATTTCCGCACAAGAACGCCGAATGGCGGTCTTGGTGAAGGCTTCGACCTTCTGGTCATCGATGAAGCACAGGAATATACAGACGATCAGGAAAGCGCTCTGATCTATACTGTATCTGATTCATCGAATCCACAGACGATCTTCTGCGGAACACCGCCGACGACTGTTTCCGCCGGCACAGTGTTCATGAAAATGCGCAATGATTGCCTTGCCGGCGATACATTCGATACGGGCTGGGCAGAGTGGTCCATACCAAAACAGACGGACGATGTCTATAACACGGAATTATGGTATGAGACAAACCCTTCTATGGGAGCACATCTGGATGAAAGAAAGATCCGCCAGGAGATCCGGAAGGATGTCATCGACTTCAACATCCAGCGTCTGGGTGTCTGGCTGCAGTACAATCAGAAGTCGGAGATCAGCGAAGCAGAATGGATGGCATTTCAATGCAGCAGTTTGCCTAAACTGAAAGGGCAGCTGTTTGCCGGCATCAAGTACGGCATCGATGGCCAGAACGTTTCGGTGTCCATTGCCTGTAAGACTGAGGATAACAGGGTCTTCGTCGAATGCATCGACTGTCAGTCGATCCGCAAAGGAGATGGATGGATCATCCGTTTCCTGAAAGAGGCTGACATCCGGATGGCAGTGGTCGATGGCAAGTCGGGACAGGAGCTGCTTCTGCAGGAATGTCATGACAATAAGGTGAAGCCTGTGCCTCAGCCGATCAAGGTGGCGGAAGCCTGTACTGCATCAACGATGTTTACCCAGGCATTGGAACAGAAAACGATCTGCCATATGGGTCAGCCCTCGCTGGTACAGAGCGTATGTAATTGTGAAAGACGGAATATCGGTACACAGGGTGGTTATGGTTTCCGGTCATTGAAAGACGGTGTGGATATCACTCTGATGGAGTCGATGGTGCTGGCACATTGGGCGTGTGCAACAAGTAAGGAAAGAAGAAAACAAATAGTCAGATTCTAATCAGACGGTCGAAAGATCGTCTTTTTAGATATTTACGTTTACCACACGGAAAAGTGGGAGAGGAGAACAAAGAAATGTCAGATTTTACACCGATCACAACACAGGAACAGTTTGATTCTGCAATCAAGGAAAGACTCGAAAGAGCAAACAAGAAATATGAGGGATACACATCGCCTCAGGATCTTGAAAAGCTCAAGGCTGATTATGACAAACAGATTGCGGATCTGAGCGCTGCAGCTGAAGCCAGTGCGAAGAAGTATGCAAATTACGATAAAGAACTGGCGGACCGGGATTCCAGGATCAAGAGCTTCGAAACCGCATCGATCAGGACAAGGGTCGCTCATGAGATGGGGCTTCCGTATGGCGCAGGAGATTATCTGAAGGGTGACGACGAGAAATCTATTCAGGAGAGCGCAAAAGCGGTCAAGGCGCTGTTTGGCACCGGACGCAAAGCCGCTCCGACAGGTTCGACAGAACCGTCAAGCAGAGATTCCAAGACAGAAGCACTGCGCTCTGTTCTGCAGAATCTGAAAGGCCAGTAAGGAGGAAAGAAAATGGCAAATGTATTAACAAAGGGAGAACTTCTTCCGGAACATCTCGTATCTGAAATGTTCAACAAAGTCAGAGGTCACAGTTCTCTGGCTGCGCTGAATGGCGGCATGCCGCTGCCGTTCAACGGAATCAAAGAATTCACATTCACACTCGACAAGGAAGCGGATATCGTTGCTGAGAACGGTGCGAAGTCCAACGGCGGCGCTACTGTCGCGGCTAAGACAATCGTTCCGATCAAATTTGAATATGGTGCACGTGTATCCGATGAGTTCCTGTACGGCACGGAAGAATACCAGCTGTCTGTACTGGAACAGTTCACGGAAGCTGCGGCTAAGAAGTTTGCCCGCGGTCTCGACCTGGCTGCATTCCACGGCGTAAACCCGAGAACCGGATCTGCGTCTGCTGTTGTCGGAAATAACAACTTCGATGCCGTAATCACAAACAAGGTGAATTATGTGGCTGCCTCTGCGGACACAAATATCGAGTCTGCTCTTGCGCTCGTTGAAGCAGCAGATGTGATGGCTAATGGTATTGCCATGGCTCCGACGATGAGAAGTGCACTGGCAGCGCTGACAGCCAACGGCGTCCGTAAGTATCCGGAATTTGCGTTCGGTGCAAATCCGGGAGCGCTTGGTGGCATGAAGATCGATGTCAATCCGACCGTAAACGGAGCATCTTCTCCGGATGTTGCAATTCTGGGTGACTTCGCAAATGCCTTCAAGTGGGGCTATGCGAAGGAAATCCCGCTGGAAGTCATCGAATACGGCAATCCAGACAACGACGATGAAGCTGGCGACCTGAAGGGGCACAACCAGGTATATCTCAGAGCGGAAGCATATATCGGCTGGGGTATCCTGGCACCGGAATTCTTTGCTCGGATCGGCACGAGCATCGTTCAGTAATGCTCTACCGGAACAAGGTTACCGGTGTAATTGTTGATATTGAATCTGAAGCCGGAGGTGTGTGGAAACCAGTTGAGGCGCCTGCACAGCCGGCTTCAGACAAGCCGAAAAAGCCGATCAGGAAAACGGTAAAAAAGTCAACAAAGAAAGCGGGGTGAATCTATGGGAGCGGTTTATGCGACCGTCGGAGACGTGATCGATCTGAAAAGAGCCTTGACGCCGGAAGAGATGGAAAGAGTCGAGGCTCTTCTGCCTGTGATCAGTGCTGCTTTGAGATATGAGGCAGATAAAACCGGAAGAGACCTGGATGCAATGATCGAGGCAAATGAAGACCTGGGCTTTGTCGCAAAATCTGTAACGGTAGATGTGGCCATGCGGGAACTGATGACCTCGACCAGTGCAGACAGCGAACCGCTGACACAGTATTCGCAGTCAGCCCTTGGATACAGCGTCTCAGGCACGTATCTCGTACCAGGCGGAGGATTATTCATCAAGAATACGGAACTTGCCAGACTGGGCTTGAAACGGCAGAGAATCGGGGTGATCGAACCGTATGCCTATTAAGGGAATGACGGTCAGACTTATCACGCTGACCCAGACCGGGGTAGATGGTTTCAATGCACCGGTCTATGAAGAGTCTTACGAAGATGTCGAGAACGTTCTGGTCGGACAGCCGGTGCAGTCACCGATTGTTGATCAGCAGACGCTGCAAGGCAAGATGGCCGCTTTTTCACTGGGGATTCCCAAAGGTGATACACACATCTGGAAAGATCAGATCGTTGAGTTCTTCGGAAGGCGGTGGCATGTATTCGGGGATGTGATCATGGGGATTGAGGAGAATGTACCGGGTCCCTGGCATCACATCTACAATGTGGAGCGCTATGAATAAACTTGTGTTAAATTCTGCGGGAGTCAACGAGTTGCTCAGAAGCGAAGGGCTGAGAACTGCAATCGAAGGCCATGCGGCAGAACTTGTCGAGTCATTGGGTGACGGCTATGAATATGAAATCGTTTATGGTGCCAAAGACGGCCGTGTACGCGCTTTTGTCAAGACTGCCAGTCAGAAGGCTGTACAGGATAATCTGGAGAACAACACGATGCTGAAAACGGCTGGAGGCGGGAAATGATCATAGAAAAAACAGTGCTGGGCTATCTGTCAGATCGTCTTGATGCGCCGGTATATATGGAAAAGCCTGCCAATCCGCCGGGGTCGTATGTACTCGTCATCAAGACCGGTTCATCTGTGAGCAATTTCATATACCGGGCGATGATCGTGGTTCAGTCAATTGCACCATCGCTGTATGAGGCTGCGCAGCTGAACGAGGCAGTCAAGAGCACGATGAATGGCATCATAGAGCTGAACGAGATAACCAGATGTACTCTGAACAGCGATTATGAGTTCACAAACACACAGACGAAAGAACGGCGGTACCAGGCCGTGTTTGAACTGGTACATTACGGAGGTTAAGAAATGGCAAATAATGCTGCAAATGTAACAGCCGGCAAGCCGATGATCGGCGGCGCCGTTCATGTGGCTCCGATCGGGACAACACTGCCCACAACGGCACTTGCCACACTGAACGAAGCGTTCCTTGATATCGGTTATATCAGTGCTGACGGCATCAGCAACGACATTTCACGTACCAGCACATCGATCCGTGCATGGGGCGGTGATGAAGTGCTGAACATTCAGAACGAGAAGAACGATATCTGGACGTTCACCATGATCGAAGCAAAGAACATCAATGTTCTGAAACAGGTCTTCGGAGAAGAAAATGTCACGGAGACAGGCGGAGCAATTACGGTAACGGTAAATTCCAAGGAATTGACGAGCTGGTCATGGGTATTCGATATGCTGCTGTCTGATGGCTCTGCAAAACGTTCTGTTCTGCCGAATGCAAAGATCACAAATGTGGCAGAGATCACGTACAGTGACAGTGCTGCAGTCGGATATAACGCTACGCTGAACGCGATGCCGGACACAAACGGAAATACACATTACGAGTATATTTCTGCGCAGTAAGGAGGACGCATGCTGAAAGGGGCAACCAGCAGTGGTTTTGAATATGAAATCGTTGATGAAGCGCTGGATAACATGGAACTCATCGACGCTCTTGCGGAGCTTGATTCCGGCAAGAGGCTTTATATCTCCCGGGTACTGACGATGATGCTCGGAGAAGAACAGAAAAAAAGACTGTATGAACACTGCCGCAATGAGAACGGCATCGTACAGGTAACAAGTATCGAGAAAGAAATTCTCGATATGCTGAAAGCATCTGAAACAGGAAAAAACTGATTGCCCTTGCCGGCATGATTTCGCGAAGCCAGAACGAACTGATATGCGATTTCGCAGAAGAATATCATATCTATGACTTCCGGAATCTGCCGGCACGGACTGCCGCAATACTGGCGGCAGGCCTAAGGGGCGATTCAAGAACAAAGTTGAAAATGTCCGGGCTGAAATACCCGGTTTATGTATATTTACTGGCTGGCATTTTTGACCGGCTGGGCACTTCTGAACATTCAGTACTCAGCAAACTGCTTGACATTCAGAAGCCTGACGAGATCATGGCAGTTTCGTCGCCGGAAGAATGGCAGAAGGAATGGAAAAGAAGGACAGAGAGGGGAACAGAAGATGGCGACTGAGTTAGCGACATATTATGTGCAGATCGTTCCATCTGCGGATGGCATTCAGGGAAAGATCTCTGAGGCAATGGGGAACGAAGCGGAGAAAGCAGGGACTGAATCCGGATCGAAGTTTGCCTCCAAACTGTCTGCAGCAATCGGCGGCGGCGCAGCAATGGTCGCATCTGCCGCTACAGCTTTGTATGGAG
Organism: uncultured Erysipelotrichaceae bacterium; assembly: GCA_902786245.1. Classification (GTDB taxonomy): domain Bacteria; phylum Bacillota_I; class Bacilli_A; order Erysipelotrichales; family Erysipelotrichaceae; genus Bulleidia. The sequence goes on from CADABS010000005.1 coordinate 21,535, forward strand.
CCGTAACATCCGGAATTACTAATCTTGCATCTTACGGAGATAACATCGATAAGATGTCGCAGAAGTTTGGAATCTCTGCCCAGGCTTACCAGGAATGGGATGCGATTCTTCAGCACTCCGGAACATCGATCGAGGCAATGAAGCCTGCGTTTAAAAATCTGGCGTCATTGGCAGAAAACAATGCCGTTGCATTTGAGCAGCTTGGCATTTCCCAGGAACAGGTCGCGACGATGTCGACAGAAGATTTGTTCTCCGCAACAATCACAGCGTTGCAGGGAATGGAAGAAGGCAGTCAAAGGACTGCACTTGCAACAGAACTTCTTGGCAAAGCCGGGATGGAACTCGGTCCGCTGCTCAATACCACAGCAGAAGATACGGAGGCTATGCGGCAGGCAGTCAATGATCTGGGCGGTGTTCTTTCGGACGATGCGGTGAAAGACGCAGCAGCGTTCCAGGATGCGCTTCAGGACATGCAGACCAGTATGCAGGGAATGGGGAATCAGCTGCTTGCACAGTTCTTGCCATCGTTTACCACGATTATGGATGGACTTACAAAGATTTTCTCCGGCAATACCGGTGAGGGAGTGGTATTGATCAGAGAAGGCATGGAGGAGATTACAAGCGGCATTCTGAGAGCAATCCCGGATATCGTTGGAGCGGCAGCGCAAATGGTCGGAGAGATCATCGGGCTGCTGATCGACTATCTGCCGGAGTTCCTGGATTCCGGCATTCAGATCATTGGAAGCTTGATTTCAGGTATTTCCAGCAACATGCCGGCAATCATCTCCAAGATTATCGAAGTTGCCACAACATTACTGTCTTCACTTATGAGCAGACTGCCGGAATTCCTCGGGATGGGTGTTCAGCTGATCGTGTCGATCATCAAGGGCCTGGTGCAGGCAGTTCCGCAGATCATCTCGTCGATCGGATCGATTGCCAGGTCAATGCTCGATTCATTTAAGCATGTTGACTGGGCATCAATTGGCAGAAATGTCATTGACGGTATAGTCAACGGTCTGAGAAATTTCGGATCTAATATTGCCAGTACACTGATGGGCTTTGCAGAGAGTGCATTCAGATCCGTGAAGAACTTCTTTGGAATCAATTCTCCTTCAAGACTGTTCAAAGACCAGATTGGCAAAAACATTGCTCTGGGCTTTGCAGAGGGCATTGAAGATAATACTGATGCGGTTTCAGACGCAATCGATGATCTGAATGATATTACCACTTCCGGTTTCAAGAATGACCTGGTGATGAACGCTTCCGTATCAGGAGGATTTGCAGGAACAGCAGGGAATCAAAAGACCACAAATGTCGGAGGCATTGTTTTCAATATCACCACAGCAGAAGGCCAGAACCCGAATGATTTTGCCCAGGCTATTAAAGAAATGCTGACAAATGAACTGATCAGAGAGGAGGCTGTATTCGCATGAACGAATTGATTTTCAATGGAAAAAGTTTATCAGAGTTCAGCGCTTATGTTGCTTCTTCCAATTTTCTTGACGGCGCACAGAAAGATGTTGAATCCATTGCCATTCCCGGAAGATCCGGAGAACTGCAACTGGATAATAGGCGTTTCCACAACATGACCATAAGGACAACTGTCTATATCACAGGAAACATGCAGCAGAACATGGCGGCATTGCGCAATTATCTGAACAGCTGCGGAGGGTATTGCCGGTATGAAGAAAGTTTGGATCCGGATCATTACCGCATGGCCAGTTTTGTTTCAGCATTTGAGCCATATGCATACGACCGGATCTCCGGTGCAGTTACTCTGGAATTCAATGCTTACCCACAGAGGTGGCTGAAATCCGGCGAGACTCCCACGGATGCCACCCCGTCTTCCACAACATCACCCGGGTCTACTGTATCCGTGCCGAATCCTAGTGGATTGAGTTCTGTCTCTGATTTGAAGGTGGATATCAATCCTGTACAGGAAGGAAGCGGTGACCCGTCTCCGACAAATATTCGTCCCATCTCCGGACACACACAGGCAACAGTCTACCGTGTGGGCAAGAACTTACTGCCGAACAATTGGGTATCAAGGACAACGAACGGGGTCACATTCACACCACAGCCGAACGGCAGAGTCAGAGTCTATGGCACAGCCACAGACTACACAATCTATTTAGATTCTTTCGTGTGGACAGGAGACACAGGCGTTTACTATTTCAACGGCTGTCCGGACGGCTCGGCGACAACGTTCGATACGTTCATCTATGACAACACAAACGGGCAGAGAGCAAGGAAGAGAGACGGCGTTACACCGTGCGACTCATGCTATTCCGGATCACAGGAAGTTCTGTTAGTTAAGGGAACACGATATTCATATGTAATCCGTGTGCAGAGCGGTTTTGCGATGACACAGCAGTTATTCGCCTCTATGATTAGGCGCTCTGCTGATGACGCATACTATGACCAGTACAATGGCGTAGAATACACCATCGAACTCGGTGACACTGTCTATGGCGGAACGCTTGATGTTACTACAGGGGTGCTGACGGTGGATAAAGGTTTCACTACTGTCAGTGCGCAAACATGGACGTACGATTCAACATACACACGGTTCAGCACAAGAATCACAGATTTAAAGACGGGTCTGCCTACAAGAGGCGTAACGCTTTTGTCTTCTGCTTTCGTCACAATAGATGACGGACGAGGAATCAGTGCCGTTCCCGATAACGCAATTTATGGTGCAGGTGCATCAAATTATGTTTATATCAAAACAAGTTTGTATACATCTGCGTCCGACTTTGTGAATGCACTCGGCGATGCGCAGATTGTCTATCCTCTCGCAACACCTACAACAGTGCAGTTGACACCACAGCAGGTAAGCCTTCTGCAAGGGTCAAATTACATAAACGCATCGACCGGAGATGTAGAGATAACCGTATCAACGCCGGGCATGCTTCTGAATCCTACGCTTTTCGAAAGCAAGCCTATCATCCGCATGTACGGAAACGGCACGGTCAATATCGGCAACGTGACCATCACTGTCAGCAATTCGCCGTTCGATTTTGTCGACTTAGACTGCGAGACAATGGATGCACACTACGGGTCGGGCAATGCAAATCCGTACATATCCATCAGCACAGACGATTTTATAACGCTGAAGCCGGGAGAGAACTACGTCACATATTCGGGCTTTACGGTAGTGAGAATCACGCCGAGGTGGTACGAGATATGATACCTATCCTTTACGAGACGAGCGAAAACACGTATACCAGCAACGGGATCGGGCACATGGCGGACGCTACGTCTTGCATCGTGACAGAAGCGCTGAACGGCGGGTACGAGCTCGAAATGGTTTACCCGGTGACGGGCAGCCTGTTCAATCAGCTCGCGGCGGAGCGGATCATACTCGCGAAGCCTGCAGACACCGGACGGGCGCAGCCGTTCAGGATAAAAAAGATCAGCAAGCCGTTAAACGGTTTAATCAAGATCTATGCCCAGCACAAAAGTTACGATCTGAATTCGGTGCCGGTGGCACCTTTTAAAACCGCCGGCATCGGGAACGCCCTCAATGGCATCGTGAGTAACTCGCTTTTGGCGAGTGGCTACAGCGTCTGGACAGACATCGTCAATACATCGACGCCGTTCAATAACACGCAGGTGAAGTCTTTCCGGGCATGTCTCGGCGGAAACGAAGGAAGCATCCTCGATGCTTTCAGACAGGTCGAATATGAGTGGGATAGAAACACGGTCAAAGCACATCAGTACAGAGGCACAGACAATGGTGTCTCAATCCGTTACGGCAAGAACTTGACGGACATCAATCACGAAACATCAAGTGAAGCAGTCTATACCGGAGTGCTTGCACAGTGGGTTGATTCAGAGAGCGGTGACTGCATCTATGGAGATATCCAGCCGACTGCATCGACATCACCTGTGCAGAGAGTGTTCATCTATGATGCCACCTCGGATTTTGACGAAGCACCTACATCAGCGCAGTTGAATGACCGGGCAATCAAATACATTTCCGATAACGGGTTGGATTCCCCGGCAGTGAATATCACTGTCAGTTTTGTTGCTCTGTGGCAGACGGAAGAGTACAAAGACATTGCATCGCTTGAACGTGTATCTATGGGCGATACAGTCCATATTATCTTTACTCAGTACGGCATCAACGCACAGGCGAAAGTCATCAAGACCGTCTATGACGTACTGAAAGAACGGTACGAATCGGTAGAACTCGGACGGGCGAAAGCATCGCTGTCTAAGACGATCAAGCAGACCACAGGGGCGGACTTGGCATCTTCATTCAATTCGCTTTCGTCCTATGTCCGGTCAGTAAGCGGACAAATCTCACAGACACAGGCGGACCTTGAGGAACGGATGGCACAGGCTATTGCGGACGCTGCTGATGCAATGACCGGAGGCACGGGCGGATATGTCTATGTCTCACGGAACAGTGCCGGACAGCCCAATGAGATTTACATCATGGACTCACCCAGTACTGGCACAGCGGTCAATGTCATCCGTATGAACATGAACGGCATTGCCGGATCATCAAACGGCGTTAACGGTCCATGGAACATGGCCATCCTTACCGATGGTCAGATAGTGGCAGATGCCATCACCACAGGCGAACTGAACGGTGCATTAATCCGTGCCGGGTCGATATTGACGAGCGCGCTGGAAGTGGATGCATATAATGCGGTCACCAACTTCAATTCACACTTCAGTTTTCAGAGCGATGGCATGCACATCACGATGCCGAATGCGGCGTATCAGTCGCTCTTTTCGAACAAAGGAATGCGAGTCATCACCAACAGCGGTGTGCCTACGCTTATTGCTGAAGAGGACTCCGTCACGGCGGAAAATTTCACAGCAAATAACTTCCTCATGATTGCCGGGTCATTGGCTACGGCACGTTTTCAGACGTACCACGATAACGTGGACGATGAAGACATGTTCGGATGTTTCTGGGAGGAAACTGCATGACACAGATCGGAACAAATTGGACAACAATAGGGCAGTCTGACAACGGCAGATTCCACCTTAAATATCAGGCATACTATTCGACACAGGATGTGGCAAACAACCGCACCTATGTCTATAGACGCTTGCTGTTGACGGTTGACACCTACGGCGAAATCAGCGCAGTCAATTATGAGTTTTCCGGTACAAATCTGAACACTGCATCGGGCGGATACATTGCCTATTCAGCAGGTGACCATGTCCTCACAACAGGTGAGGGATATGTATATCACTCGTCAGATGGTTCATGGAGCCAGTCGGTCACAGGCACAGCAAACTTCGGCGGTGCTTATGTATGGACGGCTTCGGGAACGGCAACACTTCCGACCATACCGAGAACATCACAGCCTACGCTTTCAACGCCGTCAACAAACATCGGCAACTCTGTCACGATCTATACGAACCGAGCATCAACGAGTTTCACGCATGACATCACAGCGACTTTCGGCACATCGGCAACAGTGCATAGTATCGCAACGAATGTCGGTGACTCAGCAAAGTTCAATTCATCATCGTTCGTGTCTGCGTTGGTCAATGCGAAGGCATCGAGCGGAAACACATACGTCTATTTCACGGTGACCACAAAGCACGGGTCTACTGTCATCGGAACAGCGCAGTGCAATCTGCTCATCACTATCAATCCTTCCGTGCCGACTCTCGACAAGTCGAGCGTCACAACAGGCACTAACGCAGTCCTGTCAACGAACAGAACCACAACGGCACGAATTCACACGGTAGTAGCGAAAATAGGCAGTACGGAGATTCTGAGACAGATAAACGTAACCACCACGTTTACCTTCAATACCACAACGTACCGGACGGAAATCATGCAGGCAGCCGGAACAACGGCAAAGTCCGTCAAGGTGGTGTTTACGGTCACAACGTATCTCAACAGCGTCTCGATCGGGTCAAAAAATGTCACGCTGACAGTCAACGTCAATACAAGCACATACAAGCCGACAATCACGTTCGGAACGATGACCGACCGGAACACAGCGACATCCCCGTATCACACAGCGACACAGATGATAAATGGCCTGTCGAAACTCCGGCAAGTGATTACCTTCGGAGTCTCGGAATCCTATGAGCTGCTCGACAGCGCAACGGTCACCATCGGCGGAAGAACATTCACGCCCTCAGTCGATGGTCTCTCAAAGCTGACATACAACCTCGATGTTGATAATGTGTCGGCAAACAAAATCACGGTCACAGTCATCGACAAACGAGGCACGAAAGTCACCGCATCGAAGACTTTCACACTGCTCGGCTATCAGGTCCCTAACCTCACATCGACATCCGTCTCACGGACGAGCATGACAGGAGAGGAAGCCAAGTTCAGCATCAAAGGACGGGGATACGCAGCCACATATTCCGGTTCTTCGTCTGTCACCAATTCCATCACGGTCAAGTACCGCACAAGGGTAGTAGGCGGAACATATGGCTCGGAAAAAACTGCCGGAACTGCATCTCTCAGCGGTGATGGGATGACTTCATGGACGGTGGCGGATACTTTCCCGGATGCTTTCGACTATTCAAAGCAGTACGAAATCAGATTTACCATCTCGGATGCCTTCAACACGATCACACAGACACTAAAACTGTACAACGGTGTTCCGCCCTACGGATGGGGCAAAACCCATTTCGATGTATATGGGAAATTCCACATTCATGACCGGACAGACGCGTCTCAGAAATGGGTCTTTCCGGATGCCTTAGACGCGATGATGCGGACGCAGGGATCGAAAAACCTGCTTCAGTGCCGGTCATCCGAAACGACTTTCAGAGGGGTGACGTTCTCTTACGATTCATGGAACAGAGTCACGGCAGAAGGAACGGCAACGGGCGGAAACGCCTACATCAACTTCGGCGCATTCGTCTGCCCAAGAGCAGGCAGCTACACCTTCAGCGGATGCCCAGCAGGCGGAAGCGGTACGACCTATTACCTGCAGGTGCAAAGCACAACCGGAGCATCACTCGGCAACGATTTTGGCAATGGAGTCACCATCTCATGCACATACGGCACTAAATATTGTGTCTATCTGCTTATCCCGGATGGGCAGGCGGTCACAGGCGTTACCTTTACGCCGATGGTCAGAAGTGCAGAGATTGCGTCTCCGGCATTTCTTCCATTCGCACCGCCATTCAGTCAGATGCAGAACTTTGCCCTGATGCCAAGAGGCGATGTGACAAACGCCAATTCCGCAACGGACTTGGGAATCTACAGAGTTTCCGATGGAACAGGCACACCGTCTGCATCCGGTCTTCTGATCGTGCTTAATGCTTTTACATGGGATGCATCAAACCTGCGCTGGCAGGTCTTTTTAACATCTGCACCAGGCATATATGTGCGGTACAGAAACTCATCGGGAACATGGACTGCATGGAGACAGGTGACCACAACAGCGGTCTAAGGAGGAAATCATGGCTAAGACACCACAGGACTTTATCAACGCCTATAATGGCAAGCGCATCGACTATGACGGAGTCGCAAACGTACAGTGCGTAGACGCAAAGAAGCAGTTTGACGCATGGGCAGGCTATCCCGTTCTGCCGACCATCACCGGATGGGCTGATGGATATTGGTGGTACAGGAACTCACAGGGATGGGGAAGATACTATGAATTCATCACCAATCCCAAAGCACTGCGTCCCGGCGATTGGTGCTTCTGGGCAATCGGCAGTCGCAGTTGTCCGTCATCCCATGTCGGCATGTTCGTGGGATATGCGAACACAGCAAAGACTGCCGGGCGTATCTTCAGCGAGAACCAGGGAACGCCTAACAGCGGATTCAGCACAGTGACAATCAATCTCGACATCTGTGGAGCATTCCGCCCGAGAATCTTCGTGAACACCACAAACGAGACCGAGTTTGTCAAATCTCTGTACAAGAACATTCTCGGCAGAGAATACGATACCGGCGGTCTGAGGACGTGGGTCAATGCTCTGGATAACGGCGTACCGGCGAAGGCTGTTGTATCGAGTTTTTTCGATAGCCGTGAGTACAAAAACAAGAAAAAGTCGGATGCGCAGTTCCTCATCGATTGCTACAGTGGCTATCTGCACCGCAAACCAGACAAGTCGGGAACGACGCATTGGACCAAGGTGCTTGCCGCGAAAGGTCGCAGTGCGGTCCTGACTGGCTTCGGTAACAGCGCTGAATTCAAGCGTATTCTTACGAAGTATGAATTAGTGTGAGGGCAGCCATGGAAGATCTGATCAAAAAACTGGGAGACTTTTTCACAAAGCTCTCCGCTGGAGAAATCGCGATAGGCGTTGTACTGTCGACGATTGCCCAGGCTTATGGAGGATGGACAGAAGGAATGACAGCATTGGTGATATGCATGATCATCGACTATATCACCGGTCTTGTCGTTGCCGGATTGTTTCATGCATCGAAGAAAACTGAAAGCGGCAGACTTGAAAGCCGTGCCGGATGGAAGGGTTTAGTGCGCAAGGTCACAACGATGCTGATCGTGCTTGTTGCAGCGTATGTGGACAAGACATTCGGCACATCATTCATCCGGGACGCGGTGGTCATCGGCTTTATGGCAAACGAAGTGATCTCCATTGTGGAGAACGCCGGACTGATGGGAATGCCGATTCCTAAGGCGGTTGTCAATATGATCGACTTGCTGAAAATTAAGGCGGAAGAATCCGCCGGACAGGTTGCTCCGGTCCGACCGGAAGACATCGAGCCTGAGGAAGACCCGGGCACGAACAACACAATCGAATAGCATTAAAGCAGACCCTCTTGTCATTAACGGCAGGAGGGTCATTTTTTTTAATGCATGATCGTGGCTACTATTTGACTACTTTTGCCAAAAACCCTATGGTAATGAAAAACAAAGAATGCCCATTTTAAGCACTTTTTGACACTTTACGGAACATAAAAAACATCATTTTTCTAATCTGCCAAGCGGCACCATCAGTCAAAGAAACCGCATAAATATGCGGTTTTTTCAATGCCTATGTATTCAGATGGGTCAATTTTGGGTCATTTTTTCAAAAATACAGCAGATTTGCTAACCGATTTGTCTATGATCAGTGAAGCAAATTCTACTTGTTTATATACTCTGCTTTCATAGTTCCATAATCGTCATCTCCATCATGATCATCTATGAAATCTGCGGATATATAACAATCCATAGATCAATAATGCTTTCGCCATCAAAGATAGGTGCTTCTATCGCTTCTTCGAGAGAGTCGAATGCAAACTCATCTATACCGTTTGTTATTAGAGTAATATCTTCAAAGGGACAAATCGCACAATGCCGTCCATCAACATAAAACTCTTCATCTGTGCATATGAAGTCGCATATTTCTTGTTTTGTCATTTTCGGCAAATTTGTCAAATGTTGCCCGTGAACATCTTCACCATCCAAAGGTTTAAGCCTAAGAGGTAATATGTAATCGTTTTGATCGCTGTAATCCGTTTTGATGGTGACCATTGCAATTTCGCTTACCTGAAATCGAAAACCATCTTTGTCATAAAGAATATCCATCAACTTAATATTAGAGTATCCTTCCTTCCATTCCAAAAGATATAGCTTTTTTCCGGCAACCATATATTCATCAAGTATTTTTAATAAAAACACTCTTTCCTGCATTGTAAATCCAATTGTTTGGCCAATCAATTCTTCCGGATCTCTAGGAAATTGAATGGATACAAACTCCGTCGGCTGGATCCAAGTAATTGGATAACTTCCAGAATTACAGACTAAAAACTTGGCGCTTAAATCCTCTACATCTCTTTTTTTGTCCAAAGCGATTACGGTCTGATTCTTAATCCTGAAGGCATCGATCACTTTATATCTCATATCATCGATCATATCAACTCGCCACTCTCTTTATAACTCAAAGTAAAACTTGTAAGGATTCGGATTAGTGTACTATCACCGGAAACTCCATACTGTGTAACTAACGGATAACCGTCATCACTTATCAATGCAACACTAAAATGCGACTTTACATTTCGGTCAAAATCCATATATGTCTGCTCTTCAAAAATGTTTTCATATTCATATTTCATCTGACGAAGAGTCTGTTTTAGCATATTATACTGATCATGATTCAGATTAAAACCCTGGCATGTAAAGCGTTCATCGGTATCTACCCATACCCCCAACTCCTTCGAAATCATATTCAAATCATAACTGACGTTTGAATGCTTAATACTGTTTATGTTAATTACCACACGCACATAGTAGTCATGTCCGTTCTGCTCCAAGGTCTTATGATTTACGCTGTCATCCGAAAAGCTTTTCCCGCATTTTGTACAGGACCACTGGTCGAGAACAGGGGGAATCAGGCACCTGCCAAAAACAACCCTTCTCCCTTGCCGGATCATTTCCCATATTGAATGTCTATTTGAAAAGTGTCCATATATCAGTTCGGCTGTCTCTTCAGAACCACAGTATGGACATTTAGGGTAACTGATTTTATGAATATACTGTTTCATAGCATTGTAAACTCCGCAATTGCGGCAAGGACATAATCTCGTTAATGACAGGATAGTTTGATTTCTCCTTAAAGTATTGTGCTGTACTGCGTGGATTTGTATTCTTTCCAAGCCATGCACATCCAAATTCTATGCGATAGCCATCCAAATAAACTCTGTCATCTTCATAATAGCCATAAGTGTCCTTATCCATATCACTGACACTATTAAAATAATCTCTCGCAAAGCTCTTTGCTTTTTCCAAAAGATTCGTTTCTATCCGGAATGTAACAATCGGATCAGGGAGTTTCCCGCAGAACATATGAAGGGATACATCGCCTGTTGGATAAAGCTTCACAAAACTGTTCCTGCTTCCGGCATATTGTGAAACAATCATAAATATATCATCATCTGTAATCATGGCTTTATTATGCTTCCAGAGAGCATCGGTCTCTTCTGCCAGTGAGATAATCAGTTCTTCTATTCGAAAGCCATCTCTGATCGGTACTGCAAGATATATTTCTTTTTTATACTTGTCAATGAGATCTGCCATTTTCCATATTATCTTTTCGTTTGTCCACGAATCATCAAACTGTTCGATACCAATAACGATTGGCCCAAAATCTTTTTTGGAGGATAATTTCTCAAAAAACATCTGTTCATTTTGCAGTAGTTGCTTGACATTAAGCCTTCTGTAATCAGGGAATTCTTCCATACGGATCTTTATGCTGAACAGTAAATCAATCTCCTTTTTTACATGATCATCAATGAGTTTTATGGTGTTCTTCTCGTCAATCAGCATATTTACCTCTATTCATACGCAATAACTTCCTAATAGTTAAAACTCTTAGAAGTATAGTGCCTGAACATGTTCCACACATCAGCAGACTCATCTTTTTCCAATCGATCAATCACTTCGTCACCTACCGCCTGTGCTATCAATTCCTCCCCATGATCCATAACATATTCAACGAATTCCGAATATTTTCTAAATAGTCCCATGTCGTTTTGCTCATACGACTTTATCATTGGTTGGAAGATACACGTAAACGCAAACCCATAGTGATCAAGACCATATACAGAAACATAGTTTTCATACAACTCTTTGTTTTCCGGAATGTGCTCACACAGCATTTTGTATACTTCGTTCAAATTGATTGTCTCGGGTTTAATGCGTTTCTCGTTCATCTGTGTATAACCTGCCTCATGCCGCAGTTCTTCCGGCAAGTACTTCCTCATACCTGAGTATGAATAATGACAATGCATATAATACTGATACTTATCCCGAGGATCCTGCGGATCAATAATCTTGCAGCAGATTTTATTAGCGTTTAATGCCTCTTTAACTACATCCATTTTGTCTGGTTCAAGATATAAAATGCTCCCATCCATTAACATTGATCTCATTTGAAGACCAGTGACCTGAATTATTTTTGCAAGATGAAGTATTATTCTGTTACCTGGCATTTGCTTCTGGGGATCTATGACAAGTTTTGTGGATTCATAAAATATAGGATCACCTTCACAGGGGGTATTTAATTCAACAGAAGCCATTAGCCAGCACCTGGAGCACCTGACAAACAAGGAACCCCTACAGTTTTGTTTCCAATATAATGATTTATGCCCGCATTCAGGACATATCTCTGGTTCTGCCTGATTATGATGGATTTTATATACAATGCATTCTTCACAGCCATTTTGTTTTGGAAATCCGCTCATTTTCGTTCCCTCCATTTTGAGTATCCCAAGGAAACTCCGCAAAAAAACTGCCAGCAATGAGATTTGTTAAATCAGCTGGGTTGTTGGGTCATTTTTGGGTCAATTTTTTAAAAATGGAAGATCCGAATAGAGACGCATATTCCCTTTTAAAGCTTCACAAGACCGTATAAGAATTCTAAAAGCATACATTAGTACTATGTAAGAGTACTTGTGTGACGGTCTGCCAAGTGGCACCATCAAAAACCGCAGATGATGACTGCGGTTCAAAGGCTACAGAGAACTCTGCCGGATGAGCCTGCGGGCATATTCATGGAAAGCCTCTACCAGCAGAGGATGCGATACTTCAAAACTGATCGGAGAATCACCGGTATAGATGATCTGCACGAAATGACCGCAGATCAGGATCCGGATGTTATCGAAGGTATTCTGCTGCAGAGGGATAAACCGGTAATCCGGGTTTTCTTTCTGCAGTGAGCGGATGGCCTGTACATGGGCTCTGTACTGTTCCGGTGTATAGAACAGCTGCGTACCGCCGGGCAGTTTTTCCGCCGGTATCTGTGCAGGCAGATCCTCATGCAGAGGCATACATTCGGTAATTCTGCCGGTGCGCAGAAGTTCCAGGAAGCTGACATGCATGTTTTTCCAGTATTCATACAGCTGCGGGGACTGAAACTCTGCCGCGAGTTCTTCCGGCATGGTCGCAATGGATAACGTATTCTGGATCAGCGTGCATCCCGAGGCTTCCGGCAGGGACAGAGACGGATTCATCCGCACAAGCATCCTTGCCTGCTGCAGAAGCGACTGGTATTCAAATACACACTGGTTCAGTTCTTCCGTGCCGGTGACGTAATTGTACAGTCCGTGCGATTCCGCACCGGCTGTATGAAAAGCCCTGATACAGGATGATTCCGGATTGAGAAAGAAGGTATGCGAAAAGCGGGCATCTCTCTGCTTCAGGCTGTAGTACGACTCCAGCATGCCTGTCATATACAGCGGTATCCAGCCTTTGAGGGCAGAAATCATTTCATCCGGTTCTCTGGCGATGTTATGAATGACCGTAATGTGCGTGCCCCCGGCAGCGCACAGATACATCAATGCCGACCATTGCCTAAAGAATCCTGCATCTTCTGTCATCCACTGCATATTCTGATCGGAATACAGGTACAGATGACCGGCATGATTCTGCGCTGCTTCACTGAGAAAGCGCAGAACAGCTTCGCGCAGTCCTTCATTTCCGGTATATCTTTCTTTTTTTTCAAAGTTTCCGGCTGCGGGAAGAAATCCTGCAGGAAATGCGGTGGGAGCTGCGGGAGGACGGTACCGGTCTACTGCTTCCAGCAGGGACTGGGCAGAGCGGATCGCCGGCAGGTACTGGTCTTCGCTTTCCAGCAGCCAGACCGTAAACACGTCTTCATCGATTTCATCCGCCGCAATATGCATGATGCGGCCGAGTTCATCTCTGCGGTTATAATGCATGGTCAGATCCCACAGCTGTGCGCATATTCTTTCTGCCGCAGGAGATCCGGCCTGGGGAATGCGGGTACCTTTCCGGTAGCGGCTGATCAAAGAAGAATCGACATACAGAAGCCGGCCCAGTTTTGCATTGGAAAGATCGAGCATCGTCATGACTTCATCCAGTTTCCGGCTGAAGGATTTCAGTTTTTTCTTTTTCTTTGTTTCCGGCATTTCCTTTGCGGGTTCATCGGAAAAGAGCCATGTATGCAGTGCATTCTGTATCTGTGCGTCTTCTGCTTCAGAATCTGCTCCGCACAGGGCACACAGCTGGGCCATGGTTTCATTTCTGCGGGCACAGAGCAGAATACCCTGCACGAGCTTTGCGGCAGAAGAACCGTTCTGCTTCGGTACCCGTGAGCCGGTGCGGAAGCGGCTGATGCCGGTACGGTCCAGTCCGGCGGCTTCTGCCAGAGTACTGTCGCCGGTACCGGTGCCTTTCATGATCTGATCGAGTTTCTGAGAAAACATAATATACTCCCTGACTGTACAAGAACTGTCAATGACATTATATATGGCACAGAGCGGACATGTTCATGAATCGTTATAATTTAATCGGATAAATTGCTTTTTCCGGAAAGGAAGGATGAGATGTCCGTACAGTATGAACAGGCACCGCGTGCATCTGCAGAAAACGAAAGACTGATCCTCGAAGCATTTGCCGGTGAGAATGAAGAAAGCCCGGAAAAAGAGACGGCAGAACCGAAAAGACCGGAAACATATACCTGGGTCTATGAACTGCCGATGATCCGGAGTTTTTTCCTGCTCTTTGAAGTATGGCGGGTATTCGGCATCGCGGCCGGTATCATGATTGCATTCACAATGATTATCGATCTGTTCAGCGGCGGGATCTCCGGCATGATCCGCGGACTGGTGCCGGTTCTGCTTGTTTCTGCCGTTCTTATGGTGATTTCACTTGTCGCTTACTGGATCGTGGTCCGGGCCAATAACGGGAGGTATACGGTTCTTTTTGAGATGGATGAAAAAGGCGTCGACCATATCCAGATCAAAACCGATAAGGCAAAGGCACTGGATCTGCTTGCCATGCTGGCAGGGAAAAAGACGGGAAATCTGAGCGCACAGGGAGCGGGCATGCTTTCGGCATCCGGCAATTCCCTGTATTCCGATTTCCGGAAAGTCAGAAAGATCCGGGCTTATCCGCAGAAGAACCTGATTGAACTGAAAAGTACATGGATACGCAATCAGGTCTTTGCGGAAGACGATGCATTCGAAGAAATCTTTGCATTTATTGCGGAGCACTGTCCGGATGCGGATACAGAGGTGATCGGAGGATGATGCAATGAAAAAATATCTGCGGATCCTGCTTGCAGCGGTGCTGCTTATTGCATGCGGGTGTACACCGCATGGGAACGGCAATGCGCCTTATGAACCGGATACACCGGCACCGGAACCGCATGCCGGCATATTCACCTCGGAACACGGCACGATGGAATTCAGCGGCGACGGTGAAAGCATCGTGATCGATTTTGATGAAGAACTCAGCAGGCTGAGCGGACTGCCTGCAGGACGGCAGGAAGGCACCTATGTTTTTTGCAGCGGCAATCTGCCGCCGCATGGCTCTGTTCCCGTCCGCTGTGATACTGCCCATGAGCTGAAAATCGATGTCAGCGGTGTTTCAGCGGTGATCGTAATGGGTACTGTCAATACAGACGGCACTGCATCCGTCGGGGTGAATACGGTCACACCGGAGCGGATACCGATGCTGTTCAGCACAGACGGAGAGAATCTGTGCATTGAATTTCTGAAAGGATGAAAGATAACTATGGCTGTATATTGTCCCAACTGCGGCAGAAAACTGCCGGACGGCGCTTCTTTCTGCGATCAGTGCGGCATGCAGATCACTGCACCTGCCGCAAAGAAAAAATCTTCCGGAGCATTCGTCAAGCTGCTTCTGACTGCCGCTGTTCTATGTGCTGCCGCATTCGGCGGCATGGCTCTGTGGGAGAAAATCTATCACCGCACTCCGCCGGAAGATCCTTCTTCCATGCCGGACAGCGAAACCCTGTCTGTTCTTCCTGACGGTGAGGATGTTGAAACAGAAAAGAAGGAAGACGGAGATACGGCCCAGGGAATAGAAGCGATGGAACCCCCGCAGGATAATACTGAGCCGGAGAACAGCCCTCCTGCATCAGAGGATGTCTCTCAAGGGATAGAGCAGATGGAACCGCAGGATACTGCTGAAACGGAAACACAGGAAAACAGCACACCCGCATCTGACGATACTGCGCAGGGAATACTGAAGCCTGCCGGAGAACCCCGCTTTGATGATTTCCTGTTCTATGAAAACGATGTCTATGCCAACGGCATACCTGCCGATGCGGCATTGCTTTCCGCTGCAGCGATATCCGGGGAATGGAAATACTGTATGACATTCAACCGCCTGAATGAAGGGGAGGAGCGGATCGATGAGATCGGCCTTGCGGAAGTATCCTTTACAGGGGATACTGCACAGCTGATTCTGCATCCGGTGTATATCCGCTATGGCACCCATGTCGAACCGGAGAATGAAGCGGAAGTCGGCTACACACCGTTTACCGGTACATGGGACAATGAATATATCGATGTGAAGGCAGGCGGAACTTCAATCGGGCTCGGCCCGTATTATTCCCATGGCGGATCGGAATACGTACTCGGCAATATCGTGGTGAAAGACAGCGGCATGTTCGGCGATGTGCTGCTGGTCAGACCGTAAGGAGAAAAAAATGAAACGCTATCAGTCATTTAAAGATCTTGTCAAAGATGCATCGCAGCTCTGTCTGGTCTGGCGGGATGTACAGGGAAAACCGGTGACCGTTCTGGAACTGATCGATTCCATGGATAAAAATGCGGATCTGCAGCCGCCGCAGGCATATATGCTTTCCGAAGAAGGGGCGATCGGTGCGACCGACAGATGGGAATATGCCGTTACATGGATCCTTGTGCCGATGGAAGACGGAGAAGAAAAAGATGCCATCCTGCAGAAGCTGGAGACATATCTGAAATCATGATCAAAGAATGAAAGGCAGTTCACACGGACTGTTTTTTCTTCTGTCTTTTGCATACATATTTGTGGCATAATGGAAAAAGTCTGCTGTTGAAAACAACAACAGTCAGGAGGCTTATGAGTACAAGAGAAAGACTGGGAAGCCGGCTCGGCTTCATTATGCTGTCAGCCGGATGCGCGATCGGCTGCGGAAATGTATGGAAATTCCCGTGGATGTGCGGGCAGTACGGAGGCGGCAGCTTTATGGTACTGTATTTTATTTTTCTTCTCGTGCTGGGTCTGCCGGTGCTGACGATGGAATTTTCCGTCGGCAGAGCAGCCCAGACATCGCCCGTGCATATGTATCGGAAACTGCAGAAAAAGGGATGCTGGAATCTGTGGGGAGCAGTATGCCTGTTCGGCAATATCGCATTGATGGCATTCTACTGTGTCGTGACCGGATGGATCCTGTATTACTTCTTCCGCTTTGCGGCCGGAAGAACAGAAGGACTGGGCTTTGCGGCAATGATTTCGGATCCTGCCGTCAATGTCATATCCCTGCTGATCACCGTCGTAGCGGCATTTGCGGTGCTGAGCTTCGATCTGCAGAACGGACTGGAGAGAATCACCAAGGGAATGATGATCACACTGCTCATTCTGATGGCAGTGCTGGCAGTGCACAGTCTGCGTCTGCCCGGTGCAGCAGAAGGACTGAAGTTCTATCTCGTTCCGGATTTTTCCAAAATCAACGGGGAAACGGCAGCCGGTGCCATGAACCAGGCGTTTTTCACATTGTCTGTCGGCATGGGCAGCATGGCGATTTTCGGCAGCTATATCGATCAGGAAAGAACCCTGATGGGAGAAGCCCTGCATGTGATTGCACTGGATACCGCTGTTGCCGTGATTGCCGGTCTGATCATGTTTCCGGCCTGCTTTACCTATGGCGTGGAAGTGACATCAGGTCCGAGTCTTCTGTTCGATACGATGGCGACGGTGTTCAATCATATGGCCGGCGGCAGATGGTGGGGCATGCTGTTTTTCCTGTTCATGGTATTTGCGGCCATGTCGACGGTGCTCGGTGTCTGTGAAAACATTCTGGCAATGGTCCGGGAACTGACCGGCTGGAGCCGCCCGAAAGGCAGCCTGATCTGTGCGGCAGGGGTATTTGCGTCTGCCCTGACGACTGCCCTGGGATACAGTGTTCTGCATTTTCAGCCGTTTGCGCCGGGCTCTTCCTGGCTGGATTTCTGGGATTTTATCGTTTCCGTCAACATCCTGCCGCTGGGCTCTCTGCTTCTTTCGGTATTCTGCTGCAGTGCATCGGGCTGGGGCTGGGAGGCATTCCTGCAGGAAGCCAATGCCGGCAGGGGACTCCGGGTGAGCCGGGCGATGAAGCCGGTATTCCGGTTTGCTGTTCCGGCAGTCATTCTGTTTGTCTATATCTACGGTCTGGCTGTATTCAAATGGCGCTGATGCGCTACAATAATGAAAAAGGCAGGACCGTATATGTTTATCAAAGATCATCAGGCACTGATTGTCAGACACGCAGGCGAAACGCTGCGGATCGAGCCGTGGGGCATCGATTCTCTGCGCATCCGCTCCACCCGCTACCCGCAGTTTACAGAGCATGACTGGGCATTGACCGAGCAACCGGCCAGAACGGAAGCGGAAATTCATATCGGTGAAACATCGGCGGAAATCATATGCGGCAGAATCAGAGCCGCTGTCAATCCCCAGGGCGTCATCGCGTTCTATAAAGACGGTAAATGCTTCCTGCGGAAATATTTCCGCAATTATGAAGGAACCCTCGGAAACGAAAGCAGATGCCTGAAGTATATCAACCGCGACTACCGGCCGTATATCGGCGGCGATTACCGGATCGTGCAGAAATTCGATTCCGATCCGCAGGAAAAGATTTTCGGCATGGGTCAGTATCAGCAGGCCAATACCGATCTCAAGGGATGCATTCTTGATCTTGAGCAGAGAAACAGCCAGGTATCGGTACCGTTCTTCATCTCCTCAAAGGGCTACGGATTCCTCTGGAACAATCCGGCCGTCGGCCGGGCTTCCTTCGGTACGAATATTACCGAATTTACTGCGGAAGCAGTGAAGCAGCTGGATGAATGGATCACGGCAGCCGATACCCCGAAACAGATCCTGTTCAACTATACGGCAGCTACCGGCAGAGCACCGCATTTCCCGGAAGATCTGATGGGACTGTGGCAGTGCAAGCTCAGATACAGAACCCAGCAGGAAGTGCTGGATACCGCCCGGGCCTGTGCAGAACACGGTGTGAAGATCAATGCGATCGTGATCGACTACTTCCACTGGACCTGCCAGGGAGACTGGAAATTCGATCCGCAATACTGGCCCGATCCCAAAGCGATGGCCGATGAACTGCATGCGATGGGCATCAAAGTATGCGTATCGGTGTGGCCTTCCGTAGACAAAAAGAGCGAAAACTTCAATGAGATGCTGGAACGCGGTCTGCTCATCCAGACCGAGCGGGGCGGATATCAGACCTATGACTATCAGGGCGACTGTACCGAAATCGATGCGACCAATCCCGAGACCCGCCAGTACCTCTATGAGAAAGTGAAAAAGAACTACCTGGATCTGGGCATCGATATGATCTGGCTGGACAATGCTGAGCCGGATTATGTCAAATATGATTTTGATCAGTACCGCTATTACATCGGCACCGCGCTTTCCTGTTCGAATATCTGGCCGCAGTATTTCAGCCGTGCCATCTATGACAATATGATTGCGGACGGCCGGAAGGATCCGGTCAACCTGCTGCGCAGCTGCTGGGCAGGTTCGCAGAAATACGGCAATGTGATCTGGTCAGGCGATGTGCCAAGTACCTTTGAATCCTTCCGCGACCAGCTGCAGTGCGGCATCAATATGGGACTGGCAGGCATTCCCTGGTGGACGACCGATATCGGCGGTTTCATGACCGATGATGTCAATGACCCGGTATTCCGTCAGCTGCTGATCCGCTGGTTCGAATTCGCCGCATTCACTGCCGTCCTGCGCATGCACGGCGACAGAGGTCCGTATGACATTCCGCCTCTGGATGACAGAGACTTCGGCGGCGGCTATCTGCATACCGGTCAGCCGAATGAATTATGGTCCTATGGCGAAGAGAATTTCCGGATCATGAAGAAATATCTGGATATCCGTCTGTCCATGCATGACTACATCGCTTCCCTGTATGAAGAAGCCTCCAGAGAAGGCAGTCCGCTGCTCAGGGCGATGTTCTATGAATTCCCGGAAGACGCGGAATGCTGGGAAATATACGATCAGTTCATGTTCGGCAGCAGGTATCTGGTCGCACCTGTCCTGTATCAGGATACCTTTGAAAGAGAAGTCTATCTGCCAGCGGGCAGATGGCAGGATTTCCATACCGGAAAAATCCTGGAAGGCGGCAGAAGGATCATGGTTCCGTCACCGCTGGATGTGATACCGGTATTCATCAAAGCATAGTAAAAGCCAGGGAAACCTGGCTTTAATATTGCTCGATCGTTACGATCTTTCCGAGTCTGCGCAGATTGTCGGCCATTTCTTCAATGACCATCTGCTTGGCGCTGAGCGATATGGAACTGCCGAATCCTTTATGGCCTTCGTTTTCGGACATGCCCAGCAGGAAGCGTATCCTGCTGGAATTGCCCAGTGCCCTGACCAGACAGGAGGCGCCGTCCTGTTCCTTTGACAGCAGCAGTTCTTCATAGAAGTCATGGTCCTGACCGGCCAGCCGCAGGAACATATTGGCTTTCTGCATGGTGAGCAGACCTTCCGTGACAAGGTCGATGCCTTTGATCATCGCCTTGGGCGGGACATCTTCCGACATCGGCGAATCGGTATCGGTGAGCACTTCGGTATGCAGATAGCGGGCAGCGACGAGACTTGTTGTTCCGCCGCATACGATCTTATACCGGGTCGCATTCATCAGTTTCATCATGACCTTGTCATCATCTTCCCGGTGCGCAGGCGGTCCGGCCATGACGACGGTTTCTTCGGCCGGGACGATATGCACATCCGCAACGGTGCAGTCATCATACGGTTTTCCGCCATAGAGATTATTGACCATCGCCAGCAGGATGCGGTCGGCTTCCCGGGCCGGGTCTTCCGGACGGATCTCATCTGCCAGGAAGGCTTCCACCGCATTCTGGTCCCAGCCGTAGTTGAGTTCCTGTTCTGTTCCGGCATACAGGATGCCGTCGGAGAAGATGAGAATATGATCGCCCGGCTTCAATTCCAGATCGGAAGTATAAATCGTTTTTCCGCTGATCCGGCGCTCTTCTTTTCTGATCGGCATGACTTCTCCGCTGCGCAGGAATACGGCAGCCGGATTGTCATACTGGGCAAGATGGGCATGTCCGTCATAGAACACCTGCAGGATCGTGAAGGTGCTGTAGGCAACTTCTCTTTCGGAACATACCGGCAGGGTCGCCGCAATCGTCTCGACCGCTTCATTCAGGGACAGTCCTTCAAAGATCATTTCCGAGATGATCGTTCCGGTCAGGGTGGACAGGATATTCGCCTTGACACCTGATCCCAGTCCGTCCGCCAGAACCAGGACAAAGCAGTCATCGCTCTGTCTGATCATGACTCTGTCGCCGCAGAGTTCTTCGCCGAAATGGAAGAGGGAACGCCAGTCGGCATCGACATGGATTTTCTCGTTCATGCTATTCACCGCGGATGACTTTCTGCAGCTCGAGCAGGGCGACTTTGGAACGGGCTGTCGTCTCACCGAGCATGGAGGCGATTTCCTGTACGGATTTCATCTGTTCATTGATGACTTTCTGGGTCACTTCCATCGCTTCCGTACGCATCGCGGCCAGTTTCATTTCCTGCTTTGTTTCTTCGGTCCTGTCCATCAGGATGATGACCGTCAGATTCTGGCCACGGGCATGGACGACGGCGTGTTCGATCAGCTTCTGGTAGCTTTCATAGAAACACTGGAAGTATCCGGTCTTTCTGCGCTTTTCTTTGACCAGATCAATCAGTCCGGTATCGGGAAGAATGCCTTCCAGAGGCATGCCGGAGGCATCGACTTTTTCAAAGCCGAGCATGGTTTTTGCGGCATTGTTCATATCCCGGATGAGCAGATCGTCATCGACGACGAGGATGCCGTTGGGAGTATTATCCAGCATGACTGCGGAAAGCGACTGGGCTCTTTCCAGCGCATCCGGCAGACAGATCTTCGGATCGGCTTTTCCGTCGAGTACGGCAATGGCCTTGAGGCGGCATGTTTCATAGCCGCAGGCACCGCAGTCGCGGATCTTCATCGGTTCTGTTTTGCCCATGGCAATCATCTGTTTCTGAATCTCTTCTTCGGTATGGACCGGACGGTAGATGTTCTCTTTGCGCCATTGCGCATGCATGTCCACAGGCAGCTCTCCGGTGGTGATCTTCGGGGTATTGGCGGTTTGCCTGCTGATCCGCAGCTGACCGAGGAATTCATTGTGTGTAAAATGCGAAAGCAGCGGTCCGGCCAGGCAGGAGCCTTTGCATGCGTTGACTTCCAGCAGGCAGCCTTCCAGTTCGCCCCGGCGGATGGCTTCCAGCATATAGCGGATCTTTTCAATGCCGTCGACCGGTACATATTCATAATTGGGATTTTCCGGC
Organism: uncultured Erysipelotrichaceae bacterium; assembly: GCA_902786245.1. Classification (GTDB taxonomy): domain Bacteria; phylum Bacillota_I; class Bacilli_A; order Erysipelotrichales; family Erysipelotrichaceae; genus Bulleidia. Next base: position 43,800 of record CADABS010000005.1, read on the forward strand.
AGGGTTGCGATGATGCCGCCCGGCGTCGGATAGGCCCGGGCAATGGATCCTTCAAATGCCTCCCATTGCGGCCGTTCTGCTTCCTGCAGATCTGCTTTCAGCCAGCCGACCAGTTCTTCCATGGATATGCATGCATCGGCAGCGCCGGCAAAGCGGACGTCCTCGATCTCTTTATATTTGGCGATGCAAGGGGAAAGGAATACGATCTTCGCATCGGGATGGGCACTGCGGATCATCCGGGCATGGGCAATCAGCGGGGATACGACCGGTGCCATCTGGTCTGTCAGATCGCCGTATTCTTTTTCAATCAGGGAATTGACGGCCGGGCAGCAGGTCGTGATGATATTCTTCATCGTATGCTCTTCGATCAGGTTCATGTATGCCCTGGAAACCATGGCTGCTCCGCGGGCTGTTTCTTCGATATCACTGAAGCCGCGGCTTTTCAGCAGTTCTTTGAGCGCATTGAAATCTTTCCAGACAACCGCAAAGCTCGGGGCGGTGCTGAGAATGACTTCCCGTCCTTCTCTGAGCCACTGCAGTACTTCCTTCATCTGCGATTTCTGCTTTTTTGCGTCATGCGGGCAGGCAGTATAGCAGCGTCCGCACAGAATGCATTCGTTGGGTTCGATTCTGGGTGAATTATTGATGTATGTCATGGCATTTGTCGGGCAGGCACGTACGCACCGCAGACAGTTATGACAGTGATGATCCACCAGCTGAATGTAATCTTTCATAATAGTTAAATCTCCTGTTATCCGTGCTGCATTATATCATTGGAATGCCCGATAATACATTGTCAGTGAAGCGGCAGTGCAACAAGTTTATGATGATCAATGGTGTATATTTCATCCGTAAAAGAAGTATCTGTTTCACTGTGGCTGGTATAGATCATCATTCTTCCGGCACCTGCGGATACATGGTCTTTCAGCAGAGCCATCGTTTTTGTGACAGCAGTCTGATCGAGTGAATCAAACGGCTCATCCAGGATCAGGTATTTCGGGTCATCCATCACTGCCTGGATCAGGCGCATTTTCTGACGCATTCCCAGGGAATAAGTCCGGTATTTCTTATGGATATCATCCGTCAGATCGAAGTATTCAATCAGTTCTTTCAGTTTTTCTGCAGAGCAGCGTTTCCGAATATCTGCCAGGTATGCAAGATTGTCATATCCGCTCCATTGGCTCATAAACTGCGGTGCATCGATAAATATGCCGGCATCTTCAATGAAATCTCTGCCGTTCTCTCCGAGAACACTGCCGTCACAGATGACCTGGCCGCTGTCAGGAAAACTGTAGCCGACAATCATTTTCAGCAGGACGCTTTTTCCGATGCCGTTTTCCCCGGCAATCTTTATGACCGGACTGCTGAAGACTGCGCTGACATCTTCAAAGAGAATGTTTTCTTTATATTTTTTGCGAATATGCTTCAGTTCAATCATGAATATTCACTTCCTTTCGTTTAAAAAAGTGAAGTTCACATAAAGCCATGGCGCAGAACAGTCCGGCAGATAAAACCAGACCGTATAATTCCATCAGGAGGTCAGCTGAACATGTGATCAGATGCTGCCCGCTGACCGCATCGAATCCGATTCCGGCCAGAACAGACAGAAACGGAAGCGTGAAAACATACGAGGGAGGATTGAACAGGCAGAAGATCCGGATTGCACAGATCATCGTCTGCAGCAAAACAGAAAAGCGGATACAGTACAGACAGACACAGAGAACCGATGCGGCAGAAATATTCTCTCTGATCCAGAACAAAGACAGCATTGCAATGGAAACAATGATCATGATAAGCAGTACTGACAGACGGATAATGTCATGCAGGCTTTCTCGGATCATCTGCTTCAGAACTTCATTGCGGCTGCTTCTGTACAAGCGCATGGAGAGAAAGGAAGTGTTCTCATTGATACATGACAGAAATGCATCTGCAGTGAAATGGAAAAACCAGAGAAACCATATGATATGCATCGGATCAAACCTGCTGAACCGGAAATGCGCAAACATGCTGAAATTGAGAAACTGCAGATTCAGAAGAACAGGATAGCTGTTATTCTGCCGGTAAGGCAGAAGCAGGAAAAAGAATGACATGATATATGCAGCAGATGTCGTTATACCAAGTCTTTTCCAGCCGACTCCAGCCATTGATGCCGCCTCCTTTCACAGCCCATCATGATTTCCGTATATATACAGGTGAATACGGTAAAAGCGGTTATACAGCATAAAAATCTCAGAGGCTGTTCTTTTTGCAGGAGAGAGAATGGATTCAGGGCAGAAGGGACCAGAATCTGCAGAATGTACAGCAGATTCCATAGGATATATCCCGCCGTAATCCGCCGGAAGTTGCCGTACAGAAGAATTAAACATGCAGTGTCTGCCGCAAACAGCAGAAGACAGGTATTTCTGTACAGCAGTGTTCTGATTTCGAAAAGGGGATCGCAGATACCGAACAGAACAGTCTGAAAAAGCGTCACGTAAACTGTCATTGTCATCAGCCGCTTAACCGCACAGGCCAGCCGGTGTCTGTAATACTGCCGGATTGATTCAAAACGGTATATGACTGTCATCATCGGCATTTCAGATGACATCTGATAAAACAGGAAGAACGAGAAAACTGCCATATATGTGTATTCCTGCAGAATCTGTGAACAGACGGATGTCTGCAGTTTCGCAGTACTCCGGATCAGCAGTGCTGTATAAACCAGATTTGTCAGACAGCTTCCGAGAGTTCCGGACATAACTGTTCTATATTTCCGCATATTCTGTCTGTTTCAGAATTGTCATGATTCCGATGAACATGGGAATCATGTTGATTGCAATAATCAGCGGTGTATTGATATCCGAATAAGAGCCGGCTGCCATAATTACAGACGGGTTGACATACAGAGATACCTGCGGAATGATCCAGTACAGAGAAAATCCAATGGCAGAAAGCCCGTAGTAATAGAGGACAGGAGCTGCGGCAGCTGTCTTGAAGCCCGGCGATATCAGAACGGCCGCTTCCGAAAAAACAGCATAGACAGATGGAATCAGAAAGAAACGGACAGAACCTTCCAGCACATAATATGCAAATATATGCCGGAGATAGAATCCTTCCGGCAGAACGTCATCAAACAGGGTACGGGACATACAGCCGAACCAGCGGGGATCGGCACCGGTTGCGATACGCATGAATATCACAAACAGCATATACGGTACAAATACGGACAGTGCAGCGCATACGGAATGCTTCACCGCTTTCAGGAAAATCATCCGCCGGTAACGGCAGTTCCGGAAATATTCAAAACGGTATACAGTTCTTCGCTCACGGTAAAAGCAGATACCTGCAAGAACGCCGTAAAGCGGAATAAACAGTTGAAACAGCTGGGTTGAAAAAATGATCTTCGTATCAAATCCCATCGCCGGGAAATTGAATACTGTAAAACGCAGAAAATCCCATTCGGTAAAAGGTACAGACGGGTCATCCGTTCCTAAATAAAGCCTTTTGTACTGCATATAATCAAATTCGTGATTCATAAGCTTTTTGATCCAGAACAGAAGCTGCTGGTCCATCAGAAAAAACAGGATCATCAGAAACAATGAAACCAATCCGGCAATGATATACGGTTTATATTCATGATTTCGGTTCATACAGCACCTCACAGGACAGAACAGGCAGGAGTCCATACCTGTTCTGTCCATTTCATAATTACGGTTCCCAGATACCGGTTACACAGGTATATGGATTGATGATATGTTCACGTCTAGCCCTGAGATAGTAGGGGTTTGTAAAATCAAGACTGTTTTCAGCAATGAATCTTGCCTGCAGATAAGTAAACAGTACCTCTGGTCCTACAACAGTGCCGTTAGCGTCAATGACCTGAAACCATTCATTATGAGACGCTTTATTGGAAGTCTGCCATTCAACATAAGCCGCCAGTGAAGTGTCCTGTTTATAATTTCCTGTTGACTTATCACTGTATGTCCAGTCTTCTGTTATTACAAAACCAGTCTGATAAGCTTTTGCCGGGATAATCATTGTTCCGATCAGGGCAATGACCGCAAAACCCAGGCCAAGTATTCTGAATTTTTCAGTAATCATAATTCACCTGCTTTCTTTCAAATTCAAAACACATATGAATGCTGAATCGTACGATTGAAACAAGAACAGTACATGCTGATACGAGAGAACCCGGCATGTATGTCCGACATGTCTGTCTTATACATAGCAGTATTTACCGGATGCCTGAACAGATTCTGCGCGAACTGTTTATTTTGTGCTGTGAATCGTTTATTTCTACATGCAGTGAGGTATAAAATTGTTAATTGGCAGGAGATAATGAATCATGTTTTATTTGCAGATCATTGAACTGGCTGTTGATGCGATGATATTTGCCTGGTTTTCATGCGAATACATGTGCATCGAATCAGACCGGAAAATAAGCTATCTGATTGCATTTACAGCAATTCTGACAGCGGTATTGTGGCGGTTCAATCTGGATCTGCACAAGGTATTCTTTTCTGCGCTGCAGGCAGCTGTCATGTTTGCGGTGATGTGGTTTTTCCGTGACAGATCGCTTCCGCAGAGGGCTGTTTCTGCTTTGATCTATATCCTTATGCTGGATATCATTGTGTCGACCGGTGAGCAGTCAGCGAATCTTCTTGTAAAAATATATGGACATTTCGCACATATAAATCTTCGGAAGCTGTTTCAGCAGGAAGTGTTCCAGTACATGTTTTTTCTGAGCAGACCTCTGATTATTGTTCTGCTGGGCATGGTGAACCGGTTTTTCAGAAAATACCAGACGATGCAGAACAGATACGCGCCTCTGTTTATCCTGATTTTTCTGATGCTGGATATTGTAATAACGGCTCTGGAAGGCGTGGTCTACCGATCGGCAGACAATATCAAAGTATTCTCGCCGGTGATCATTCTCCTCAGTGCAGTTGCTTTCCTGATGTATTACATTTTCAATCAGTCTTCGCAGGACAGTTTCCGGGAAAAGCAGGCGTCTGAAATTTCGCTTGCATTGCAGAATACAATGGAAAATGCTGAATTCTATACGCAGAAAGAAAGCGAACTGCGGATCATCAGACATGATCTGAAAAATCAGTTTCTGATACTGCATTCTTATCTGGAAAACGGCGAATATGAAAAATGCGAAGATATCGTGCAGAGAACACTGCAGCAGCTGAATGAAATGCCTGTGCATCCGCAGACCGGATATTCTGCAATCGATGCGGTCATTTCGGTCAAGTTTCTGAAAGCAAAGGCATCCGGCATCCGGACAGCGTCTTTCATCAGCGTCCGGTGTCTGAAGAAAGAAACCGAATATGATATTGCGATGATCATCGGAAATCTGCTCGATAATGCAATTGAGAACAATATCAGCGATCCGGCGCGTGCCTTCATCCGGCTGAAAACCGAGCAGAATGACAGTATTGTTATTTCCGTAAGCAATTCGACAGAGGGGGGAGATTTCAAAACTGAGAAAGAAAACAAAAAAGACCATGGAATCGGTCTCTCCAGTGTCCGTCAGATTGCATCCATGCATAACGGAGGACTGTCGGCAGACATTCATGACGGTACGTGTACAACCGTTGTCATACTGAATGATATCTGACGAAAGCTTTATTGATTTCATCGAATCGGTCTCTTGCGACCGGAACCGGATTGCGGAGACCTTTTAAATACAGCTTTCTGCCGCCGATGCGGGCAATATAGTGCAGGTTGACAAACAGCGATCTGCTGGCAAACAGGAATATCTGATCCGCATCTATCAATTCGTAAAGCGAACCGAGCGTATGCTTTCTGATCTGCAGTTCTTCTGCATCGGCTGTGTGGATAAAGACATCGCGGTTATTGACTTCGCAGTATACGATTGAACGCAGCGGTATCCGGACAGTTCTGGTAGAACTGATTATTTCAACAGCAATCGAAGACTCGGCTGTCTTTTCACTGATGATTCTGTAAATCACATCGGGCAGTCTTTCCGTGAGATCTTTCTTGTCAATAAAAGCAATGACATTCAACCCGAATGCATCAAAGACCAGTTCCGGATAGGATGTCAGAAATACAACAGGAATATGCGGACAGATCTGTCGCAGTCTGTGGGCGATTTCAAAACCGAAAGTCCGGGTCTTCTGATCGCTTTTCAGAATCTGTCCGTCAGAAAATGCATAGGGCATCTGGATGTCCAGAAATACCGCATCATACTGACCGGCCGCTTTGAGGAACTGGCCCGGATTGCTGAAAAAAGAAAATGTATCTGTAAGAGAAGTCTTTGCGACAGCCAGCTCAAATATATCCCGATAATTTATATCGTCATCGACTACAGCGAATTTCATGGCTATATGATACCGCAATCCGTACATATCTGTTTTTCTTTCACAGCACAAAATCTGCAGTTCGCGCAGTATTCTGTGAAATATGCATATCTGCAGACAGCCTGCGGGGCTGAAACTGCGGCTGGCATCCGGAGAAAAACTAAAAAGCGATAATTCCAATGAAATACATCCGTCCCCCGAAAATGCAATATATCCCCCGAAAAGTTGAAATATGACAGATCCTGTCATATGTATTAATCACCGGAATTCAATGAGTAATCAATATTCCGGCTGAATAAGGGTGTGCCCGCAGACAGTGTCTGAAAAAAGGAGATCATATTTCCCTGCGGAAAGGAAATGAAGATACCGTCAGCGGGATGGGCGCGGTGTATAAACAGCACGGTACACGCGCATTCCGGCGGGGGAAACCGGAGATACCGGAGGAATTTCCATGATGGAATGATCCGGCTTTTTTCTGTTTTTTTTACAGAAAGTACTATATGCATACATGTTTAGACAAAGTCTGCAGGATGTCTTTTTCACCTGCATTGACACCCGAAGATGCATATGAGATAAAACAGACGTGGATTTAATCATATGAATACACGTGACCTGAGATTTGTAAAAACTGAAGAACTGATCCGCAGTGCATTTCTTTCGTGCGCCTGCGAAAACACCATTGAGAACATTCATATCAAGGACATCTGTGCAAAGGCACGCATATCCCGCAATGCTTTCTACAGCCACTATGAAACAAAATACGATCTGCTTGAAGCTGTCTATCAGGATGTGGAACGGAAGATCCTTGAGGAACTGACACCGGAAATCATTACGAATCTTTCTGCCGGCAGTATCTATGACACGACCGGCTGGTGCATCAAAACGGTCGATGAAAACCGGGAGATTCTGCGGATCCTTTCAAAATGCTCGCAGACACGCTTCCGGGAAATGATTTCCAGAACGTTCCTTGACGGGACTCTGACGGCCGTCTACAGCGGTATCAGTGCGGTGGAAAATGATACCCTCCTGCAGCTGAGCAGGGGATATATTACGGACGGTCTGAGCGGTATTCTTACATACTGGCTGGAAGACAGCAGCCGCATCAGCAGAGAGGAACTGGCCGGGATGCTGACGGATATATCTAAAGGCGCAGTGGAGTACTTCTACCGGAAGCTGGATGAAAACCGGAATGTTGAAAGACGCTGATCAAATCGCTTGCGGTTCAGCGTACATTTGGTGAAACTACAGACAGAAGGAGATGGATACGATGGGATTTTATGATTACAAGCTGCCCGACAGACAAGGAAATGAAGTAAGCACCGCGGATTATGTCGGAAAGGTCGTACTGGTTGTCAATACCGCTACCGGCTGCGGCTTTACACCGCATTATGAACCGATCGAGAAGATGTATGAGGATTATCATGATCAGGGCTTTGAAGTCATTGACGTTCCCTGCAACCAGTTCGGTCAGCAGACACCGGGAAGCGATGAAGAGATCCACGAGTTCTGCACACTGAGATACAATACGCAGTTCCCGCAGATGAAGAAGTCGGATGTCAACGGCGAAAACCAGCTGCCGCTGTTTGCCTATCTCAAGAGCCAGAAGGGCTTTGAGGGATTCACCGGTGACAAGGCACCGTTCATGAACCAGCATCTGGCAAAGATCGATCCGGATTTCATGAACAATTCCGATATCAAATGGAACTTCACGAAGTTCGTCGTCGACCGTCAGGGCAATGTCGTTGCACGGTTCGAGCCGACAGCGGACATGGCGGATGTCGAAGCCTGCGTCAGATCACTGCTGTAATGCCTGTAAAACGCCTGCGGGCGTTTTTTCTTTTCGCGCAATAATTCTGAACAGTGTATGATAAATACAATGAAAGCCGGGGGAAACATCATGAAAATACTGACATACACCAATGACGGAAAGAACAGTTTTCTCTGCGAAACGCAGGGCGGCTGGATCCTGATCAATACCGGATATAAGCAGGACCTGAATGCCTTCCGCAGATTTCTGCGCAGGAACGGGCTGAAAGCATCCGACCTGCAGGCAGTGATCCTGACGGACTGCCGGGCAGCCAGTGCCGGATTTGCGGCGGAGCTGCTGAATATGACAAAAGCCGATCTGTATGTATCCGGACAGGGTGCTCCGGGACTGCTGCAGGGAAGAAATATCAGCACACCGATGTTTACCGCATCGCGCGGTGCGGTCGCTTCGCTGGGCCGGGTGATCCGCCGGGAGGAGACGTCAAACTGCTATGCGCCTGTATCGTTCTTTCACCGCAGCCGTCTGAAGTATACGGAAGACCTGAATGTCCGCAGCGAGCTGCTGCGCCAATTCGGGGTACGGGTACTGGCATCGCCGGGATATACACCGGATTCCGTGACGTATTATTTTGACAGCGGCGAGACATTCTGCGGCAATGCGGTCCGTCAGGGATTCGGTGTCATGCATCATCTGCCCCGGATGTTTGCTGACCGGGAAGAACTTGTGCGCACCTGGCAGAGTCTGATTTCCGTCAATAACGGCATGCTGTATCCATCCGAAGGCAGACCGTTCGCAGCTGCTTTGCTGCACAGAGATCTCAATGATCTGAAAAAGGCCCAGCTGTATGCAGTTGGCTGAGCGTTATATCTGTACGCCGGTCCGTCTGGAAGACGCGGAAACGGTATCTGCGATCGAGCAGATCTGCTTTCCGCCCAATGAAGCATGCACACCGGAAATCATGCATCAGCGGGTGGAAACCATCACAGATGCATTCATGACGGTACGTCTTTGCAGTACTGATGAACCTGTCGGATTCATCAACGGACTGGTGAGCGATGAAGAAGATTTCCGGGATGATTTCTTTCTGCATACAGAATTGCATGATCCATCCGGTTCTCATGTCATGATCATGGGACTGGATATTCTGCCGGAACACCGGGGACAGGGACTGGCATCGTTTCTGATGAAGGCGTTTGCGGCAGATCAGAAAAGCAGGGGCAGGACCAGACTGGTTCTGACCTGTCTGGAAGACAGAACAGAAATGTACAGGCATATGGGATTCACTGATCATGGCATCGCCGATTCAACTTGGGGCGGCGAGGTCTGGCATCTGATGGATATGGATTTATGAAAAGGAGACATGAAAGCATGAAGTACAGCGAAAACACAGAATATCTTCTGCAGGTCATGAAAGATCTGCTGGCAGTCGACAGTCCGACCGGCTTTACCGCAAAGGCAACGGAATTTGCAGTCAGAGAATTCGAGAAGCTCGGCTTTAAGGCTTCAGTGACAAGAAAGGGTTCTGTTCTGGCGGAAATCGGCGGCGAAGGGGAACCGGTCATCGTCACAGCGCATATGGATACGCTCGGCGGCATCGTCGCGGAAGTCAAGCAGAACGGACGTCTGCGTCTTTCCAACCTCGGCGGTCTGCATCCGGTAGCGGCGGAAACCGAAAACGTACGGATCTATACCCGCAGGGGAACGGTCGTTGACGGATGTTTCCAGCTTCTCAATCCGAGCACCCATGTCAATCCGAAGATGAAGGAAACCGTACGTACCTATGACAATACGGAAGTCGTCATCGATGAAGATGTGAAGACAAAAGAAGATACACTGGCCCTGGGAATCACCAACGGCTGCTTTGTCTGTTTTGATCCGAGAACCGTCATCACGGAATCCGGCTATATCAAGAGCCGCTATCTGGATGACAAGCTGGCGGCTGCCATTCTCTTTGCCCTGGCAAAGAAAGTCCGGGAAGGAGAACTGCAGCTGAAGAGAAAAGTCTATCTGTTCCTGACGACCTATGAAGAAGTCGGCCACGGCGGCAAGGGCGGTCTGCCGGAAGATGCAGAAGAGATCCTGGCAGTGGATATGGGCTGCGTCGGCGACGGTCTGGAAGGCAGCGAAAGAAAAGTATCGGTCTGTGCCAAGGATGCACATGGTCCGTATGACTTTGGAGTCACGGATGAACTCGTCCGGCTGGCGGAAGAAAACGGACTGCAGTATGCGGTCGATGTATATCTGAATTACAGTTCCGATGCCCAGGCGGCAATTGCGGCCGGCTATGACCTGAAACATGCCCTGATCGGACCGGGTGTATATGCTTCCCACGGCTATGAAAGAAGCCATGTCGAAGGTGCGGAGAATACCCTGCAGCTGCTTGAGGCATATCTGAAAAAATAGCGGAGCAGGGCATGGATAAAACGATTCAGTACTACGATGAACATGCCGGCAGTTATGTCAATGACACAAAGAACGCTTCCATGAAATATGCCTATGATCGTTTTCTCTTCTATATGCCGAAAGAAGGAAAGATCCTGGATCTTGGCTGCGGCAGCGGCAGAGATTCCCTGTATTTCAAAAATCAGGGCTACGAAGTGGATGCGGCAGACGGCTCTGCGGAAATGGCAGCGGCAGCGTCGGCGTATACCGGACTGCCGGTGCGGATCATGCGCTTTGACGAACTCAGCGCAACGCAGGAATACCAGGGCATCTGGGCCTGTGCTTCGCTGCTGCACTGCCCGTATGAAGAACTGGGCGGTCTGTTTGACAGGATGCTGGAAGCGCTGAAATGGGAAGGCGTTATCTACGCTTCCTTCAAATTCGGTGACTTTGAAGGATACCGGGGTGAGCGCTGGTTCACCGATCTCAATATCGAACGCATGGCAGAGATTCTGACAGAAAGAAAGAATTGTCTTCTGCTGGAATGCTGGAAGAGCCATGATGTCAGAAAAGAAAGATTCAGCGAGATGTGGCTGAACTTCATCATCCGCAGAACAGTAACGGATAAGGAGGCAGAAAATGCAGTGTAAAAGATGCGGCAGAAGCATTCCGGACCGGGCTCTGAAATGCCCGTACTGCGACACGAGAACAGCCAATGGCTGGAAGCGGGAAGGCGAAAAGATATTCGTCGATCCGTTCAAGAAACTGGCGAAGAAGATCGGCATCAAGAAGCCATGAAAGAACTGCTGATCCGCGGTCTGAGGATCCGCTGGGAAGAGATACCGGAAGACAGCTGGCTGCGCTCCGTCGAAGCGCTTGCGTCCATGCAGGAACTGCTGTTTCAGGCACCGGTAACCTTTCTGACCGGTGAAAACGGAACCGGCAAATCGACCCTGCTGGAGGCAGCGGCTGTCGCCTGCGGTTTCAGTGCGGAAGGCGGCACCCGCAATTACCGCTTTTCGACCCGCGATACGCATTCGCAGCTGTACCGGGCTCTGACCGTGATCCGGGGCAGCGTTCCTCTGCGGCACGGCTATTTCCTGCGGGCGGAGAGTTTCTACAATACGGCGACGATGGAAGAAGAATACGCGGATGGCGATCATCCGTCCCGCGGCTATCATCTCAAATCGCACGGCGAGAGTTTTCTGGCGCTGGCCCGGGACCAGTTTCACGGACCGGGAATCTATTTTCTGGATGAACCCGAAGCGGCATTATCGGTACAGAGACAGTTCTCTCTGCTCAGGGTCATCCATGAGGCAGTGCAGAGCGGCGGACAGTTTATCATCGCCACGCATTCGCCGATCCTGACCGGGTATCCGGACGGTGAGATCCTGTCATTCGATAACGGGGAAATCCGGCCGGTATCCTATGAAGAAACAGACAGCTGGCGGCTGACGAAACTGTTTCTGGAACACCGGGAAAGAGTTCTATACAACCTGTTTCATGAAGAAGACTGAACAGACAGATCGTGTTCAGTTTTTTAGCACTTTGGAGTTGACAGTGCTAAGACAATGACTATAATTAGTTTTGGCAAATGGTAGTGAAGAGTGCTAAAAAGGAGGCTATGATGCTTAGACCGTTACATGATTATGTAGTACTTGAAAAAGTCAAGGAAGAAGAAAAGACCCAGAGCGGTATTATTCTGACGACGAAAGAAGCAAAGGACGCACCGAGCCACGGCAAGGTTGTTGCAGTAGGCCCGGGTAAGATGGAAGACGGAAAGCTTGTTCCGATCGAGCTGACAGTCGGACAGAGCGTCATTTATAAGAAGTATTCCGGAACGGAAGTTACAGAAGACCATAAGGATTATCTGCTGATCAAGGCAGAGGATATCCTGGCGGTCGTTGAATAAGCAGACGGAGGATTGAAACGATGGCAAAGGAAATCAAATACGCAAAAGACGCGAGACAGAAGATGCTGGACGGCGTCAATACACTGGCGGATGCAGTCAAGGTAACACTGGGTCCCAAGGGAAGAAATGTCGTTCTTGAAAAGAGCTACGGATCACCGGTCATCACCAATGACGGTGTGACGATCGCCAAGGAAATCGAACTGGAAGACAAGTTCGAGAACATGGGCGCAAAGCTCGTATATGAAGCAGCCAACAACACCAATGAACTGGCAGGCGACGGCACAACGACCGCAACGATCCTGACCCAGGCAATGATCACAGACGGACTCAAGGCAGTCGACAAAGGTGCCAATCCGGTACTGATGCGGGAAGGCATTGAAAAGGCAGCCAATGCGGCAGCCGAGGAACTGCTCAAGAGATCCCATCAGGTCACGACCAATGAGGATGTCAAGAACATCGCTACGATTTCCTCCGGCAGCGAAGAAATCGGCAGAATCATCGCCGAGGCAATGGAGAAGGTCGGCAACGACGGCGTCATCAATGTCGATGAATCCAGATCGTTTGAGACAACGCTGGAAATGACCGAAGGCATGCAGTATGACAAGGGATATGTATCCCCGTACATGGTCAGCGACCGTGAAAAGATGGAAGTCTCCATGGACAGCCCGTTCATCATGGTGACAGACCAGAAGATCAATACGATCCAGGATATTCTTCCGGTTCTGGAAGAAGTCGTCAAGGCCAACAAGCCGCTGCTGATCATCGCGGATGATTATGACAATGAAGTCATGAGCACCCTGATCATCAACAAGCTCAGAGGCACATTCAATGTCGTTGCGACAAAGGCTCCGGGCTTCGGCGACAATGCCAAGAACCAGCTCGGCGATATCGCAGCCATGACCGGTGCGAACTTCTTCGCAAAGGATCTCAATGCGAATCTGCAGGAGATGACAGTGGCAGATCTCGGTTCGGCCAAGAAGGTCATTGTCGGCAAGGACAAGACAACGATCATCGACGGTGCCGGCGATCCGGCAGCTGTTTCGGAAAGAGTTTCCGAAATCAAGGCAGCGATCGAAAACACGAAGTCTGATTATGACAAGAAGAAGCTGCAGGAACGTTTGGGCAAGCTGTCCAACGGTGTCGCTCTGATCAAGGTCGGTGCTACGACAGAAACAGAACTCAAGGACAAGAAACTGCGTATTGAAGATGCGCTGAACGCAACCAAGGCAGCTGTAGCCGAAGGCGTTGTCGCCGGCGGCGGACTGGCTCTGGTCCAGGCATATCAGTCTCTGAGAGATACGCTGAAAGTCGATGTCATCGATGAGCAGAGAGGCGTCAATGTCGTTCTCGACGCACTGAAACAGCCGATCATGCAGATTGCCGAAAATGCCGGCTTCGACGGAAACGAAATTCTCGAGAAGCAGCTGGCAGCCGCAGAGAATACCGGCTTCAATGCCAAGACAGGCGAATGGGTCGACATGTTTGAAAAGGGCATCATCGATCCGACCAAGGTCACAAGAACAGCGCTGCTGAATGCCGCAAGCATTTCCGGACTGTTCATTACGACAGAAGCTGCTGTCGCAGAGATCCCGCATGAGGAACCTGCTGCACCGGCAATGCCGCAGTACTGATCTGAATCTTTGAATCACTGACCGGTCCGTTTGGACCGGTTTTTCAGGTGTGGTACACTGTAATGCGGAGCGGTTGGTTATGATAATCGGAATAGACTTAGGGACAACGAATTCACTGGGAAGCTTCTGGCAGGACGGCATGGTCAGAATGATTCCCAATGCATACGGTTCAATGATGACGCCCAGCGTCGTTGCCGTGGATGAAAAGGATCAGATCCTGACCGGACTGCCGGCGAAGAAATACGCGCTGGAACATCCGGAGAGATCCGTATCTCTTTTCAAGAGAAAAATGGGGAGCACGGAAAAAGTAAAGCTGGGCAGAAGAGAATTCCTGCCGGAAGAGCTCAGCAGCTTTATCATCCGTTCGATCATTGACGATGCGGAGCGGATGACACAGCAGAAGGTAACGGAAGCGGTCATTTCCGTACCGGCGTATTTTTATGATGCCCAGCGCTTTGCGACCAAAAGAGCCGGTGCGCTGGCCGGCATCAAAGTTGAAAGAATCATCAATGAGCCCAGTGCTGCAGCCCTGGCCGCATATTTCGACAGCCGCAGGGAACAGATGGCACTGGTCTTCGATTTCGGCGGAGGAACCCTGGATGTTTCGGTCGTCGACTGTGTCGGATCGGTCGTTTCCATTCTGGCGATCGCCGGCGACAATATGCTGGGCGGCAGCGATTTTGACAGAGTCATCGCGGAAAGCTTCATGAAGGAACACCGGATCAGCCGTCTGGACGCACAGGAACAGGAAGCGCTTCTGCTGGCTGCGGAACAATGCAAGATCCGTCTCAGCAGTGAAAAAGAAACAGATCTTGTCTTCCGCCTGGATGATGTGAAGTATACAAGCCGCTACACCCGGACAAGACTGGCCCGGGAAAGCGAAGAGATCCTGATGCGGATCCGGAATGTCACTGCCCGGGTACTGCGTGATGCGGATGTCAATATGGCAGATATCGAACAGATCATTCTGGCCGGGGGCTCGGCCAAAATGCCTCTGATTCAGTCCTATGTCCGCTTCCTGTTCAAAAAGACACCGTATTATACGGACAGCTGCGATGAACTGGTTGCCTATGGCGTCGGCCTGTTCTGCGGCATCAAGGAACGGAAGGAAGGCATCCGCCAGTATATCCTTTCGGATATATGTCCGTTCTCATTGAGTCAGGCGACATGGAACGAAGCGGTGCCGCAGCGCGATTACAGCACGGTGATCATTCCCCGCAATTCCATTCTTCCCTGTTCCATTGAAAAGTCATTCTATACGATCCGGGACAATCAGGAACGAATGGATATAACCGTTCTGCAGGGAGATGCGGTGTATGCCGACCAGAATAAACTGCTGGATAAGTTTACCGTAAAAGTTCCGAAGAACCGGAAGGGGGAAGAAGCTGCGAAGATCCGCTATACCTATGATATCAACGGAATCCTGCTCGTCGATGTGACCGTTGTCTCCACCGGCGAGACAACCAGCCGTGTGATCTCCGACAGACTTTCGGAAGAAGAACTGCAGAAACAGATCGCAAAACTGGAAAAGCTCAGGATCCATCCCCGCGATGTCAGAGAAAACCGGGAAATGCTGGAAAAGCTGATCCGGGTCACGGAAGAAAGCACAGGTCCGAAGCAGGAATGGTTCATGGATCTGCTGAAATACTTTGAGAATACACTGGAAAGCCAGAATGTCTACCGCATTGAAAAACTGAAGGCAAGGATCGCGGAAATCCTGTCCGCAGAGGAAACCGAAGAATTCACCGATCCCCATGATTTCCTGTCGGAACTGGAAGAAGAAGAGAACGAAGAAGAAACCGATGAACCGGAGGAATGGGAGGTGTTCTCGAAATGGATCAGTTAGAGGCATGCCGGATCCTGGGAGTGGCAGAAGGAAGCAGTGAAGAAGAAATCAAAGAGGCATACAGAAAATGCACTTCCATCACGCATCCCGAAGAAGATCCGGAGGGTTTTGTGCGGATCCAGCAGGCATACAGGTACCTGACAGGAAAGCACCGGACGGTCAGTTCTTTCACCGTATCTGCGCCTATACCGGAAACACCGCATGTACCGGCAGAGGAACCGGAAGACAGCTCATATTTTGAAGAAATCAGTGAAAAAGCGGATGCGGCTTATATCCGCAGGACACAGCAGGAAGAAGAACTCGATGAACTGCGCAGTCTGATCAAGTACGGCGGAAAGATCCATGATCCGGAACATGTCAGGGAACTGCTGGAAAAGTATACGCTCTCGTACGATCAGTATACGCATCTGCAGCGGCAGATCACTCAGCAGGACAGAAAAGCAGTCCGCCGCGATCATCCTTGCCATCCTCTGCTGGAACTGCTCAGGGAAAAACGCGGCATCCGGCCGTTATCGGTGATTGAACTGGCAGTTTTGGCAATCGCAGCGTTTCTGACATTTGAAATGCAGCGGATCGGCTCCCTGCAGGAAGCGGTATGGACGGCAGTGATGAATGCCGGCATCATCGTACTGTTCCGGGAGCTGCGCAGAATCATCCTGCCCGAGCCGGCCCTGATGATTTTTGCGGTGCTGATGTTTTCTGCAGGTGTCGTTACGATCGTGATGGAACATGAGGCAAGCGAATATGCCGGCTTCTATATGATGGCGGTCGGATTCATCCTGGTGATCATTGCGGCTGTACAGCTGGTGCTGTTTGCCATCCGCAGTATGCGCCAGAGAAAACACAGCAGTATCTTTTAAAAATACAGTATGATGAGTACATACGGAGCGAATGATTTATGAATGTATATGACTGGGACAATACGATTTACAGAGGCGATTCGACATTTGATTTTCTGCGCTGGCTGCTGGTGCACAGACCTGCATCCTTCAAAGGACTGCCGAGAGCCGCAGGCTGTGCATTTCTCTATGCAGTCAGGGCAATGAAAAAACTGCAGTTCAAGCAGAATGTCTATCATATGTTCACCTATGTCGATGACATGGAGCAGGCGGTGGAAGAGTTTACCTCCTCCCATATGGACCATGTCAAAGACTGGTACCGGGCGGCGCAGAGACCGGATGATCTGGTTATTTCCGCTTCGCCGGAATTTCTGATTTCCTCGTTCTGCAGAAAAGCAGGCATTGAACACTGCATGGCTTCTGTCGTCGACATCCGTACCGGTGAATACGACGGACTCAACTGCCATGGCAAAGAAAAGACCCGGCGGTTTTATGAAGTCTACCCGCAGGGTCATATCGAGTCGTTCTATTCCGATTCTCTTTCCGACAGTCCGTTGGCGGAACTGGCAGACAGAGCCTATCTGGTCAAGGGCGATGTACTGAAGGACTGGCCGGAACGAGCGTCTTGAGCAGACACCGGCATCCGTTTTCGATATCCGCATAGGCTTCATCGAAGCAATCTGTATACCAGGGATCGCGGACATCGCGGGGATCATCGGTATAATCCAGAAGAAGGGAGATTCTGTGCGCGGGATCTCCTTTTGTCATTCTCTGCAGATACGAAAGATTGCTGCGGTCCATGCATATGACATAGTCGTAATATCCGTATTCCTGCATGGTCATCCGGTGGGCTCTGTGATTTGAAACAGGGATGCCGTGTTCCCTGAGAACCGCAAGGGCAGGCGGATAAATGGGGTTTCCGTGTTCTTCATCGCTGACCGCGGCAGAGGCGATTTCAAATTCATCCTGCAGACCGCTGTCACGGACGAGCTTCTTCATGATATATTCCGCCATCGGCGAACGGCAGATATTGCCGTGGCATACGAACAATACTTTTATCATGGTTACGATTTGCCTCGATATGCCATTTTAAGCCTCTGTTTTCAATGGTTTCCGGATTGCCCTCATTCTGTTGCCGATATGGCATTTCGTGCCTTATCAAGGCTTATTATGGTTCGCTTTCGGTATAAAACTCGGTATAAAATCCGAGAAAATAACCTGAGCATTTTCAAGGCTTTCGAGGCTTTTCCTACCCGATCTTGAGTCGTGTGACCTCAGCTTTTGCATCCTCATAATTAACATGAGTATACGTGTTGAGTGTAACTCCGATCTCGCTATGTCCCATGCTTTAGTTATCGCATTTAGATGCAACTCGTATAGTTACATAGTGAATAATATATCGATTGACTTGTACACTGGAATAATACACTTCAATCTCCTTTGTTTTCTTTAAAATAGCTTTCACCACTTTTTATTTGCAATGCTAAAAGTTGTTGAACTTTACCATCTTTGTCCGTACGTTCCATGTGTGCATCAATACCTATATCATCAATAGGTTGTTCTCTAAACATCCACTCAGTCTTTGAAGCTATTAATGAACAGTATGATACGCCGGTGCGTTCTGTAGTATTTGCCATTTTGTATCCCCCATTTCAATTCTACTCATATAATTGCAACTCTTACGCATTAACAAACCGTTCTTTATAGAACACTGTGACAGGTCATTAACTCTTTAATCATCACTTCATTTCCTTCGCGTTTATTTAGGCGAATTTGATAAGCCGTCCATCTTCAGGAAATCCTTGAACCTTATATGCATTACGTTACTTGTTGAGTAATCAATATCGTCGTTAGTTATAAGTATGCGCTTATCCATTTGATCGGTTCCGTTGAATGCCGACATTTCTCTTCTATATGTTTTGTCTTCTGCGACGCTGTATGCGACCTGTACGTAGTATCTCAAGTTGTCTTTCTCAGCCAGAAAATCGATTTCTCTTCCGTTGTTGTCATATACGGTAACGTTATATCCCATATACAACAACTCGTTATATACAATATTTTCGAGGTTATGAGTAAGGTCATATCTTTTGTCTTCACAACGTATTGAATTAAGAGCAACATCACAGTTGTATATCTTATGACTCTGTTCCAATTCCTTTTTTGCACGTCTGGAATAACGATTGACCTGATCGATAATATAAGCTTCTGACAGATAACTGATCCACTTTTGGACTGTATTTGAAGTACAGGGAATACCCTTACTCTTCATATAGTCTGCTATGGACTTTGCAGAATAGATTCTTGCATTAGAGATTAGAATAAAACTCGCTACTTTTCTGAACTCGCGATCTTTCTTGATCTTATAACGATTGATTATATCGTTTACGACAATGGTATCATCCAAATCGTTAAGGTATCTTCGTATCTCGTTTTCAGTGTTAAACTCCAGTCGCTTGGGAAATCCGCCCCATATCAGATAATCAGTCTCCGATACTGACTTGCCGAGTTCTTTGGCATATTCGGATACTTCCTTGAATACGAAAGGCCGTATCCGGAAGCTGACATATCTTCCGGATAACTCTTTTGTAAACTCTCCGGACAGGAGCTTAGAGTTTGATCCTGTGATAAAAACTGAGCACTTGCGAAGCCTTAAGGTCTTGCAAGCGAGCTGCCAGTCTTCTATCTCCTGCACTTCATCAAGAAACACATAGCAAAGGCCTGTTGTTCTATTATCTTCAACATAAGTTACGATATCTTTCCAAGTATTGATCTTCTCGGTTACCAATCGGTCTTCGAAGTTCAGGAAGATAATGTTATCGCTATTTTGGCGGATCTCGTCCATAACCTGTTCTAATACTACGGATTTTCCGCAGCGGCGCACACCGGTAATAATCTTGATCAGATCACTGTCGTAAAAACCTCGGATCTCATTTATATATTTTTCTCTTTTTATCATGATGATCACCTTCAATATGTTCTTATTGAGAATTTTATCGCATTTTTGCAAAATTCTCAATAGAGATGAGAATATTGAGAATTTCTTGCGGAATTCTCAATATGGTTGTTATGGTAAGGTGTTGTACCGGGCTTGGTTGAATCGGTATAAAATGCTTCTGCAAAGCCTCGAAACGTCTGATATCAGTGGCTTTCATTTTGCCCGCAGATGTTGCCATGGCATACAAACAGTATTCTGATCATTCTGAGAACTTCCTTTTCTTCAGGGTTACCTCGATGACGGTATCGCAGGGATCGGGCAGATCCGGATCTTCACCGAGATCGGTAAATACAAGATCGGGATAGTTGCCGGTGATCCATGTATCGGATACCGGCAGGCTTCTGCCGTCATACAGCAGCCGGATGGATCCGATATCCTCTCTGCGGATGCCCGTCAGGGGGATGCCGCCGATCATCGGCTCCAGAACGTGATAATACAGTCTGTTTTCTTTTGCGGTGATGCGTCCGTATTCGGGCTTATCAATCGGGCAGTATCCGCAGCCATAGACGGATGCGCTGTTTCTTTTCATCCAGTCTCCGATTTCATCCAGGATCCGCTCTGATTCCGGGGGAATTCTTCCTTCGCCGTCAGGGCCGATATTCAAAAGCATGTTTCCGCCCTTGGATACGCATTCCACCAGTTTCCGGATGCACATCGTGCTGCTTTTGAAATAATGGTCATCTTCGGCATAGCCCCAGTGATTGTTCATTGTGATGCATGCTTCCCAGGGCACCGGTTCTCCAAGCGCATTCCGGATTCCTTTGGGAGGAATGATCTGTTCGGGTGAAACAAAGTCGCCGGAGGTGATCTTCGGTTCCGCCTCCAGCAGAGAACCGAATCCTTCGCCGGAAGCTTCCAACCGGTTGTTGAGAATGATATCAGGCTGATAGCGGCGGATCATTTTCACCAGTTCTTCGCCATGCCAGGCATCTGCCCGCAGATCATCATAGGAAAAGTCAGTCCAGAGAAGATCGAGAGGTCCGTAATTCCGGCACAGTTCTTCGATCTGTCCGTGCATATACTGCAGGTAATTTTCAAAGTCATGTTTTCTGTTTCTGTACGCCGGATCGGCACGCATCGGATGATGGCGGTCGCCATAGTGGGGGTAATCCGGATGGTGCCAGTCGAGCAGGGAATAATAGAGTCCTGCTTTCAGTCCTGCTTCATGGAAGGCATCGAGGTATTCCCGTACAAAGTCGCGTCCGCATGTATGCATAGATGTATAGTCTGTCAGTCTGGAATCGAACAGACAGAAGCCGTCATGGTGCTTGGCGGTGAATACGGCATAGCGCATACCGGCATTCTTTGCGGTCTGTGCCAGCTGCTTTGCGTCAAAGGCAGACGGATGAAAAGCATCGGCGTACGGCTGATAGTCTTCAATGGAAATCTGTTCGGTGGAACGCACCCATTCACCTCTGCCGATCAGGGAGTATACACCCCAGTGTATGAACATGCCGAAGCGTGCTTCGGTATACCACTGCATGCGTTTTTCATATTCCTGTGTATTCATGCGTTTATCGTACCACCGCAGAAATGATTATTCACCGTCAATATCTGTTAGTATTTCGGATGGATTTGTGATATACCTTACAGGTGCGGAGGGTATCAGTATGACAATACTGGAATGTGTTGATCTCAGAAAACAGTATGGAACAGGGGAATCCCTGATCCATGCGGTGAATGATATATCGTTTACAGTGGATAAAGGGGAGTTTGTATCGATCGTCGGAACATCGGGCAGCGGAAAGAGCACATTGCTGCACATGATCGGCGGCGTTGACAGGCCGACGGAGGGAAAGATCATCATCGGCGGCACGGATATCACGGCGCTGAAAGAGGATGATCTGGCAGTATTCCGGCGAAGGAAGATCGGTCTGGTCTATCAGTTTTACAACCTGATCCAGGTGCTGGACGCGGATGAAAACATTTTGCTGCCATCACTGCTGGACGGACATGCGGAAGACCGGGAAAAACTGGATTCGATCATCCGCTATCTGGATCTGGAAGACAGAAGAAACCACCTGCCGAGAGAACTCTCCGGCGGCCAGCAGCAGCGGGTATCCATCGGCCGCGCGCTGTACAGCGAGCCGGAACTATTGCTTTGCGATGAGCCGACCGGGAACCTGGATTCCAAAGCTTCCGAAGATGTCGTCAGACTCCTGCAGAAAGCCAACAAAGAACGCGGACAGACGATCATCCTGGTCACCCATGATGAATCGATCGCCGCAAAGGCAGACCGGATCATAACGCTGGCAGACGGCCGGATCATCCGGGATACAAAGGTCAGCGCATGAAAAAAAACATGATTTATGAGATCACCCGCAGGTATCTGAAAGAAAACCGCAAAAGCACCCTGATCATGCGTCTGTCGCTGATCCTGATCACTGCGCTGATGACATGCGTGTTCATCGGCCGGGATACCGTCATGGATTACCTTCTGCGCGTCTCGGAAGAGGCCTATGGAAAATGGCATATTGCCTTTTATGATGTCACGCAGCAGGAATATGAAGAAATCAGGTCGCTGCGGTCCGTAAAGGAAACAGCTGCCGCACGGACCCGCGGCTTTTCGGAATTTGCCGCCTCTGCTGATCCGGACGTCCCGTATCTCTATATCCGGCAGGAAGAAGAAAAGATGTTTGAATGGACCGGTCTCACCGTGGCGGAAGGCCGGCTGCCGCAGAATGAGGATGAGATCGTCATCAGCCTGTCTGCGAAGGAAAGCGGCGCTCAGATCGCAATCGGCGATACGGTCGAAGCGGACTGCTTTGACAGATACCTTCATAACTCTTCCGGGGTAACGACCGTGTTCCCGTTCCTTTCGTTTTCCATAAAGGCGGATGAGACGCTGGAAATGCCCCGCGCGTTTCCGGTCTATGTCACGGAAGAAGAGAAGCATTTCTACGATGACCATGAAGAAATCCACCGGCCGACCGGCTTTCATCATACATATACCGTAACCGGGTTTATCGAGCCTCCTTCATATGAAACATCCGATGCGGCCTTCTATACTGCGATCTCCTTTCTTGACAGCAGCCATATCGAAGACGGCGTGTTCAGCGGCATGTGCCGGACGGACGGCTCGGCGATGGCCGCACCTGATGTCACGCGCCTGATCGGCTATGAGCGGGTTGAAACCAATGACCGTGTCATGGCGTTTGCCGGCAGTTCATCCGACACCGGCATTAATTTCATCGTGATCATAGCCCAGGTATTCTTCCTGATCCTGATCGGGGTGGCTTCGGTGCTGCTCATATACAATGCCTATCAGGTGACTGCCGAAAAGCGGATGCAGTTCCTTGGAACGCTGGCATCGGTCGGTGCCACATCAAAGCAGAAGCGCAGCAGTGTCTATTACGAAACGCTGAGCCATCTGCTCTATGCGCTGCCGGCCGGCATCGCGGCTGGACTTGCGCTCATTGCCATCGCCATGATGATCCTGCGGCCGTATGCGGACGCCCTTGTGACACTGGTCAATACTGGCATTCAGACGGCACAGTCCGCTGATGTGCGCCTTGTCATCCGCCCGCTGTCTCTGCTTGGCGTGATCGTATGCACTGCAGCGGCAGCGCTTGTCTCATCGATCCTGCCGGCCCGCATGTCGGGAAAGATCGGCGCCATTGACAGTATCCGCGCAAATACGGTTCAAAAGCGCAGAAGCCACCGCAGGGAGAAGGGTATCCGCACCGGCGGGGAAAAGATGCTGGTAAAGGCGCTGTTAAGAAACGAGCAGTCCGGGGGACGTTCCGTGATCCGCTCTGTCGTGACATTCTGGGTGATCCTGTCCGCCGCGGTATGCGCTGGCACGGAAATCACGCAGATGGTCAGATACAAGCTGCTTGACTTGAATGATACGGCGGTAGAGGAAACACCGGTGCAGAAAAACAGGTCGGAAACGGAAGAAGTATATTCGGTATTCCTGTTCAATCAGCAGGATCTGGAAGAAGAGATCCTTTCCGAACTGCATCAGACATCCGGCATCCGCGATATCAGCTACTACGGCACAAGCATCTTCGGTGCCAGAGTGCAGACACAGTGGGCCAGCGAAGAATACAGGGAAGCCATGCGCGAGATCCTGAAACAGTATGATCAAACCGGCGGGGAAGACGCAGTGGATCAGTGGATCGAAGGCATGAGCTGGTTCTCAGTTTATGCTCTGGACGACGAAGTCTATGCCTCCCTTGTCCAAAAACTGTCCGGCCATGCGCCGTCGGAAAACAGCTGTATCATCTATGACCAGGTAACGCTTTCGACAGACGGCATGGCTCTCTCGGGCAGAAAGGCGGACTCATTCCGCGTCTTTGAGGTCGGCAGCGCCACGGTCCTGCAGGCAGGAGAAACGCTGCAGATGGCGACACCTGCCTATGATGAGAAAAAGAATGAGCCGTATGACAGGGAACTGTTCTTTCAGATCGACGCGATGGCGAAAAAGGAAGACCTGGAAAACATCCTGATTCCCGGCGGAGGAACCGTCTATGTCCTGACGGACCGTTCAACGCTGTTTTCAAGCGGCCTGACGGATAACCTCAGCTCGTCAATCGTCTTTATCGCCGACGGAACTGATCCTGCGGCCGCTGCCCTGATCAGAAAGTACGATCAGCACAATATCGATTCCCGCGGGGCAGGCTACAGTTTCACGGTCAAAGGCATGGAACAGAAGGACGGCTACTATGTCATTGCCGGCATGATCAGGATCGTAATGAGCTTCTTTACCATCATCGTTTCCCTGATCTGTCTGCTGAATATCTTCAATTCCGTTTCGGCGATGATGGTGAAGCGCAGAAGAGAAACGGCAGTTCTCAGATCCGCCGGGATGACATCGGCGCAGCTGTGGAAGACATACCGTCTGGAAATGTACTTCCTTCTGCTCAGAAGCCTGCTGATCGCGCTGCCCATTGGCGCATTGACTGCTTTTGTCATACACAGCCTGATGATGAGCAGGTTCGGCCGGTTTACCGTGCATGTCCCGGTCCTGCTGCTTTCGGGCATTGCCCTGGCTGCTTTTGCCAGTATTCCCGCATTGCAGAGGCTCAGTTTCCATTATGAGATGACAGGCCGCAACATCATCGATGAAATCAGACAGGAGAATCATTAAGACAGTCTCTTTGATCCGTTGGTTTTGCTGTTAAGCAAAACAAAATAGGCTTATAATAGTACCGGACAAATGGAGGAAAAATACGAATGGAAAAGATTTTAGTTGAAGTATCTGCCCGTCATATCCATCTCAGCAGAGAAGATATGGATGTTCTGTTCGGCGCGGGATCCGAACTGCATCCGATCAAGGATCTGTCCCAGCCGGGCCAGTATGCCAGTGATGAAAAAGTTATGCTGAAAGGTCCCAAGGGACAGGCAAGCGTCCGCGTTCTTGGACCGCTGCGCGCTGAAACACAGGTTGAGCTGTCTCTGACAGACGCGAGAACACTCGGTGTCAA
Organism: uncultured Erysipelotrichaceae bacterium; assembly: GCA_902786245.1. Lineage (GTDB taxonomy): Bacteria > Bacillota_I > Bacilli_A > Erysipelotrichales > Erysipelotrichaceae > Bulleidia. The sequence goes on from CADABS010000005.1 coordinate 68,907, forward strand.
GGCGATGGTCCGTGAATCCGGCGATCTCGAAGGCACAACAGGCGGCCTGACACTGGTCGGCCCTGCCGGAGAACTGGAAATCACAAGAGGCGTCATCGCTGCCAAGCGTCATATCCATATGACACCGGCAGATGCGGAAGCTTACGGCGTAAACAACGGCGATATCGTCGGCGTCAAGATTGAAACAGACGGCAGAAGCGTTGTATTCGGCGATACAGTCATCCGTGTTTCCGAGAAATATGCGCTGGCAATGCACATCGATACCGATGAAGCAAACGCAGCTGCGATTTCCGGCACAGCCCAGGGCGAAATCGTTAAGTTCTGAGTTTATGAAAGTTCCGGTTTCCGGAGCTTTTTTTGTTTACAATGAAAGCAGGAGTGTATTTGTATGGCAGTGATTTATCATGCGGAAAGCCGGACGTTCCATCTGTACAATGATGCGTTCAGCTATATTTTTAAAATCATGGACCCGGGTATTCCGGTCCATCTCTACTACGGCAGGAAGATCCATGACCGGGATGCATTCGATTATCTGCTGGAAACCGCCAGAAGACCGATGGCTGTCGTCCTTTCGGAAGACAGACCCGATCTTTCCCTGGAACATCTGAAACTCGAGTATCCGGTCTACGGCACCGGCGACATGCGCAATCCAGCCCTGGACGTACGCCATGAAAACGGCAGCCGTCTGCTGGAACTGCTGTATGAAAACCATCAGATCACAGCCGGCAAGAGCGTACCTGCTGACCTGCCCGGTGTCTATACGGAAAAAGATGAGGAAGCCGAAACGCTTGCACTGGTGCTCAGGGATGCGGAAAGCAGTCTGCAGGTCATACTGTATTATTCCGTGATGGAAGAGATGCCGGTACTGATCCGCTCCGCGCAGATCGTCAATGCCGGGCAGAACGAAATCAGACTTGAAACGGCAATGAGCCTTTCCCTGGATCTGCCGGAAATGGAATATGACATGATCACCCTGACCGGTGCCTGGGCAAGAGAAAGACATGTACGGCGCAGTCCTCTGCATGAAGGCGTGCAGTCAATCGGATCGCTGCGGGGTTTCTCCTCGAACAATTTCAGCCCGTTCTTTGCACTGGCTGAGAAAAATACGGATGAAAACAGCGGTACGGCAGTCGGCGTATCCATCATCTACAGCGGTTCATTCCTGGCGGAAGCGGCAGCGGATACCTATCATACCGTCCGTATCCGCATCGGTATTCATCCGGAAACATTTGAGTGGCATCTGCAGCCCGGGGATTCCTTCCGGACACCGGAGGCAGTGCTCGTATACAGCGATGCAGGTCTCAACGGCATGTCGCAGGCATTCCATACGCTGTGCCGTACACGGATCGCCCGGGGAATCTGGCGGGACCGCTGCCGGCCGGTCCTTGTCAATAACTGGGAAGGCACCTATTTTGACTTTGATGAAGAAAAACTGCTGGCGATCGCCCGCTGTGCAAAGGATCTGGGCATGGAAATGTTCGTCCTGGATGACGGATGGTTCCGCTGCCGCAGCAGCGACCGGACCGGACTTGGCGACTGGATCGTCGATACGGATAAATTTCCCCGGGGCATCCGCCATTTCACGGATGCGGTCCACGCAATGGGACTGCTGTGCGGCATATGGATCGAACCGGAGATGGTCAGTCCCGGCACGGACCTGTTCCGTGAACACCCGGAATGGATCATCCATGAAGAAGGCCGTCCGATGCATGCCGGCCGCCATCAGTATGTGCTGGATTACTCCAATCCCGATGTTGTCGATGCCGTTTTTGAAAAGATCAGCGCAGTCCTGGCGGAAAGCCGCGTCGATTATGTCAAATGGGATATGAACCGCAGTATGTCGGATGTATATTCCATGACGCTGAAACACCAGGGCGAACTGATGCACAGGTATATCCTCGGTGTCTATGCGCTGTATTCCCGGCTGATTGAGAAATTCCCCGGTATCCTGTTTGAATCCTGTGCCAGCGGCGGTGCCCGCTTTGACATGGGCATGCTGTATTATGCGCCGCAGTGCTGGACCAGCGATGATACAGATGCATATGAACGCCAGAAAATACAGTACGGCACATCGTATGTCTATCCTTTGTCTTCGATGGGATCGCATGTCTCGGCCGTGCCCAATCACCAGCTGCACCGTTCGATTTCATTTAAAACCAGAGCGGATACGGCATATTTCGGCACGTTCGGCTATGAACTGGATCTGACAAAACTGACGGAAGAGGAAAAGGCAGAAGTCCGCAGACAGATCTGCTTCATGAAGGAACACCGGCAGCTGATCCAGTTCGGTACCTTCTTCCGGCTGCGCAGTCCGTTTGAAGGCAATGAGACTGCCTGGATGTGCGTTTCACCCGACCGCAGCGAAGCGGTCATCGCCTATTACAGACAGACCCAGGAAGTCAATGCCGGCTACCGGCGGATCCGCCTGCAGGGACTCGATCCGGACGGGCTGTATGCCATTGAAGGACAGACGGAGACGTATTACGGCGATGCCCTGATGCATGCGGGGCTTCTGCTGAGCGACGCCTCCTGCGGTGAAGAAAAGAGCGAAGAAGGGGATTACATATCCCGTCTGTATGTGCTGAAGCGGATCGCGTAAGACGGTCTCAATTTGCATGCGGCACGACAGTGCGCATGGTATAATCGAAGTAATCAGCAGGAATCAGATCATTGAATGCATCAGAAGGAGGAAACCGTTATGGCATCATTTACAATGCGCAATGACGAAGTGACAGCGGTCATTGACGAACATGCATCAGAGATTCACAGTTTTAAAGATAATCAGACAGGCATCGAATACATGTGGCAGGGAGATCCCGCGTTCTGGTCGGGAAGGAATCCGACTCTGTTCCCGATGGTCGGCAGCACATGGGACAAGATTCTGCACATTGACGGAAAAGAGTACAGGACCGGCAACCACGGCTTCTGCCGCCGCAGCGATTTCACATGCATCGAGCATGATGATACGCATGTCCTGATGGAACTGAAGGACAGCGAGGCGACTCTGGCGGAATATCCGTTCCGCTTTACGCTGCATATTCTGTATGAACTGACGGGCAGAAAGATCAATATCACCTATACGATCAAAAATGAAAACGACAGAGAAATGCCGTTCAACTTCGGTCTGCATCCGGCTTTCAACTGTCCGATCGATCCGCAGAAGAAATATGAAGACTATCAGATCGCCTTTACCAACCATGAGACATTCGAATGGCTGGATACGAAAGTCGAAAACGCAAAAGAGATGAAGCTGGATCCGGAAGCACTGGCGAAGACGATCATCATGACGGATCCCAACAGCTCCGAAGCCTGCCTGACGGATGGTGAACATGGTGTCGGAGTCAGCTGCGTCGGCTATCACTGGCTGGCTTTCTGGTCGCCCAACGCACCGTTTGTGTGCATCGAGCCATGGCACAGCCATACCGACTTTGAAGAGGTCAGAGTCCCGTTCGAGCAGCGCGAAGGCACGATCATGCTGGATGCAGGCAGAACCTGGACGACCGCATACAGCATCAGAATCTGGTAATAACGAAAGGACGGCAGAAATGTTTCATATCATAGTCAGAGAGAATTACGATGAGGTCAGCAGCGAAGCTTTCCGCATCATGAAGGATGTACTGAAACTAGAGCGGCCCGTGCTGGGACTGGCGACAGGTTCCAGTCCGGTCGGACTGTATAAGAAAATGATTGCCGATCATAATACCAACGGCACCTCTTACAGAAAAGCCATTACTTTCAATCTGGATGAATATATCGGGCTTCCCAAGGAACATGAACAGAGCTACTGGACATTCATGCACGAGAATCTGTTCGATTCCATCGATATTCCGGAAGAGAATATCCATATCCCGGTCGGCGACAGCGAAGACGAAGAACTTGAATGCAGAAACTATGAAAGCGCCCTGGAGAAATACCGGATCGATCTGCAGATCCTCGGTATCGGCACGGACGGACATATCGCATTCAATGAGCCGGGTACGCCCTTTGACAGCGTCACGCATATCATGGAGCTGACCGAACAGACCAGAAGCGACAATGCCCGTTTCTTCGACGACGAAATTGCCCAGGTCCCGACCCATGCCATCACGATGGGTCTTGCCTCGATCATGCGGGCGGCGAAGATCGTCATCATTGCCACCGGTGCCAATAAGGCAGACGCGGTATACGGCATGATCAAAGGGGAAAAGAGCACGGACTGTCCTGCTTCAATCCTTCAGGACCATCCCGATGTGACGGTCCTGCTGGATCAGGCGGCTGCCGCCAGGATCCTCTGAGCGTATTGTTTTGACTAAGACGCATTTCATGCAATAATACACACGGAGGTAATAAAAATGAGAATGATTGAAACAGAAAAGGAATTTGATGAACTGCTGAAAGAGAATCCGGCAGTATTTGTGGATTTTTACGCTGACTGGTGCGGACCCTGCAAGATGGTCGCTCCGGTCGTTGAGGAACTCTCCAAAGAGACCCCGGAAGTGACATTCGTCAAGGTCAATGTCGATGATCTTCCGGGACTGGCTGCGCGCTACGGCATCATGTCGATCCCGCATCTGATCGGGTTCAAAAACGGTGAAGTTGCTGCCCAGTCAATCGGCTTCCAACCCAAGGCGGCTCTGGAACGTACAGTCCTTCAGCTGCTGTAAAAAAAGACTGATGCACACCGCGGGAAGGATCTTACGCAAAGTAAGTGAAACCAGGTCTTGAGTTGAGGAGGTACTCGGCAGAGTGCCTCCTTTTCCTATGGTCTTTAGCAAGGGCTAATATATG
>CADABS010000006.1 GCA_902786245.1 uncultured Erysipelotrichaceae bacterium
GGACAGATATTCTCTTGCGCAGTACAGCGAGGAGATGTTATTGCATGTATCGTAATACGGGTTTTCCACCAGGCGGATACCCGGGTATTCTTCTTTCAGCACTTCAAACTTTTCTTTCAGATATCCGGTGACGACAGTGATATCTTCGATGCCGTTGGCGTGCAGTGCCTGAATGACGGTATCGATCATGCGTCTGCCGTTGACGGCAATCAGCGGCTTCGGCGTTTCCAGGGTTACCGGACGCATGCGCTGGCTGATGCCGGACTGGTTTACCGGCTTGAAAAAGTTGAAAATCCGCAGATCCCACTGTCTGCATATTCAGACGCATCCAGTTTCAAAGTATACATGAATGATGTTGGAATTCTGCGCAGAAATTCCGGCATTGCATACCAGACAATTTTGACTGAGCCGAAACAATTTCATAATGTTAAAGGCACATTTGCTGAGAATTACTGCATGACAGAAATGATATCATTGAATCTCAAGCCTTATTACTGGAAAAATGGCAACAGTGCTGAAGTAGATTTCCTGTTTGAAGATGAAATGAACAGAATCATACCCCTCGAAACAAAATCAGCAGATAATACACGCGCCAAGAGTTTTCATCTTTTCTGCAAACAATACAGTCCCGCGAAAGCATTTCTCGTATCAACTAAAAATATCGGCGATAATCTAAAAGATCAAACACATGAAATCAATCTCCCACTGTATCTGATGTGGAATCTTAAGCGTTATATTCAATCCATTCATTGAATGGTATATACGAAAAGGACCCTTTCAGGTCCCTTCATGTGTATTACTGTATTCCGTAGCTGGCCATGATTTCATTGAATTCTCTCGAATATGCAAATCCGTTCATGACCTGATCGCGGTTCTTCTGTTTATTCTTCAGCTGTCCCACCCAGTCCTTGAGTCCGGGCTCATCATATTCTCTGCCAAGGAACGTTCTGTATAAAACCTTGACATACTCCGTATTGCCCAGTTTCTTGTTTCTGAATTCCTGGGAATGGAAGAAACCTGTACTGGCCGAATCGATAGCGGCCTGTTTCCGGTTGGACGCATATAATATCTGATTGACCCAGTTCTTCAGTCCGCCTTCATCATATTTTCTTCCCAGTGCCTGGGTATAGCATCTTGCGACAAAGGAAGTAATGCCGTAGTTCTGGTCTCTCGGATCCGTCAGTTTCAGCGATCCTCTGGTAACACCGTAATTCTTGCAGATGCCCGTAAACTCATTGCTTTCCACGAATCCTCTGACAACATACAGCCGGGTTACGCCGTTTTCCAGGTGTTCCACCCAGTATTTCTTTCCGCCTTCATCGGACGCTCTGTCCATCATGACGGAATAGCATCTTTCGACATAATCTTCATCGGAAAGCTTCAGGCCTTTCATTTCTTCACTGAAGAAGAAACCGTATACAACCTGCGCCGCATCTTTCTTCCCGGTCAGAAGATTGGACATCCAGTAATCCATTCCGCTTTCATCAGGTTCTCTGTTGAGACATAACTGGTACAGTCTTGTCACAAAAGCTTCAACCTGTTCTGCTTCCTGTCTGAATATCGGATGATAATAAACAAATTCACTTGTGCCGGTTGTAACTCTGCCCTTCAGCGCAATATTGTCCTTCCGGTTCATATACCAGTAATTCTGCTCAAACAGCGTATACCGGTTGCCATTGACTGCTTTGACAATCGCATCATGTCCGCCGGAAGTGGCCCAGTCGCCTACTGCCGGTGTATCCGTTCTGATAAACACAAGATCCTGTGCTCTGTCACCGTAGACCTCCCAGTAAAATCTGTCGACCAGCTCTGTGCAGACTCTGGATAAGTCATCCTGTTCATACGGATTGAAATAGGCATTCACGGTTACTCCGTTGAATGTCATCGTATCGACAACCTGGTCTTTCTGCGTTACTTTGACCTGCGTTCCCCAGTCACCGTCCGCATGTACCGGAACACCGTTCAGAGAAAAGATAAAAGCAAATACTGCAATTAAACTGAAAAGCCTCTTTTTCATATTTATACCGCCTCGCCATGTATGCATTACTTATCATTATTTTACACAGCATTGTCAGATACAAAAAGAAGAACTTTTGCAGTTCTTCCTTTCTCTGTTTTGAATTACCTGTTCGCTGCTTCTTTCTTTGCCAGTTCCAGGTCATGTTCAGCCATGATCCGGCAGAGATCTTCATAGCTTGTCTTCAGCGGATTCCAGCCGAGCACTGTCTTTGCCTTGGTCGGATCGCCCCACAGGTCGACGACATCGGTCGGTCTGTACCACTGCGGGTTGACGCAGACGAGCATCTTGCCTGTCTTCTTGTCATAGCCCTTTTCATCCAGACCTTCGCCTTCCCATCTGAGATCGATACCGACATGCTTGAAGGCAAGCTCCGTGAACTCTCTGACTGTGTGCTGAACACCAGTCGCAATAACGAAGTCATCCGGTTCATCCTGCTGCAGGATCAGCCACATGCACTCAACATAGTCCTTGGCATAGCCCCAGTCTCTCTTGGAATCCAGGTTGCCCAGTTCCAGATGATCCTGCAGACCGCAGGCAATTCTTCCTGCTGCCAGCGTAATCTTTCTTGTAACGAAGTTGTCGCCTCTGCGCTCAGACTCATGGTTGAAGAGAATACCGTTGCATGCGAACATGCCGTATGCTTCTCTGTATTCCTTGATCATCCAGTAGCCGTACTGCTTTGCGACTGCATACGGAGAGAACGGATGGAACGGTGTCTTTTCATTCTGCGGAACTTCCTCGACCTTGCCGTACAGTTCACTGGTGGAAGCCTGATAGATACGTGTCTTCTTGTCCAGCTTGTTGATATGCACTGCTTCCAGGATACGCAGAACACCTAATGCGTCAACGTCACCTGTATATTCCGCCGCTTCAAAGGAAACACCGACATGGCTCTGGGCTGCCAGGTTGTAGATTTCATCCGGCTGTACTTCACCGACAATGCGGATCAGAGATGAAGAGTCTGTCAGATCGCCTTCGTGGATCTTCAGCAGATTCTTAGCCAGCAGATGATCGATTCTCTCTGTTGTCTTGACCGAAGAACGGCGGATGATGCCGTGTACTTCATATCCCTTCTCCAGAAGGAATTCCGCAAGATACGAACCGTCCTGCCCGGTAATGCCTGTAATTAATGCTTTTTTCATCTTTCTCTCCTTAAAGCAATTCGCTTCTTCCTTTATCTTCCAGTTCTGCCATCACCTGCTTGATTTCGCCGGCATGGTCTTTATGACAGATCAGAATCGCATCTTCCGTATCGACAATGACAATATCTTCCAGTCCGACTGCCGCAATCAGCTTCTTACCGCCCTGAATAATGCAGGACTCGCTGCTGACGCTGATGACATCGCCGGAAATGACATTGTGATCAGAATCTTCTTTCTGCAGTCTGCCGACTGCCAGCCATGATCCGACATCATCCCATCCGAAGTTGCCCGGAATGACATAGATATTCTGCGCCTTTTCCATGACGCCATAGTCAATGGACTTGGATTCCATCGCCCTGAACTGTGTATTGAGCACATCATTGTATGCATCGGTACCGATGGCCCCCTTGATGTTCATCAGCTTTGCATATGTATCCGGCATCAGCTGTTCCATATTGCCGAGAATGCTGGAAACCTTCCAGACAAACTGGCCGGCATTCCAGAGATACTTTCCTGTTTCCAGATACTGCTTCGCTGTCTGCAGATCCGGCTTTTCAACGAACTTCTCGACTTTATAGGCAACGCCGTGCTTTACATCCGGCATGTACTTGATATAGCCGTAGCCTGTTTCCGGATAATCCGGCGTAATGCCGATCTGGACGAGATTTGTATTCTCTTCCGCAATCTTCGCCGCTTCTTCCAGCGTATCCCGGAAGATATCCGGATGCTTGATCTGGTGGTCGCTGGGAAGAACGATCATGATCGCATCATCATACTTCTTTGCGATATGCACCGCACCCAGACCGATGCAGGGAGCCGTGTTTCTGCCCACCGGTTCACAGAGAATATTCTCTTCCGGCAGACCCGGCAGCTGTTCCAGACATAATGCCCGGTAGTCTTCGTTGGTGGAAATGTAGATGTCTTCAATGTCAACGATCGGCAGAAGACGGTCGACCGTCAGCTGGATCATTGTTTTCCCGTCTCCGGTCAGAGACAGAAACTGCTTGGGAAGACTCTTCCTGGATTTCGGCCAGAAACGGGTTCCTCTGCCTCCGGCCATGATCAATACTGTTTTCTTCAGATTTGTCATACGTTCCTCTTTAATAAACCCTACAGATTATATCACGCGTTCTGCGTATTTCTCCATACATCCAGCGTTTCCCGGATTGTCTGGATCAGCGGAATTTCCGGTGTCCATCCGGTATCGTTCTTCAGTTTGGAAATATCTGCTTCAATGATCGGCACATCGACCGGTCTGAGCTTTGCAGGATCGACTCTGACTTCGATCTGTTTCTCCGATTCGCCCAGAATCATATCCAGAATCGAACGGATCTCAACCGCTTTTCCCGATCCGACATTGTATGTTTCACCGGCAGTTCCTTTTTCCATTAACAGGCAGTATGCCCGGACAACATCCCTTACATCGGTAAAGTCTCTTTTCGCACTGAGATTGCCTACCGAAATCACCGGTTCCTTCAGGCCTTTTTCGATTTCCGCGACCTGTTTGCAGAAATCCGCAACGACAAACAGCGGTGCCTGGTTCGGACCGGTGTGATTGAACGAACGGGTGGACATGATATCCAGTTTATAGGCATCGCAGTATACCTTGGAAATCAGGTTCTGCGTTACCTTCGTTACCGCATAGATATTGCCGGGACGGGTGTTGTTGTCTTCATTCACAGGCACTTCGTTTTCCCGGATATGGCCGTATTCCTCACCGGAGCCGATCATCAGGACTCTGGGTTTATAGTCCAGTTCCCGCAGTGCATCCAGCAGATTGACAGATCCCTTGATATTGATATCGATCGCCAGCTGCGGATTCTTCCAGGCAACCGCTACAGAACTCAATGCGGCCAGATGGAAGATATAATCCGGATGTACATTTTTCAATACTGTCCGGATCTGTTCAATATCCGTAATATCCGCATCCAGAACTTCTATATCTTTATTGATTTTCTCATTCGGCATCTTCGTGCCGGTGACCTGCCAGTCTTTTCTGCTGTTCAGAATATAATCGATCAGATGATTTCCGACAAATCCGGCAGCTCCGATAATCAGTACTTTCTTCATATGCATATCACTCCATCAAAAGTATAGCAAAGAACAGGTATGTCCTCCCACGAATTTGGCGCAGAAACTGAAAAGAGGCATCTTCTGCCTCTCAGATTCAGTCTGTTCCGTAGCTGCCTTCCAGATCGCTGTTCGCCGCAAATGCATTGTGCTGACGGCGGTAGAAGATCAGTCCCATGATTACCCAGATAATAAGCATGATATAGGATTCCCTGCCGAAATGGACACCATTCAGACCCGGAATCGGGATCAGCTGCAGGATCATGAAGATCACGGAGAATACCACACCGGTACTTGCCATTGCCTTGAGGAATGCCGAACCGTCATTGAACCTCTTTGCCGTAACCAGCGTACTTGCACAGGTGAAGAAGTAGCCGATACTTGCACCGATGGCACTCATATCCACGAACCAGCCCAGTGCTTCTCTGCCCAGGATCGGCCCGCTGAGCGAAATGACGATGCAGAAGATCATCGCATTCTTCGGTGTGCCGTACTTCGGATCGATCTTTCCGAACCATTCCGGCAGATATCCGTCTCTGCTCATCGAATACATCAGACGGCTCGATGCCAGATAGAAGCCCATGATACCGGACAGTACCGCACAGGATACACCCAGTCCGATCAGGACCTTGCCGAAGGTACCGAGCATTTCCTCCGCCGCAACCAGCAGGACCCATTCACCGGCCATGACTCTGTCCGGCCAGTTCTCCAGCGCTGCCGCCGCAACTGTGTTATTGGACGTATAGACAAAGCAGCCGAACGCGATCGCAATGATCATGATGAAGCTGACTTTCTTGAAAGAGAAATTGAATTCTTCCGCTGCCTGGGGAATCGCATCGAATCCGACATATGCCCACGGCGCAATCGCAAATGTCGCAAGAATCGCAGACATGATTCCGGAAGTTCCGGTATGCGCGAATCTGCCGATATCTGCCGTTGTCGCATTGGCTGCCATCGCTGCAGCTTTGTCAAAGCCCCAGACCGGCTCCATATTGATGCCCTTTGCCTTGGCACTGAACACACCTGCAATTGCCAGTGTGAATACGCAGATGACCAGCATACATGCCAGCACGGTCTGAATAATTCCTGCCTTTTTGACACCGATAATATTCAGATAGCCGAACAGAAGCAGAATCGACATCGCCAGGATCATTTCACCCATATAGATATCAAATCCGGCAATCGAATAATGGAAACCGAATTTCAGAATATCCGCAGTTCCGTCCAGACCGTCCACGATCAGACCGATCGCCGTACTGTTCATCGGCACATTGGTCAGATACGCAACGACCAGAAACCATCCGCACAGGAACGCCGCATTTCTGCCGAAGCAGTTTTTTGTGAAAGTAAACTCGCCGCCTGCTTTGGGATATTTGGGAACCATGTATGCATAGCTGAATGCGATGACAATCATGACCAGCGCACCCAGGAACATGGCAATTGCTGTTCCGGCTACACCGGAATTCGGAAGAAACTTCTTGCCGGGATTGATGAAGGATCCCCATCCGATGACGCATCCGAAGGCAATTGCCCAAACATGCATCGGAGAGAGCTGACGCTGTAAATGTGTATCATTCTTCTTTTCGCTCATTTTTTTACTCCAATCAGACATCGTATGTCTTATCAATAGCTTTTAATTCACGGAATGTATCGATTTCCACGATGTCCTCATCCTTGCAGGGCAGCACTTCGATCTTGTATTCTCCGCGGTATACCTGGTTCAGAACTGTTTCCCAGTATCTTTCTTTTCCGCCGGGCGCCTCGAAAGCTTCCTTGATGTGGTCCGCAAACCGGATGCCGTCTTCTTCATTCAGATAATAGATACCGACCATCTGATAGCAGTTGAGGCCGCCGACTTTTTCTTCATCGACATTGCCGTCTTTATCCACTGTCAGGCACCAGTCATCGGTTCTTTCCTTCCAGATGCCCAGTACATCCGAATGATAGTGATACTTGCGGATAATCTTCGGATTGGAGACAAGCAGATCCGCCTCAAATACATATGCGTTTCTGATCAGTTCCCTTGCGACCATTGCCGATCCGATGTTATTTGCTTCGTTGTAGCTCGGATTCTCGAGGAAACGGATCATCGGATATTTGTACAGAAGCTGATCAAACTGTTCTGCCAGATAGCCTCTGACGATCCAGATATCCTCAATACCGGCTTCCAGACATGCATCGATCAGCGTATCGATGATACGCTTGCCGTGTACACGTACGAGCGGCTTGGGTGTATTGAATGTAATCGGAACCAGTCTCGAACCGAATCCTGCCGCAATGAATACCGCTCTCTTTACCCGGTGCGGTTCCAGTGCTTCCAGACCCTTTTCCGTAATTCTGCCGTCACTGATCAGACCTTCTTCCATCAGGTTCTTCATGATCCGGTTGATCGTACCGAGAGAATAGCCTGTTTTCTTTTCGATCTGACGCTGTGTCATCGCTTCGGTTTCTTCACTCAGCGACACCAGAATATCAAACTCTTTACGTTTTAACATATTCAGCCTTTCCTGTTCATTTTTCTGTTACAGTCGATGAACAATGAACACATTATACTCCTATAGTTCTCTTTTTAAACACTAAAGTTTAAAGTTTTCATATTTTCAAAGCACAAATTTGAACATGCCATTGCACAAAAAAACCGGAAGAGCTTCCTCCTCCGGTCCGCTGTCATCTCATAACCGAATAACTGACATATCCGCCCCGCAGATCATAGCTGTCCGTGCTTCTCTGCGACCAGAGCGTATCAATGGAATACCAGCCGTTCTTCCAGGGCATACCCGGATCTCTGACATACGTCTTTCCGCCGGAACTGCCATACAGAACAATACTGTGGGTATTACTCTGCACCGGGGTGCCGATATACTGGTAATTCACATACAGGACAATGACTTTGCCTCTGGCCAGCTCTGCTTTCAGATCTCCGATCGTTCCGATTGCCTTGCTGGAAGCGTTCCAGGCAGATACCGCTGCCGGTATCGCCGCACCGCTTGATCCGCAGATGATCCGGTTGTATTCCTGCGTATTGTTATACAGCCAGGAACCGACTTCATTCGGCAGAACCGATCTGTTCAGCGCTCCCGACAATGCCATCGCAATCGATGTCGGCGAGCATCCCGATTCTCCCAGTGTCCACGCCCCGAAACGTGTACCGCTCCAGCGGCTGTCCGTCTGTGTATAGAAAGGCACATTATACGAGAGCGCCTGGCCGACCGTAATTCCGTAGCTTCCGCACAGAGACTTGAACTCCGGCGAATAGACAAAATTCATGATCATCTGACTGCGGCTGGTACCGCCTGCCATCTTCTCCGCCCACCAGCTGACTTCCGAGCTCTTTGCCTCACGGCCCAGAACTCCCCTGTACAGTGCTTTGATGTATTCCTTATTGTTCAGCCCGAGATTGTTCATCTCCTGGCTGGAATAGAATGCATAGGCAATCTGCGCACCGCTGACCGCATGTGCATTCAGCTGCTTCGTCCAGTTATTCAGACCGGACACATCATACCTTCTGCCGAAACAGTTCCTGTACAGTCTGGCAACGAATTTCGTGATTCTTGCATTCATATCCCTGGGTTCGGATACGGATATTCTTCCTGCTATGACCCCATAGTTCCGGCACAGTCCCAGAAATTCCTGGGATCCGACAAATCCCTGCAGAACTGCGTTTCTGGTCATGCCTGCATCCAGGCATCCGGTCCAGTTCGCATTTCCGGAGGAATCCGGTTCACGGTCCAGCATTGTCCGGTAGGCAAGACGTACAAGTGCTTTATTGGACAGGTTCCGGTTATTCATTTCCGTGCTGTTGAAGAAACTTTTCACGACATCTGCCGCTGTCATCCTTCCGGCATTGATCTGTCTGCACCAGTTGTTCAGACCGCCTGTATCCGGCTTTCTCTCAAGACAGTTCTGATACAGCCTGGTCACAAACCTTGTAACATTCAGATTGCTGTCACGGGCTTCACTCAGAGAAACTCTTCCTTTTTCGACATGATAGCTGCTGCACAGGTTTGCAAATTCCGCAGAATTCGTCAATGCGGCAATGACATAGTCATACGAAGCTCCGCCGTTCAATGCACTGACATTCTTATTCAGGCCGCCGGCATCTGCTTCTCTCTGCATGACCGTCTGATAGGCCTTTTTGACAAAATCCGTATTGGAAATCGAAGGGTTCTTCTTTACAAGGTCCCACAGCATCGACCGTACCATCGCCGCAGCGGTTGCCTTTTTACTGCGCAGCTGATCTGCCCATGCACGTATATCCTTGTCTGATAAGGGCGTACTGCCGTTTGCGGACAGGTACACCATCTTCTCAGCACCTGTATAGGAAGGCTTCTTTACAATTGCGTAATTATGCGATAATACGTCTTCTTCGGATGTTTCTTCCGGTTCAACCTCATCCGTATCCTTCTCTTTTTTCTGATTCTTCTTTTTCTCCGCAGTCTTTTTATCTTCTGTCTTTTCTTCAATGACCTCTTCCGTCACTTCGGAATCTTCCGGTTCTTCATCATCGACTGCCTCTTTAGGTTCTGCATCGGTTTCTGCAGCGATATCCTCATCATCCGTCTCTTCTTCATTGATTATTTCAGGTTCTGTATCTTCCTCATCTTCTGTTTTTTCATCGGCAGATTGTTCTTCTTCAATGACTTCTGTTTCTTCATCAATAACTGTTTCCGAAGACTCTTCTGCAGGTACTTCCGGTTCTTCTGTCTCTTCTTCAATGACTTCTTCCGGCTGTTCTGTTTCTTCTTCAGCTGCTTCGGTATCTTCCGGCTCTTCATCAATGACCGGTTCTGACGGTTCTTCAGCTGCTTCGGTATCTTCCGGCTCTTCATCAATGACCGGTTCTGACGGTTCTTCAGCTGTTTCTTCCGGTTCTTCTGATTCTTCATCAATGACCGTTTCTTCCGATACAGCCGGCTGATCCGTTTCTTCCTCTGCGATTATTTTAGGCTGCTCCGCTGCTGTATCTTCTTCAGGTACAGTCTGTTCCACAGCCGTTTCTTCAATCATTTCCTCATTGATTTCGGAATCGGCTGTTTCCGTCTGCTCGGCTGTCTCTTCAGTTCCGGTCAGTACCGGTTCTTCCGCATTGATATACATTGTCTGCTGTCCCAGCAATAAAACAGCAAGAAAGACAGAAATCCCCTTTTTCATGTCTATCACCCCACACAAATAACAATTATATGTCAATGTAAATATTTGTTAATTATAATTATATGTTTCTTCCTTATTATAAAAGAAAAAGGGCATCCGCCCTTTCAGTGATATAACGCATACAGGTCATCCGCACTGTGGATGCCATATGCATGCAGATCCAGTTTCGAACAGTCGCCTGTAACCTGCCGGTACCAGTCCATCGTTTCTCTGATCCGCGGCACATCCGCATGCAGGATTTCTGCCAATCCTTCCAGAATTGCCAGACCGTACGGGAAATCCGCCGTAAAGTACCTTGACTTGAAATCCGGGATCCAGCCGTTTTCCACCTGGATCATCGGCGATGTCAGATTGTGCAGACTCCGGATACTGCTCAGCTTCGCCGTCATCTTTTCCACCGTATCGCTTTCGTAATGCAGTTTCAGGGAGCGGACATTGGTCAGATCCATCTGATCCAGCATCCGGCACATATTCTGCAGTTCTCCGTCGCATGCGATCATCAGTTCGGATGACGCATCCGACCATTCCCCATAGAACAGAGGATTGCGGTCATAGACCTTCCCCGGTACATAATCCGCAAACAGTGTTCTCAGCCGTGTTGTATGCAGGATCGGATTGCTCGGAGTCAACGTAACGCTCAGATAATTCGGAAGGGATACACAGGGAATGCCCCAGAGATATGACATGAACTCTGCGATAGCGCCTGCTTCAGCGGAAGGAATGGAGCCGACATAGAGACAGTCTCTCAGACCTTCACAGCGTACACGCTTTCCATACTGTTCCAGTCTTGCGACAGAAGGAACTCTCTGCAGACCGCACAGCACTGCGCCTTTTTTCATGCATTCCCGGAACGAGAATTCTGCTCCGCCGGTACCCGGGATCACACAGATCATCAGTCCTTCCCGTACATACGGAAGGATCGTATCCGACAGATCCTTTAACATAAATGCCGGATAGGTCACAAACAGGATCCCGCTTTCCGCAAGTGCTTCTTTCGGGTCAGAAGTGATTTTCTTCAGAATACCTTTGGTCACATTGTCATTTTCATCGACGATTTCCAGTTCTGTGCTGAACTTTTCAGGCTTATTGGACCACATGGTCACTTCATAGCCCTTCGACGCACATGTACAGGCAAACTGTGTACCGATATTGCCGCCGCCGACAACCGTGACCTTCAGGTTTGTTGGATTGAATCTGTCCTCCGGCATACTTTTATTCCTTTCCGCAAAGACTATTTCTTTGCTTTGACTTTCAGATTCTTCGCGCCCGGTGTCCGGATCTGACGCTTTCTTTCACCGCGGATACCGGACTTCTTTTTCTCCGTTTCCGCATTCTCCGGTATCTCTGCAGGGATCTCTGCCGGGATTTCTTCCGGCATTTCCTGCTTCAGGGCAAGATTCTGCAATGTCCGGATAATGAACTTTCCGCCTGCCTCAGCAGAATGATCCAGATTGTACAGATATTTATGCGCCAGCATATCGATCCGCTGGTGATATTCTCTGGAATGATCCAGCAGATACTGAACTGTTTCTGCTGTACGGTCCAGTTCGTCCAGTTTCAGATTCTTTCCGAGTTCGCTCCTAAGCAGAATATTCAGCGGCACGACATCGATCTTCTGGTATTCCGGATTCATGACTTTCATCGGTGTATCGATAAACAGAATCGGACGCAGTGTCGTAAACGCGTATTCCCAGCAGATACCGGACCAGTCGGTGATCAGAAGATCTGCCTCCAGGATCGGGTTGTTGGAAGAGAAATCCGTCTGGATCTCAATACCCTGCGGCTCATAGATTTCTTTCAGATGCGCCATGTACTCCTGTTTCAGACGTACTTCCTGGGGATGGGGACGGACGATGACTTCATAGTCCTTTCCCTTCAGTTGATCCAGGAGCTTTTCCAGACAGCTGTCGATAATGTTATCTGCCTGCCACGAAGGTGCAATCAGGATCTTCTTTTTCTGATTGACCGTATGCGATGTTCTGTTATATTCAGCCCGCATCTCATCGATCAGCGGATAGCCGACATCCACCAGCGTCTTATGCGGAAGATCATATGCGATCTCCGTCTGTTCGACTTCTTCCCGCTGGTGCGGACCGGAATTGAACACCACATCGAAGTGGTCCAGGCATCCGGTACGCTGGGTCATATTGACAGAACCCATACCGTGCTGGACATACACATACTTTACATCAGCCCGCACATAGCTGCGCTTGATATGATAATTCTCCAGATCCGGCATGGTCATGACGACCATCTGCGCATCCATCTTCATCATCAGCGTAATCAGCTTATTGTCTCCGATATAGTACGGAATGATACGGTCATTCTTCTTTGCCATCTCAAAGATGGCATCTTTGGGATCGCTGGTCACATAATGGATCGGAATCCGGGAATTCTCCAGAATGTATTCAATAAATCCCTTGAAATACTTATAGAAACCGCTCCGTTCCGAATAGAAGACAAGATGCTTGTTATCCGTCTGGAAGAAACGCTTGTAATCCGCCCGTTCCCGTTTTCTTGTCTCCGAGAAATACGATTCCTTCTTCTTGTCACCGACACCCTGGATACTGGCAAGGGCTTTTCTGCTTTCTTCCAGCTTATCGTAATCAACGAATCTTCTCGGCTTGATAATGAAATTCAGAATATACATCTGGGCAACCGCAAAGAGATTGCTGAAGACCCAGTACAGCGCAACACCGATCGATACGCCCCAGCCGAGATACAGCGACAAGCCGACCGAGAACAGCATCGTACCGTATTTGTTCCATTTCGACTGTTCATGCTGGAGGACATTGCTCGCATTCTGGGCAACGCTCAGCACCAGTGAAGACAGACCGGCAATGATCGGCGACCAGATATACTGCAGACCGGCTCTGCTCGGAACCGTTGATAAATCCACGCCGAGGAATGTCATATCAATAGCCGGATTATTGATTCCCGACCGGATCGCTGCGGTAACCCCCAGCAACAGCAGTATCTGCATTGCCAGAGGAACCATCGAAAGCAGCGGATGATATCCCTTTTCTTTGAACAGCGCATTCTGCGCTTCGCCCAGTTCATCTTTCTGACCGTAGTATCTGACCTTCAGAAAGTTTACATCCGGCTGGATCTTGATCATCGTAATGGAATTGAAATATGTCCACAGTGAAACCGGCAGAAGAAGAATTTTACTCAGAAACGTAAACAGGATAATGGCAAGTCCGTAATTTCCGCAGATGCCATAACACCAGTTCATGATTCCGCCCAGTATGTCATAGATATAGCTCACGAAACTTACCTTCCTTTATTTTTTACTCACATAGGAATCTTCCAGCGAATAGCTGACGTTCCATATATCCCTTGCATCGCCGTAGAACGTAATCACCGAAATCGAAGACTCCTGGAAGACCGGTTCATCCGGGAAGGTGATTCTTGTGACATTCACGCTGTTCACCGCATGTCTTCTGGTTCTCACCTCATACGGATCGACATCAAACAGCGTTTCGCCGTATCTTGGATCATCCTCTCCCAGCAGAGACTTCGCATAGGTATTGTACAGATTGTCAAAGGTTACCGGTGCACTGTTGATGATCAGATCATCCTGTTCCGTATCGGGCATCTTGACCAGGATCGTCGGGTTCTGGAAATACTGCACACCGCCGTGATCCGCCGTAATAATAATTGTGCTGGAATCGTAGATGCCCTGTTCCTTCATGTTCTCGATAATCTCGAAGCAGATCTTCATGCATCCCTGCATCTGCCGCAGATGATTCTCGGTAGAACTTTCCATCTCTTCGTATTCCGCATTTTCATTCATCGTGTACGGACCATGGGCACCGAACAGATGATAGAACGTAAACGTCGGTTCATCATATACCGGATGGATGCCGGAATTCACGAAATCCTGATAGAACTGCGGGTCATTCGTTACATACTGCTCGCCGTTCTCCGTCGTTGTAATACCCGTATACTGCGTCAGCGGATTGTTGGAAAGTTCAAAGTACTTCTTCCATTTCATCGGTGCCGCAAAATATGCCGCAATCTGGTACAGACCTCTGGCAAAACCTTCCTCCGAAGTAATGCTGTAGCTGTATTCCAGCGGGATGACATTGTCGATTTCATCAAAATTTGCATATTTGATGAAATCCATATCACCCGTAAAGATACGTGTCCGCACACCTGCTTTGGCAAAATCATCGATCATCGTCGATTCTTCATATGCATGTTTCCAGTAATCATCCATCGACCATGCCGGATCATATTCCACACCCGTCAGCATATACGGAACACCCAGCGAAGTCGGTGCAGCACCGGCAACGGCATTATTGAAGAAAGTAAAATCCTTCAGCTGCTGGCTGTAGTATTCATCCCAGGCAAAGTTGTTTTCAAACCAGACTGCGTCCAGCGTATCCACCAGAATGACGACCGTATTCTTACTGGCAGAAAGATCGAATTCATTGTTTTTGGTAATGTAGTAATCCTTGTTTTTCGTGCTGACCGTCGTACGGTCCATATAGGTCAGAGTGACGATCTGGGTTGCACACAGAATGAAGCATACCAGCCGGATGATGACTTTCGAAGTCTTCCTGAAGATCAGCGCAAGAACCGGAAAAGCAATCATCATCGCCGTCCAGAAAACCGTACTGGTCTTTGTGCTTTCCGCAAAGCGCGACCAGTCGACTGCCATGCCGTTGAAAGACGGCAGTACCGGATTCAGGAAATTGCCCTGTACATACAGACAGATCGTAAATGCGAAGCAGACGGCGGAAAGCAGATGGCAGGCAAAGTCATTCATGACGATCGACAGACCGATCGAGATTGCCAGTGCAATCACCGCATATTTTTCCAGAATCGGCAGAACCTGTTCATAGCCGACCAGGAATTCGTCAATATTTCCCAGGAAAAGCGTACTGGGCATGAAGATGCCGAAGGTGACGACAAACAGGGCTATGACCGGCACAAATTCCGTTAAACGGTCCATCCAGGCAAAAGATACTTTCAGCGTTTTCTTCTTTGTTTCGGATTCCGGCACCGCCTGTGCCTTCATCATCCGGACTTCCTGCAATCTTGTCAGCGCTTCTTCGTCATTCTCTTCGAAGAGGATCTCATCCGGTTCTGTCTTCCGGTTGCGGTTTGCCCATTTCGAGTTTTTGAACAGGGCATTTTTCATCCGCCGCCAGTACAGACCGAAGACCGTACCCAGACCGATTGCCACACCGGCTACCGCCTGGATCGCATAGGTCATGACCGAAGGATCGATATATGCATGTACCGGTCTGGTCATAAACAGGAACATGAAGAAGATAAAATAGATATGTTTTATTAATAAAGGAAGCCTTTTCCTCATCCGCATAACGCTCTGCCTCTCAGATATACTGAAAACATCTCTGAATACGTATTTTCAGCATATCGATTATAAGTGTTTTCACATTCCATGGCAACAAACATGGATTTACAGATGCCATTTTTTATCCGCACCTGTCTGCATGGTCAAAAAAACAGGATTTTTCAATCCTGCTCAGTGATTTGCGATGAATTCTGACAGTATATCCAGGAACTGCTTCTTGATCCTGTCATTGTCAAAGTCCTTCAGCCGCTCTTTTCCGCTCTCGATCATCTGCTTTCTGAGTTTCTGATCCGATACTGCCAGATGGATCGCTTCCGAGACGACCCGGGGATCCTTGTCTTTGAGCAGGATGCCCGCACCGTTCAGCGTTTCACCGACCGCAGTGCTGTCATAGGCAATGATCGGCACATTGAAATACATTGCCTCGACAAGCGGAACGCAGAAGCCTTCATGCTCGCTCATGCATACAAATACATCTGCCAGATGATAATATGCCAGGATATGGCTGAACGGCACATGTCCGGTGAAGATGACATCGTCCAGATCGAGCTGCTCCGCATACAGCTGCAGTTTTTTCCCGTATTCATCCTTCTTGTCCATACTGCCGACAATAAACAGCCTGGACTTCGGATTGACATAGGTCTTGTACATATAGAAAGCAGAAATGATATCTTCCTGTTTCTTGTTCGGTGCAATTCTGCCGGTAAACAGAATATTCGTATAGCCGTCATCTTTATACTGATCGATGACGGACTGTTCCGGTGTCTTTGCATAATCTTCGAATTTGATCAGGATCGGAAGAACCTTGATATCTGTTTTATAGCCCAGATGCATCAGATCGTTTCTGTTGAAATTTGAATCCGCAATGCACAGATCCGGCACATCCGCAAAGGCTTTGACTTCTTCGATGCCGGTTCTGCACAGATTCGCAAGATTCTTGTTATACGGTTCAAAGAAATGCGCCGGCGTGACATTGTGATAGACAACGATTTTCTTCGCATTGGCATGTCTGACCGTATTCCCGATATTGGAGCCGATGGACATATGATAGATGATCACATCCTCCGGTCTTTCACCGTATTCACTGTAGCTGTGCACGGTTCCCTTCGGCAGACGCGGATCAATATTCTCCGCATAGATCTCTGTTTCGTATCCGGCGGATTCCAGCGCATCTTTCAGCGCAATCGTATCGTTTCCGACAGCGTCGCCATAGGCCATTGTCGGCAGCATCTGTACTACTCTCATCCTCTGACTCCTTTCTGCTTGTCGATTGCATAATCGATCAGCGACTTCATCCGGCGGCAGATGATATCCCAGCGGTAATTCTCCATAACATACCGGTAGCCGTTATCGCCCATCTCCCGGTTGATATCCGCAAAATGCGTCAGCTGCGTGAGCTTCGACGCAAAGCCCGTATAGTTATGGTAGTAATAGCCGCCATGGCTCTTTTCGATATGCCCCTTCAGCACCTCGCATTCCCCGTTGACCAGGACCGGACGGTGCAGATAGAACGCTTCCAGCACGACGATCGACAGACTTTCGAACTTCGATGGAAGAACCAGCAGCTGACTGCCCGCAATGCCGTCGAACTTATCTTCTTCGCTGACAAATCCGAGCGACATGATATCCGGATCTTCCGGAATCGGAATGACCGGCTTGCCCATCAGGATCAGCTTCAGATCCGACGGATGCGCCTTCTTGTATTTCTGGAAGAAACTGAACAGTTCCGGGCAGTTCTTGCCGTCATCGATTCTGCCGGCATAGACGATATAGTTATTCACGCCGTATTTCTCTTTGAACCGTTCCGCATCCACGACTTCCGGCACATCCACGCCGGCGCCGCCCATGGCATAGGGCACATCGTAGTTCCAGAACTTTCTCTGAATAAAGTCTTTTTCCTCTGTCGTCATATAGCAGATGCCGGCAGGTTTCCGGAATACCCCTTTGAACATATGCATCTTGATGAACGGTTCATCATGGGCAAACGGCACAAGGATCGCTTTATCCGCAACTTCCGTGATGCCGGCTGCGGTCGGATAGTACAGGTAGGTAAAGAACAGGAACAGATCATAATCATTTTTATGCTTTCTGATATATTCGATCAGTTCCGGCACAAACGGTCCCTGCTTCTCCAGCCATTCCCTTTCCCTGCTCTTTGGCAGCTGGTTGTTGATGAACATATTGTTCACCCGGGTAAAGGCCGTCCGGCTGCGGGTCGATGCCACGCTGAAACGGCGGACTCTGACACCGTTGAGCACGGTCTCATCTTCCGCATATTCATCTTTCCATGTCTGGTAGTCTATTGCTTTGGATGTCAGCACTTCGATGTCATAAAACAGGATCAGTTTTTCCGCCAGCTGCCTGGTCAGAAGCTCCGCTCCGCCATTGACTTCCATGCCGTATCTCTGGACGACAAAACAGAGCTTTTTCATTTCTCACCCAGCTGCTTTCTGAGTTCATCCACTTCTGTTTCCAGCAGGGCAATCCTGTTTTCCAGACGCTCGATCAGTTCTTCGGTATTCTTATAGAAACGCATCTGCTTTTCCATCGGACTTTCCTGCACTGCGCCTCTCATCGGCGTTTCATCGTTCAGAAGAATATATTTTTCAATCTGATTCAGGCTCTTGGCCGTATTCAGATTGAAATTCGTCTGATGTTTCTGGAAACGGATGACGGAATCCGCCTTGCGCAGAACCCGCTTCACGAAGTATTTGAACTTGTTGTCCGTATACTCGACCGGTGCCAGCCGGCAGGTATCCCTGGCCTGATCAATTTCCCGGATCAGCCGCTCCTGGCTGTAATCCTCTGTCAGTTCCAGACTGTCCTGATCATATGACTGGGTATCGATTTCATCGAATTTCAGCATTTCCTGCGTATAGCCCCTGTCTTCGATGTTCTGACGGATTTCACCCATGATTTTTTCGATATCGATCCTGTTTTCAGACATTTTCTGTTCCTCCCTGCACTGATGCAAAGTATTCATTCAGCTTCCGCACAATTGCTTTCCAGCTGAAATTCTCCAGTACATATTCTTTTCCGTTTTCACCCATGATCCGGCAGATCTCCGGATGGGCCAGGAAATAATCGGTGCACCCTTCAAATTCAAAGTAATCATTGAAATACAGACCGCCGTTGGTTGTCTTTACAAAATTCTTTGTCACGGCACAGTCGTTATGCACAAGCACCGGTCTGCCCCCGAGCCAGCTTTCCATGATGACAATGGAGAAGCTTTCATGCACGGAAGGCATGCACATAAAGGCAGATGCGGCACATGCGTCATGCTTATCCTGCAGATCGACAAACCCGAGATCATGGATCCTGTCCTGCACGGAAGCTGGCAGCTTCACATCACCGCCGCCGATCAGTACCATCTCAAGATCGCTTTCCGGATGGCGTCTGATATACATGGCGAAGTACTTGAGCAGCAGATAGATATTCTTGCCCGCATCCTTCCGGCCGGCATAGAGAATAAACGGTCTGCGGATATTGAACTTTGTACGGAAATGTTCCGCATCGGAATCAAATTCCGTATCGACACCGGCTCCCAGTACGACCTGCTTTGCATGGGACAGATCGAACATCCGGTTGGCCAGTTCGTATTCCGGCTGGGAAAGATAAATGAATCCCCCTGCCTGCTCGAATACATCTTTGAAGATGCTCATATGAATATAGGATTCCTCATGGAAACAGGGAATCACCACGGATTTTTCCGGACATGCCAGAATACCGTAATACGTCGGACCGAACATATACGGGATATAGACAAACAGACTGTATTCATCCTGATGTTCATGAATATATTCATACAGATCCGGCGAATTCACCATTTCCTGCATGAATTCAGTCTCTTCCGCTCTGGTTAAGGGAATATTGCTGATGAGCTTTGCATTGATTTCATCAAACCGCCTTGTATTGCGCTTTCTGACTTTGAATCTTCTGACATCAATGCCGCCGACGTTCTCCAGCCCTTCCGGATAGAAATCGATATTCCAGTCCGATCCGAACTGCTCAACGCATGTCGTCAGGACTTCCAGTTCCGTTCCGGCTTCCTTCAGATGCTTCACGATGCCGCGCAGCTCTGTTTCCGCCCCGCCGGGAATATTCTCTCCATACCATGGAGCTACAAATCCGATCTTCTTCATGACTGTTCCTCGCCGATATGCCACTTGGAATCATAATGAATGATTCCTGCCTCATGATGAATGTTCACCACATTGAAACGCATGTATTCGTTATAATAGTCGACCGGTGTCGTATTCGGTTCAATGATCGAGCACTGCAGAATATACTTGCCGGACATCAGATTCAGCGGTTCGCTTTCAAAGATGACCGTTCCTCTCTTCCCGGTCACCCGGATCGTTTCCCCGGCAATGGCCGAATTCGTACCGAATACCCAGACCCCGTCCAGGGTAAAAATACCCATACCGAAAACGAGTTCATCAATCTGCTTGTTTACCTTGTATTCAAAGCGCAGATAGTACTTTTCATCGGAGCGCAGCGCATTGACCGCATTGCCTTCGCTGTTGATCAGTGTACACTTCACAATCTGTGCCTTCTGGTTGCCGAAATGGATCGCATCCGGATCCATCGACAGACTGTCGACATCTTCCTCTTCGATTTCAACCGATGGCTGTGCAGACGCAGCTGCCGCATTGATTTCCTCGATCCTCTTGGCATCCATATGCGCCATGTATCTGTCCACGACATCCGCCGCATTTCCTTCCGAAGCGATTTCGCCTTCATTGATCCAGATCGCCCGGTTGCAGAAAGACTTGACCGTATTTCCGTCATGCGTTACCAGAACGATCGTAATGCCCGAAGCCTTCAGCTCCTGCATCCGCTCAAAACACTTGGCCTGGAAATTCGCATCGCCGACCGCCAGAATCTCATCAATAAGCAGAATATCCGCATTGACATTGATTGCGACCGCAAAAGCCAGACGCATATACATACCCGAGGAATACGTTCTGACCGGATTGTCGATGAACTCTCTCAGTTCAGAGAACTCGATGATATCATCGACTCTGGCATCGATTTCCTTCTTGGTCAGACCGAAGATCGATGCATTGATATAAATATTCTCGCGGCCGCTCATATCCGGATGGAAGCCGGCACCGAGTTCAATCAGGGAAGAAACCCTTCCCTGCATTTCGATCGTACCCTGATCGGGATACATGATCTTTGTCAGAAGCTTCAGGGTCGTACTCTTGCCGCAGCCGTTGTGTCCGACCAGGGCAACCGCTTCACCCTTCTTCACATTGAAGCTGATGTTCTTCAGCACCTGTCTGTTTTCGTACTTTCTGCGGCTGGAGAAAAGAGCCAGTTCCTTCAGGGTCCTGCCCTTGTCCAGATATACCTTGAACGACTTGGATACGTTCTTTACTTCAATAGCGTTCTGTGCGTCCATCAGAGTTCCTCCGCGAAATGCAGCTTCAGTCTGCCGAATACAAGCACACCGGCAATCAGTGTGACAATGCCGAAAACGACTGCGGTGATCAGCGTATTCATCTCCGGAACCTGGCCGTAGTAAAGAATATCCCTGTATGCGACGATGACCGGTGTCATCGGATTCAGATTGAACAGAAACATGAAACGTTCCGGAATCTGGTCCAGACCGTACATGACCGGCGTTCCGAACTGCCATGCCATCATGATGATATTCATCAGATACTCGATATCCCGCATATATACGGTAATGCCCGATATTAACATCGTCAGTCCCAGTGCGATCAGATATTCAATGATCATGATCAGCGGCAGATATAATAACGCGACCGGATTCATCGGCTTGCCCGAGAAAACAACGACCGCAAATACAACGATCAGACTCAAAAGCATATTCACAAACTGGCTTGTCACAAAAGACAGCGGAATGACTTCTCTGGGGAAATAGATCTTCTTGATCATATCCCCCTGCTGGCGGATACATCCCGCTCCTGCGGCCATGCAGGAAGAGAAAAAGATCCAGGGCACCAGCGCGACAAACAGGAACAGATAATAGTCCTTGATGCCGTTGCGCATGATGATCGAGAAAACCAGTGTATAGACAGCCAGCTGCAGCAGCGGATTCAGAAATGTCCAGGCAAATCCGAGGACCGAGCCTTTGTATCTGCCTTTGAGATCCCTGTGCACCAGACTGTACACCATCTCCCGGTATGCATATATTTCCTTAATAATCTTCATAGATCTCCTTCCAGCGTTTCAGTATCCTCTCTGCAGGCATGGACTGCACTTCATCCGAAGTCATATACGCATGTGCGTTCTCCTGCAGTTTCAGATAATATGCCCGGTCCGTATACAGCTTCTTCATCAGGGCAGCCGCATGTGTGACATCCGGCTGTGCCCACAGGAACTGTTTCTGATACGGGTAGATATCCTTCCCGACCGGCACAAGCATATAGCGGACCAGCGCCGCTGTATCATCGGTCTGAAACTCGGTATTCGCCGAATACCCGGTCGCCACGACCGGTGTACCCAGAATCATCGCTTCCGCCGGCACCAGACCGAAGCCCTCCGAACGGTGCAGCGACACATAGACATCCGCTGCCGCAATCAGACTGTTCACTTCAATCTTCGGCATCATCCGGTTGATGAAATAGATATGATACCCGGCCAGACCTTCCTCGATTTCCTTCTGTTCCTGTTCCGTGACATGCGAAATCTTGATCACCAGACCGACATTGTCCTCCGGTGAAAATGCCTTTTTAAACGCCTGAATGACACCCCGTGGATTCTTCCGTTCGGAAATCGATGTGCTGTCATACATCATCAGATACAGAAACCTGTCTTCCGGCAGATTGAAATGAGCCCGGTCAAATGCCGGATCCGCTTCTGCCCGTACTGCAAAGGGAATCGTAATCACCGGTTTATCCGTCACTTTGCGGATCGATGCGCTGACATATTCCGCCGGGGTCCAGATCTCATCCAGCTGATTGATCATCGGGATCCACTGCTTCGGAAACTCTTCCATCTCCCACAGCCAGAAGGCAATGTTATAGTGATTCTTCCATTCCTTTTTCCCGGACAGATGATATACATACTCAAACTCATGCATATTGATATGGATCAGATTGATGCCGTATCTGTAGGTATCCGTCAGTTTTTCATCAAATTCATGATTCGAGTGCACCGAATACCCTTCCCTGGCGAAATTGATGAACGCATGGGGAATGCCTGCTTCTTCAATTTCACGGGCAACCAGACGGCAGCTCTGTCCGAGACCCGAATCCTCCCAGAAAGCACCTAAAAGATTGATGCCCTGTTCAAAGGCATCAGCCTGAAATTGATATTTCGGATCCCTGCTCATCCGGTCGATATTCACCTGGTTCAGTCTGCTCCGGATCAGGCGCACCAGATTGGCAGGCACCACCTTTTTGATTGCTTCCTTGGTTTCTCTTTTCATACATCCAGTTTTCTCAGCATCTCTGCATATTTCTGTCCGACACTAGGCGCATCGTAGAAGTCGACGATCCGCTGATATGCCTCCGTATCCGGCACATGTTCCTCCAGCATCAGATCGGCCAGACGCATTGCGCTGATATCCGCGCTGCCATCCAGCGTAAAGAACGAAATGCAATTGCCGGATACTTCCTTCAGCGTATCCAGTTCTCCGGCAAGTACCGGCTTATTATAATTCATCGCCTCAATAATTGGAATGCCGAACCCCTCTGCCCGGGACGGGAAGACAAAAGCATGGCAGGACGCATATTCCCGGTTTCTTTCTTCTTCCGTGACATAGCCCAGATATGTGATGCCCGGAGTGGATGCGCTGATCTCATGGAACAGCTTCTCCACCGGCTCCTCCCGCATCTTTCCGGCAATGCGCAGACCCCTTGTGCCGCCCTTGTTTCGGTAAATGTGATATGCCTTGAGCAGTATATCCGTTCCCTTGCGCGTTTCCAGATTTCCAAGATACAGGAAATCGCCGTGATCGCTGACCGGCAGTTTTGGAAGTTTCGGTACGATGACATAGCCGACAAAGGTATCTCTGTCTGCCATTTCCGGGAAATACTTTATGGTTTCCTGCCGGGCATTTTCCGAATCGAAGATGAACTTGTCAAAATACTTCATCGTCTGCCGTATGCCGCAGCGGAAATAGATGGAATACAGCTTCGGGAAATGTTCCGGATCCGACAGCGGAAACATATCATAGATCGTCGTGAACATTCTTCCGTAGGGATTGACGATCTTTACCGGCACCAGGATATTGCCTTCCCAGAAAACATCCGGCTTATGCATATGGATGCACTTCTGCACATATTTGTAATAAGAAAACAGATGGATGCTTTTGGAAATCGGCCGGCCGTATTCATATACCGTCATCCCCATATCCTTCATTTCCTTCATTTCTTCGCTTTCACTTACATCCGTAACCAATGCGAAATGGAACTCCGGATATCTGCTGAGTTCTCTGACCAGATAATATATATACATGCCGATCCCGCTCGGGCGTGTTCCCATGACCCGGGCATCCATCAATATTTCCATTCTGTTCTCCTGTCCGATCAGTTCATGAATACTTCCAGCGATTCACTGATCTTCTTTTCTGTTTCTTCCGCATCCGCCTTAGTTTTCGCCTGTACGGAGATATATGTTTTCAGCTTCGGCTCTGTTCCGGACGGACGCACGACCACGGAACATCCGTCTGCCAGTCTGTACTTCAGTACATCCGACTTCGGCAGTCCGTCAACGCCTTCTTTATAGTCTGTGCAGGAAAGAACTTCCCTGCCGCCGAATGCATCGATATTTCCCCGGAAATCCTGCATGATTCCCTGCATCTTCGCAAATCCGGCAGAACCTTCGAATTCATACGAATGCAGTGTATTCAGACAGTATCCGTATGTTTCATAGAGTTCATTCAGTTTCTCAATCAGGGAAATATTCTGTGTCTTGTAATATGCGAACATCTCACAGATCATGAACGCCGCATCGACTGCGTCCTTGTCCCGGACATAGGAACCGGTCAGATAGCCGTAGCTTTCTTCAAAGCCGCAGATATAATCCTCTTCATGTCCTTCCTGTTCCAGTTTTCCGATCTGTTCGCCGATGAACTTGAAACCGGTCAGCACATTGACCGTTCTGACACCGTAGTGCTCCGCAATCTTCTCCGCCAGGTCCATGGTAACAATCGTTTTGACAAATACCGGATTCGCAGGCATCGTGCCGTTCGCTGTTCTTCTTGCACAGATATAATCCAGCATCAGCAGTCCGACTTCATTGCCGGAAAGCAGCACATACTCTCCGTCTGCGTTCTTCACTGCGATACCGCATCTGTCGCAGTCCGGGTCTGTCGCCAGCAGCAGATCCGCATTTTTCTTACGGGCATACTGCATACCCAGTTCCATCGCCTCGCGGATCTCCGGATTGGGATACGGACAGGTCGGGAAATGTCCGTCCGGCTGTTCCTGTTCCGCAACGACCGTAATATTGGTAAAGCCGGATTCCTTCAGGGTGCGCAGTACCGGTTTCAGTCCGGTGCCGTTGAGCGGAGAATAGACAATTGCGACATCCTTGTCGATCTCTTCTCCTTCTTTTAACATCGTCTGCGCCTTGACTTCATTTACAAACGCCGTATAGACATCTTCGCCGATATACTCGATCATGCCTTCCTGCATATATGCGTCAAACTTCGTATAGACACCGGCAGGAACGTCATTGAATGTATCGACCTTCTCGATTTCGGCAAGGATCGCAGCCGCTGCCTCTGTCGTAATCTGGCAGCCATCCGCTCCGTATACCTTATATCCGTTGTATTTGGAAGGATTGTGCGAAGCCGTTACCATGATGCCGGCTGCACAGTGCAGATACCGCACCGCATAAGAAAGACACGGTGTGGGCATCAGCTCTGTATAGATGCATACATGAATGCCATTGGCCGCAAAGACCGCGGAGGCAACCTTTGCGAACAGGTCCGATTTGATCCGGGAATCATAGGATACCGCGATCTTCCGGTCCGCTTCCGCAAAACTGTTCTTTACATAATCCGCCAGTCCCTGCGAGGCTTTGGCAACCGTATAGATATTCATCCGGTTTGTGCCGGCGCCGATCACTCCGCGCAGTCCGCCGGTGCCGAATGCCAGATCTCTGTAGAATGCGTCTTCGATCTGTACATCGTCCATCGATTTCAGTTCTTCCGTCAGATCCGGATCCGCGACGGCATTTTTCAGCCAGTTCTCATATTTTCCCATTAACTCACTCATGTTTCCTCCTCAGCAGTTTACTTTCAGAAACTGCGCCTGTCCGTGTATCGTTATTTCTGCGCTGTCCGCAGGAATGAATATTGTATCGCCTTTAAAGAAGTTGATGCTTTCGCCGCCCTGGGCAAACACAACACCGCATCCGTCAATGCATACCAGAACCATGAACGAATTGTCTTCGGTTCTGAAGCTGTACATACTGCGCAGCCGTTCAGTATTGATCAGCAGTCTTTCCACCTGGAAATACCTGCAGCGGCACAGCAGTTCCGAGGCATAGCCGGGCTTGTACTTCAGTACACGCATCGGCTGTCTGGGTGCGCCGGTGCTTTTCAGATTGGCAACCTGCAGTGCCTTGTCGATATGCAGTTCCCGCTTCTTTCCGTTTTTATCGGTACGGTTGTAGTCATACAGACGGTAGGTCAGATTCGAGCTTTCCTGGATCTCCGCGATCAGCGCACCGGCACCGATCGCATGGACCGTACCCGGCGTGACCAGAAAGACATCGTTTTTATGGATATCGACTTTCTGCAGGTAGCTTTCGATCGATCCGTCTTCGGCGCATTTCCGCAGCATATCCTTCGTCAGATCGCGGTGAAAGCCGTAGACAAGCTGCGCACCCGGTGCCGCATCGAGCACATACCACATCTCCGTCTTGCCCAGCTGTCCGTTTTCAAATTCCCGGGCATAGGCATCATCGGGATGGACCTGCACGGAAAGATTTTTCTTCGCATCGATGAACTTGATCAGGATCGGAATGCCGTATTCATCCGACGGATGGGTACCGAGATATTCCGGATGTTCCTTCAGTACATCCCCCAGCATTTTTCCTTTATGGATGCCGGTCGCAGCCATACTCTGACCGTCGGGATGGGTGGAACACTCCCAGGATTCCGCAAACGGAGTGATATCGATGTTCTTTGAAAAATCGTCACGCAGACGCGTGCCGCCCCATAGATAATCCTTTCCGCATGGCTGCAGTAAAAATGGCTGATTGTTCACAGTTCACTCCAATTCATATTTCTTTTTATCCGAAGTGCGGATCGATTCCCCTCTCTGCACTTCGATGACTTCCAGATCCGTATCGGCTTTGATCGTATGACGGCATCCGGCTTCCATGGTAATAACATCGCCGGGATGCACAGGCTGTTCCATACCGTCCACGACGGTCTTTCCTTCGCCGGATACGATCATCCACATCTCGTCACGGTGTTCGTGGCTGTGGTAGCTCATTCTCTTGCCGGCATGGATATACAGCTTGATCGTCATCGATTCATCGGAGACATCCAGTACCTTCAGACTGCCCCAGGACTTCTCCGCAAACATGACCGTCTGTCCGATATGGTCGACAAACGGGCTGATATCGATGGATTCCGTCTTCGATGTCACGAGAATACCCTGCTGGGAAGCAGA
Source organism: uncultured Erysipelotrichaceae bacterium (assembly GCA_902786245.1). Lineage (GTDB taxonomy): Bacteria > Bacillota_I > Bacilli_A > Erysipelotrichales > Erysipelotrichaceae > Bulleidia. Next base: position 27,316 of record CADABS010000006.1, read on the forward strand.
GATGACCAGATCCTTCAGATCGATTGCCAGTACGGGAATATCCATATCATTGATGACATTGACATTCCGGCAGCTGGAACTGAGCACTGCCTTGCCGATCACGGCATCCGGCATCATTTCGGTAATGGCTGCCCAGGTGCCCAGGTCGCGGATACGGCTGTCGCATGCCAGCACCTTCAGTCCCTTTTCTTTTTCCAGCACTGCCCTGTCAAAGCTGACGGAAGGCATCTGCGGATATCTGCTGAACAGATCATCATAGCCCTGATAGTCCAGCATGCTGTGGGCGATTTCCAGTACATGTCCGAGCCGGAAGGATACAACACCGGCATTCCACAATGCACCGTTTTCAATCATCCTGGCGGCTGTAAATGCATTCGGCTTCTCGACAAAAGAAGAAACCGCAGAAAGCTTATCCTTGCTTTGCGGAACGATATATCCATACCGGGTACTCGCCTCCTTCGGCACCGTGCCAAGCAGGGTAATGCCGTCAGAGTTATCAGAAGTGCTCTCGGCGAGGTCCAGGAAGGATTCAAAAAAACTGTCATCCGCGTAAAGATCTACCGGACAGACAACAATGGATTCATCCAGCGAAACATTTTTTACATCTTTCAGGTATTCCAGCGCAAGAATGATTGCCGGAAATGTATCTCTGCGGTCGGGCTCCACCGAGATTCCCACCCGATGGCCAAGCTGACTGATGACAGTCGACGCCTGGGACTTGGATGTAGCGACAGTCACGTCCACTTCCGCATCGATTTCCATGATCTGGCGGTATACCCTCTGGATCATGGATTCCTGTTCATTTCTGCTGTTTTTAAACAATTTAATGAACTGTTTGGATCTGACGTCATTGGACAGCGGCCAGAGCTTTTTTCCCGAGCCGCCTGATAACAATATGATATTCACTGATCAGTCCCTCCGTAATGCACTATTATCATAATTCAAATACGGTTCTTTTGAAAGCATGCCAAAAGCGGAACACCCCATGGCATCCCGCTTTCATATGCTATTTCACCATTTCATTATGGGCAGCTTCCATAGCTTCCATGACACCGGTCAGCCGTTCCAGTGAACCCGGCATATTCGTCATGACGGCAGCGATATAGGTGCCGCTGTCCGCATAGACGATTCCCGCATCATTGGCCGCATTGTATCCGCCATACCAGATATAGCCGGCCTTCGAACGGGTCGTATACCTGTTTCCAAGTGTACTGTGAATCAGCGATCTGCTTGGATTCTGATACCAGGTGCCGACGGTCTTTCCGGTCGCAGAAGACGTAAAGAAATCATAGTTTCTTGCCCAGAGCTTTGCCATATCCCTCGGCGTATAGTACGTAAACTTGAAGTAATTGCCCGGATCAGTCACATCCGCATCCTTTTTCCACTGTTCATACGGTGCCTCTCCATATCTGTCATACAGTGTCAGATAGGCCGAATCCGAAGAATTCACCACCGTCTGCAGCATCAGATCCTGTGACTCATTGATACTGGCAGGATTCATGCATGTAAGAGCCGCCACATAGAAGCCTTTGATCGAACTTGCGGAATACAGACGCACATCCGGGTTATAGGAAACACCTCTGCCGGTATTGAGATCCAGCAGAATGAACCCGATCGAATAGCCGCCTGCCGTAATACTGTCTGCGGCTGCCTGCAGACGCGACTGTATCGCACCGCCCGGTGTATATCCGCCGAAGCCCTGCACCGAAGCAGAGGAAGAAGCGGAATTCAGCGATGAGATCATTGTCTTCAGGTCATTGCCGGCCATGATGCCGTAGCTTCTGCACAGCTTCCGGAATTCCTGTGAACGGACAAAGCCATTGATGATATCACTGCGGGAAGTACCGCTGTTCAATTTCTTTGTCCATTCCGCAAATCCCGATTCATCCGGATCACGGTCAAGAATGGTCTGATACGCCGCTGTGACAAAGTCTTCATTGTTCAGATTCCGGGCTGCCAGCTCCGCGCTGGAGAAGAATGACTTCACCGCTTCCCCGCCGTTCATATTTCCCGATGCCAGCTGATTCACCCAGGTGCGCAGTCCTGATATATCGTATTTTCTGCCCAGGCATTTTTCATACAGACGCGCAACAAAGCGGGAAATGACCGGATACCGGTCGCGGACATCGGTCAGAGTCCTTGAACCCGGCTGAATGCCGTAGCTTCTGCACATCGCAATGAATTCCTGCGATCCGATCATTCCGGTCAGCGCATAATCCCATGAACAGCCGTTTTCCAGTGCATACATCCAGTGACGCAGACCGGATTCATCTGCTTCCCTGTCAAACAGCGCCGCATAGCCTAGGCGTACATATTCTTCATCGCTCAGATTCTTTTCTGCCAGTTCTCTGCTTGTCATGAAGCCGCCCGCAATATCCGCTCCGGTCATATGACCGTTCAGCAGCTGTTTCAGCCAGTTCTCCAGTCCCGAAACATCATATTTTCTGCCCAGACATTTTTCATACAGGCGGGCAACGAATTTCGTCGCTTTGATATTCTGATCACGGATATTCGTCAGAGCAACCTGTCCGGGTTTCACGCCGTATTCCCGGCAGAGATTTTTAAATTCCTGCGATCCGGAGAATCCGTACAGGATATAGTCCTTTGTCGCACCTGCCTCCAGTGCGCTGAACCATGTATTGAAACCCGATTCATCCGGCTCCCGGTCGAGAAAGACACGGTATGCAGTTTCCGTAAACGCCGCATTGTCCAGGTTCTTCTGTGTCATTTCTTCGCTGTAGAAGAACGAAGCCGCAACCCCGGCAGCCGTCTTTGTTCCGCTTTTCAGCTGTCTGGTCCAGTTATCCATACCGCCCTGGTCATAATCCCGATCAAGGCATACATTGTAAAGTCTTGCGATGAATCCTTCCACGCTGCGGTCGGATGGCAGTGTTTTGACAATTGCCGTCCTGAAGACCGGTACGGATTCTTCCTCTGCCGGCAGTTCTTCTTCCGGATTCTCATCGGTATCCTGTACAGCAGGTGTTTCCCCGGCAGGGATCTCTTCCGCCGGTGCTGTTTCTTCCTGCACAGTCTCCTCCGCAGGAACTTCTGTTTCTTCAGCAGAAGTTTCTTCCGCCGGTTCTTCTGTTTCAGTGTTTTCCTGTACTGCAGGCTCCTCTTCTTCCGGAATCTCTTCCGGTTCTGACTCTGCAGGTACTTCCTGTTCTTCTGTCAGAACGGTTTCTTCTGTCTGTACAGGCGTTTCTGTTTCTTCCGCATGGATCGGCATAACTGTCATTCCAAGCATTGCGCATGAAATAATCAGGCTGATGGTTTTATTCATAGATATACTCTTCCTCTGTCTGTCACGGACTTTTGGTCCGTAGGGTATACTAGCACCGTCAGGCCGATTTTAAAAGCGGTGAACATTGGAGAATTCACCGCTTTCTGCATTAATTCACTGATTATTGAATAAGCCGTTTCGGATCGACATACATGACATCTCTGTCCAGAGGATTGCTTGTATATTGATGGATCGAGGCAAATCCGGAGAAATCCTGATGAAGCGTACCGTCATTATTTCCCCAGTGCGCCACCCATTTATCATATTCATCGCATCCGCTGATAATACCTTCCTTGAACCAGCTGTACGACGCGTAGATTCCGACATGATATCCGGCATCCTGCACCTTTTTGCAGAAACGCTGACACATTGCGGAGATGGTCTTGGAATCTGTCACATGATGGCGCTGCTTGTAGAAATCCGCGTCTTCCATGTCATACCATACACCGCACTGGATATCTCTGCCCTTGATCAGATTCAGCAGGTAATCCGCTTCTGCTTCGGCAGTGGAAGGACTCAGCGCATAGCTGTACAGATAGACACCGTAAGGAATCTTCAGTTTTTCGCACAGATTCATATTCCGCACCGCCCGCTGATCTGTATTCGTTCCGTACGCTACCCGGATAATGACGAAGCCATCCTGATATTTCTTCAGATTGATATCGCCGTTATGGGTACTGATATCGATGCCTTCCATGAAGATATTCTCCGCCTGCTGCTTCTGCATATGGATGATTCTGCCGGTCTGCGGATCAACCTGATAGTACACCTGATCCTGCAGGAATGACTCTCTGGCAATGTTGCCGTTCCAGTCATAATAGACCTGGTAGGTTTGTCCCTTTTCATCCGTTACATCATATATGCCGCTCTTCTTCGTCTTCAGCGTTGCCTTCAGTCCGGTAAACTCCGTGGAATTCAGGAATCCTTCCACGACATCTGCCCGGCTCATGCCGTTATTCAGTTTGTTCACCCAGTATTTCTGTCCTTTTTCTTCCGGATTTCTGTCCAGGATCGTCACATATGCACGCCGGACAAATTCCTCATTGCTCAGATTCATCGCCGCCAGTTCCCGGCTGTAGAAGAAACCTCTGGCAACTTCCGCCGGGGTTCTTTCTTTTGTGTACAGGAACCTTGTCCAGTATTCCAGACCGCCTCCGTCAAACTTTCTGCCGAGGCAGTTGACATAAAGCCTGGATACAAATCTGGTTATATCGATATTCCTGTCGCGGTAGGCTGTCACCGGATAGCCGCCTCTGGAAATACCGTATTCCTCACAGATGCCCGTAAACTCCTGCGATTCAATAAAGCCCCGGAGAATATAGTCATACGTACAACCGGCTTCCAGTGCATCCACCCAGTAATTCAGACCGGAACTGTCTGATTCCCGGTTCAGAAATACCCGGTAGGCAACCTTGATCCATGCGACATTCTTCAGCTTCTTACTCGTGTATTCTTTACTGTAGAAGAAACCCCGGGCAATCGAAGCGCCGGTGGCCCTGCCTTCCCGCAGCTGTGTGCACCAGTCTTTCAGACCATGCGCATCCGGTTCTCTGTCCAGACAGAGCTGATACATTCTGGTGACAAATCCTTCGATGCCGTCCAGTTCTTCTTTCTTCATTTCAGCTGCGTCTTTCGCATAGCGGTTTTTCTCATTGATGCCCGCTTCTTCAACCTTAATCTGATATGTCTCCACCGCTGCCGCATTGACTGATCCCGTAACAGCAGCCGTACCCGGCGCCACCGCAGTGATCACTCCATCCGCAGCAGATACGATTTTCTCATTGTCCGATACATATGTGATGCCTGCCCATGTGCTCTCCGGTTCAAATGTTTCCCCTTCAACCAGAGTGATTTCCTCTGTATGCATCTGTGCATAAACCGCATGCAGAGTCATATCTTCCTCCGCAGTGATTTCTTCTGTGATTACCGGACCGTTTTCTTCAGCTGCCCATCCGACGAATATTTCATCCGTCTGCGGCACCGGAAGATCAACAGCGCTGCCGGCAGTATATGTACATGCAAGACGGCTGCTCAGATTTCCTTTTTCATCCTCCAGCAGACCGGTATATGCCTCATAGATGACCGTCACCGGAATCTCTTCTGTTTCCGGTGTTTTCTCTTCTGCCGGCATTTCTTCGGGAACAGATTCTTCAACTGTTTCCTCTGCAGCAGGTTCTGATTCCGGTTCTTCCGGTACAGCTTCTTCAACTGTTTCCTCTGCAGCAGGTTCTGATTCCGGTTCTTCCGGTACAGCTTCTTCAGACGTTTCCTGTTCTGCGGAAATCTCCTGTTCTTCCGGTTTTTCTTCTGATGCAGATTCTGCCGGTTCGGTTTCAGGAAGTTCTGTCTCTTCCGATGCCGGTTCTTCGGACAGCTGCTGTACTGCGGGAATTTCCTGTTCTTCCTCTGTTTCCGGTGCAGTTTCTGTCTGCACAGCAGGTTCCGCTTCAGGGTACTCTGTATCTTCCGGTTCAGTTTCTTCCGCTGTTTCCTGTTCAGCAGGAATCTCCTGCTCTTCCGGTGCAGATTCTGTCAGTTCGGTTTCAGGCAGTTCCGTCTCTTCTGCATATACAGGAAATGACTGCAGGAGAAGCGCAGACAGGATCGATACTGTCAGTTTTTTCCATTTTCTGTTTCTGTACATATTTCTCTGTCCCTTCCGATGCATGCATCTGTGAACTCTATATTATCAGATACGTCTGTTTCTGCAAAACCGGCGCATCCTCAGACTGCCGCAAATACCTGCAGTTTCTTCTCCTGTATCTCGACTCTGACTTCGCTGTGCTCCCCGCCGTCTTCGCCGTCCAGCGTCCAGGATACCGGATTTCTGAAAATAAACTGCGCATTCTTGAACTTGGCGGAATAAATGTATTTCGAATTTGTATCCCCGGATGCGGCTGCGCCGATCAGTTCGCCCAGTTCTTTCGCATTGTTCGGAACACTGATCAGGGTCAGTTCCAGATATCCGTCATCCAGGGATGAATCTGCGATAAAGCTCGACTTCATGCCCGCAACGGATATCGAATTCGATACAAATCCGAACAGATAATCGCCTTCTGTTTCAATACCGTCATGAATGACTTTCACATGCTGGTTGTAATTGATATCGTCTTTGAGCTTCGAGAATACTTCCAGAACATATGCCGCATAGCCGATCGCATTTTTCATATCCTGCGGCGTTGTATAGCTGACTTCGGTAAATGCCCCGAATGCCGCAACATAATTGAAATACCTGCTGTTGAACCGGCCCAGATCGCATCTGCGGGTTTTTCCGCTGATGATATAGGAACAGATTTCCTTGGCGCTGATATGTTCTTTTTCATACAGAGATTTGGAGAAGTCATTGGCACTGCCGTTGGGCACATAGCCGACCGGCAGATCCGCACCGATCTCCATCAGCTTATTTGTAATATGATTGAGCGTTCCGTCGCCGCCGCAGACCGCCAGAACATCAAATTCCTGATGATGGTCTTCCAGTACCTTCTCCACTGACAGCGGTGTATCCCCGATGACCGGCACAGCCGTCACAAGATAGCCTCCGGCGGTCAGGTCTTCGATCATTCCCGGCAGATTCTTTCCGGCAGTTCCGGTTCCGGCCTTTGAATTAAAAATCAGAAGTGCTTTCTTTTCCATACGCTCTGTCTCCAACAGAAACATTATACCGCACTGCTTTTCACCCGTGTTTAATGTGACTCATCGCTGAGAATCGCCCTGCGCATCTTCTTTTTGACCTGGTGCATGCGCTTGTCCACGGTCTTTACCTTCCGGTTCAGCCGGTCTGCCAGCTGCATATGTTTTTCACCCATGGCCCAGGCGCGTACATATTCACGGTCTGTTTCCGACATATTCAGATACGTATGGTTCATTCTCCGCACCGCTTCCGAATAGTTCAGACTGTATTCCGGATCATAAACGGTTTTCGGCGCTGCCACGAAACCGTAGTACTGATCCTCTCCGAATTTGATTTCCAGCGTCTGTGTCGATACTTCTGCGGATGCCATCCGGGCATATCTGCGCAGTGCGGAAAACAGCCGCTTCTGCAGAGAGTTTGTAATAAACGTCGCACAGGACGTATTCCGGTCGCCGCGGTAGCAGTCAACGATTTCATACAGAGACACCATTGTCTCCTGGATAATATCCTCCCGGTACATGGCAAGCTTGCTGGAAGGTGCGATCCTGCCTTTGATCATCCCGCAGACATTCAGACGGAAGTACCAAAAAAGAGTCTCCTGCGCATAGGCATCGCACATTCGACTCATATAAACCAGTTCATCCACGTTGATTTTCATATTCCTTTTCCTCCTGTATTACAGGGGAAAACGTCTGTCATTGATCCCGTACATCAGGATAGAAGCAGATACGGACGCATTCAGGGAAGAGATCTTTCCTTTCATCGGTATGGACACGACATAGTCGCATTTTTCCCGCAGCAGTCTGGATATGCCCTTGCCTTCGTTGCCGATGATCAGCACCGTCGGAAAATCATAGGCAAGCGAGCGGTAGTCCTGACCGTCCATGTCTGCCGCAACTGCCCACCATCCGGCTTTCTGCAGTTCTTCCAGCGTCCTGGAAAGATTTGTTACGGCAGCGCATTTCACCGTATCGATCGCCCCGGCGCTTACCTTGGCAACGGAAGCTGTCAGACCGACGGAATGTGTCTTTTTAAAGATCACTCCGGTTGCCTGTACCGCATCCGCTGTCCGCAGGATCGCACCGAGATTATGCGGATCCTCGAGTTCATCCAGCATAATGATCAGACCGTGCTCTCCCTTCGGAACAGAATCCGTCAGTTCTTTTACGGTGTATGTTTTGTACGGTTCGATTTCCGCGACAACGCCCTGGTGCCGGTCGCTTTCCGTCATCTTTGTCAGGGTGCGGCGGTCCGTCTTCTTCACCGGTACGTTTCTCTTCCGGGCCATCTCCAGGATTGCTCTGTCATCCGACGAGATCCAGATCTGCCTGATCCTGTCAGAATCCTGCAGGATCTGCTTCACAACGTTTTTCCCGTACATATATTGTGTCATGAACCTGCCTCCTGTATACTCCGAACTTTCTCCCAGATTTCTGCCAATCTTCTCTCATTTTTCTGCATATACAGAGCCCCAATCAGCGCCTCAAACCCTGTGGATAACCGGTATGTCTGCACATCCGTATTGTGGGGAACCGACCCGGAACCGCTGTTCCTGCCGCGATGGAAAACCGCTTCTTCCTCTTCCGTGAAAAAGCCTTCCGCATGCAGAGTTTCATAGAAAGAAGCCTGCGCCTTCGCACTGACATATGCGATGGAAAGACTCTGCAGTTTCTTTCCTTTATTGGAACCTTCTTCAATCAATGTACTGCGCACCAGCAGAGACCATACCGCATCTCCGAGAAATGCCAGCGTTCTGCCTGAACAGTCATTGGGATTCATCAAAGCAGACCTCTCTCTGTCAGTTTAGCACGGTAGATATCCGCTGTCGCAAAATCCTTTGCCTTCTTGGCTTCATTCCACTTCGCGAACATGTCTTTGTCTTCTTCTGTCAGGACGATCTTCTCTGCAGTTATCCCCAGAATCCCCAGCATTTTTTCCACAGCGTTCCGATATGCGCCTGTAACCGTGAAATCGACTTCTCTCTGACGCAGCGACTGATTCAGTTTTTTGACGGTTTCGAAGATCACCGCATACGCATTCGGCGTATTCATATCATCATCCAGTGCGTCCAGGAATGCCCGGTATGCGGTCTCATCATATGCATCTGTGAAGGCAACATCTGCCAGTGCCGCCTTGATATCTGCCTGCTTTAGCGGAGATAGAACCTTATCGAGTTCCTTGCGCGCTGTTTCAACCGTTTCTTCCGAGAAGTTCAGTTCCTTGCGGTAGTGCACCGAAGAAACAAGCCATCTGGTCAGATTCGTACCGAGTTTATCGACAACATCCTTTGCCCACATCGTATTGCCCAGCGACTTGGACATCTTCTCACCGTCGATATTGACCATCGCATTGTGAATCCAGTAATTCGCCAGCGAATTGCCATGCAGAGCCTCGTGCTGTGCCACTTCATTTTCATGATGCGGGAACTTCAGGTCCATGCCGCCGCCGTGAATATCGATCTTATCGCCGAGATTGTTATTGATCATAACAACGCATTCCGTATGCCAGCCCGGTCTTCCCAGACCCCACGGCGATTCCCATTTGATACCCATGTCCGTCTTCTTCCATAATGCGAAGTCATACGGATTCTTCTTCTGGTCATTGGTTTCAATACGGGCACCCGCTTCCAGCTGTTCCAGTTTCTGATGCGAAATCTCTCCGTACTTCGGATCGCTGTCAACGCTGAAGTAAACATCGCCGTCAACTTCATAGGCATGGCCGCTTTTGACCAGATCATCAATGAAAGCAATGATCTCATCCATTGTCTCCGTTACTCTCGGAGTGATATCCGGCAGTTCCGTATTCAGCATCGTGCGCACCTGCTGGTAGGCATCAATATATCTTTCCGCAATGACATTTTCCGTTGTGCCTTCCTCGGCTGCCTTTTTGATGATCTTGTCATCGACATCCGTGAAGTTCGATACATAGGTAACGGAATATCCCTCTGCTTCAAACAGACGCTTGAGCACATCGAATACGATCATCGGACGGGCATTGCCGATATGCGCATAGTTGTATACCGTAGGTCCGCATACATACATGTCCACATGACCTTCTCTGATCGGTTTGAAATCTTCTACCTGCAGTGTTTTTGAGTTATACAGTCTGATCATAGTTCCTCCCTAAATAAAAACGTCTCCAAAAAGACGCCTGTGCGCGGTTCCACTTTTCTTGCTTCTTGAGACATTAACGCTGTCACACGTATCCTCCTACATTTCGGAAGATCCCTCCGGGGTGCATTCGGTCTGTTTCCATGCAAGAATACTCGCACCAGATGTATTCCTCTCTTCTGCTTTCGGCAGCCTACTGGTCCCCTTCACCGGTTTATTAAATAATACACGAGAATCATACCATTTTTTTTAAAGTCATTTATAATGAAATATATAAAAGAGAGGGAATAATTATGTCAGACGAACTCAACAATCTGAAAGAACAAGCCGGAGAAGCTCTTGAAAAGGTCAAGGAAGCCGGCACAGCAGCTGCAGACAAATTCAAAGAAACCGGTGTCGGAAAAACACTGCTCGGTGAAGACGGCAAGATCGGCAAAGACGATGTCGACAGACTGACAGGCGAATTCAAGGAATCCAAGGTCGGCAAGGCAATCTTCGGCGAAGACGGAAAATTCGACAAGGATGACGTAAACAGAATCACAGAAGACATCAAGACAGGTGCACAGGAAACACTGTCCAAAGTCAAAGGTCTCTTCAATAAAGAATAATTCAGAAATGACCGGTTCACAGTGAGCCGGTTTTATTTTGGCAAAAAAAGAACCGCATTTCTGCGGCTCTCTTTCAATTATGAGTTTGTCTCTTACTTAACGTTGGAGAAGTACTTAATTGTACGGACCATCTGAGAAGTATAGGAGTTCTCGTTGTCATACCAGGAAACAACCTGTACCAGATATGTGCCATCGCCCATATCGGATACCATTGTCTGGTTAGCATCGAACAGTGAACCATACTTCATGCCGATGATGTCAGAGGAAACGAGCTTCTCAGTTGTGTAACCGAAGGACTCATTTGCCTGTGCCTTCATAGCAGCGTTGATTCCGTCAACAGTAACGTTCTCGCCCTTGACAACTGCATGCAGGATTGTTGTGGAACCTGTAGGAGTCGGAACTCTCTGTGCAGCGCCGATGAGCTTGCCGTTCAGTTCAGGGATAACCAGACCGATAGCCTTAGCAGCACCTGTGCTGTTCGGAACGATGTTGGCAGCGCCAGCTCTTGCTCTCTGGACATCGCCTTTTCTCTGCGGTCCGTCGAGGATCATCTGATCGCCTGTGTATGCATGAACAGTTGTCATGATACCGCTCTGGATCGGAGCATAGTCGTTCAGAGCCTTTGTCATCGGAGCCAGGCAGTTTGTTGTGCAGGAAGCTGCAGAAATAACTGTGTCATCCGCTGTCAGTGTTTCATGGTTTACATTGTAAACAATTGTCGGCAGATCATTTCCTGCAGGAGCAGAAATAACGACCTTGCGGGCACCTGCATTGATGTGTGCAGAAGCCTTAGCCTTGCTTGTGTAGAAACCTGTGCATTCGAGAACAACGTCGATCTTGAGTTCGCCCCAAGGCAGGTTGTTCGCATCAGCTTCCTTGTAGATCTGCAGTGTCTTGCCATCTACTGTAATTGTGTTTGCATCATCGTCAGCTGTTACTGTGTGGAGGTTTTCGCCGATCTTTCCACAGTAGCCGCCCTGTGCTGTGTCATACTTCAGCAGGTGGGCCAGCATGGAAGGCTTTGTCAGGTCATTGATAGCAACGACTTCGTAGCCTTCAGCACCGAACATCTGTCTGAAAGCGAGACGGCCGATACGGCCAAAACCATTAATCGCAACTCTTACATCACTCATATTGTCTTTTAAGGACCTCCTTATGTTGCAATAAAATTATATGATTTACATTGATATGAGTCAATTGTGAACAATTGGATTATCGATGAATTTGTCCATGCATTCACTGCACCGCAGACCGTGCTTTTTCAGCCCGTTTCAGCCATATACCGGACAGATAATACGCAAGGAACAGCGCTGATGTCACCGTCCAGGAAACAGGATAGCACAGGACCGTGTCATAAATCGTCTCCGCCGGAACCAGCAGGATCCAAAGCACCCGCAGCACACCGACACCCAGTGTCGTCATGATCATCGGCATCAGCGTATCGCCGCATGCGCGCATACCCTGGGAATAGACTTCCACAAAACAGAACACCGCCCAGTACGGACACATGAAACGGAGAATGGAAACGCCTTCCCGGATGACAGTTTCTTCCGGCGTAAACAGACGGTACAGGAACGGACCCAGCACATAGCATCCCAGAGAGATCAATGCCGCACCGATTGCATACATAACTACTGCCGTACGCATGCCTTTCTTCACCCGGGGAATATTGCCGGCTCCGAAGTTCTGTCCGCAGAAAGTCAGCACCGCGGTTCCGAGGGCACCGGATGTATTCCAGAACACCGCATCGATCTTGCCGAAAGCGGTATATGCCGCAACAATATCCGTGCCATGGCTGTTGATGCCTGCCTGAATCACAAGATTGGCAAAACCGTACAGCGAAGACTGAATACCGGTAGGCATGCCGATCCGCAGGATCTCCTTCAGCACAGCAGGTTCATAATGCAGTTCGCGCAGTTCAAATCTGTACATATCATCCGTATGCTTCAGCACAAACAGCGTCAGCGCACAGCTGACCGACTGGGCAATCACGGTTGCCAGCGCAACCCCGAAAATATCCATATGCGCGGCACAGACAAATACGATGTCGAGAATGATATTCACAATACACGCCGCAATCAGAAAATACAGCGGCCGCTTCGAATCGCCGATCGCACGCAGTATGCCGGCGCCGGTGTTGTAGATCAGCGACGGCACAAAGCCGATCATATAGATTCTGAAATAAAGAAGTGAATACGGATAGATGTCCGCAGGAATATTCATCAGATTCAGCAGATACGGAGCCATGACTTCCGCCGCAGCCGTGAACACCAGTCCGAGTACGACTGCCAGCCACATCCCCGAGCACACACCGTGATGTACGCCTTCTGAATCCCGCCGTCCGAACCGCTGGGCAACGATCACGGTCGCACCGGAGGAAAGGCCGACCGAAAAGCCGACCAGCAGATTGATGACCGTACCGGTGGATCCGCCGACCGCGCCGAGCGCCTGCTTTCCGACATAATTGCCGACGACGATCGCATCGACCGTGTTATAGAGCTGCTGGAACAATGAGCCGAACATGATCGGCCAGAAAAAACGCATCAGCTGTTCGCTGATCCTGCCATGCAATAAGTCTGTGTTTTTCATACGAGAAGACAGTATAGCACTACCTGACCAAAAGAAAAGAATGATACTTCCCGTATCATTCCGCCTCGGCAGCTGACAGTCTGATGACAGCCCTCCGGATATTCCCCTTGATCATTTTTTCCAGTTTGCCGGCGACGACTTCCGGTGCGTGCCTCATACCGCTCCTGGCCCAGTCTACGACAACACCGACAAATGCGAATTTATAGAAATTCGCAACAAACTCTCTGTTTTCATCCGTTACCGTATACCCGTATGAGCATTCATCTACGACATTCAGAAGCAGTCTCCTTGTAACGGTATAGAGAAATCTCTGCATATATTCCATCGAAATACTGTTCGTTGTCGCTTTGACAAACTCCCTGTTTTCTTTGAGATACTCGAGAAGGCAGCGGACCGCTTCGGGCCATCGTTCTGCGCAGACGTTATCGCCCATAGCTCTTCCGGCTTCAGTTGTATATACCCATTCAATCAACTCATAAATATCATGAAAATGATAATAGAAAGTCTGTCGGTTAACTCCGCAGATGCCTGCCAGGTCAGATATGGTAATATTTTCCAGAGGCTTGCAGCTGATCATCCGTTTCAGCGCATTGGCAAACGCTACTTTAGTCTCATTTGTCATAACGGCCCTTCTTCCTACTCTATATTATAGTACAAAAAAGCACGTAAGATACATTTTAATTAAAATGTCATCTATTTGCGCAGGGTTCCTTTCTTCGCATTCATCTTTTCATCCCGGCTGTTTTCATTTAGTATAATAAAGAGCATAGGAGGTTCCCAATGCCTAGAAAAAAAGTATGCGATTTCTGCCTCAGCGAAAGCAAAGGCCTGTTCGGCAAACTCGATCAGCTGCCGGACGGCCATTATATATGCAAAGACTGCAAAACAACCATTCAGAACTATGGTCTGCCCCTGCGCTATGACCTGTTCCAGTGCCTGGTCACAGCCCAGTCCAATATGAAAGACATGATCATGGACGCATGGCTTGAAAACAATAAAGCGGATGATGCGCTTGCCCGCTTCTATCCGGCACCGAAAATCGCCATGCACAAAGGCGAGCACTGCATTACTGCCGCACCGGCTGTCATCACCGTCAAAAAGGATATGATTCCCGAAGAAGACGCAGTACAGACCATTGAGCAGATCCAGAAGGGATTCATTCATAACATCCCGGATTCCAGAGAACGCACCGGCAATGAAAAAGTGCAGGGCATGCTGTATGAAACAGAAGCCGCTTTATATTTCATTTCTGATAAATTCATCAACTGCCACCGTCTCGGCTATATGCTGAGAAACCGGGAATACAATGACCGCATCGAAGTCGTTACACCGACCAAGAGCTTTACCTACAAGGTCGATCATGCGGATCTGTTCTATCTGCGGGAAAGATTCTTCCAGAAGGTCAATGCGAAGAAACACCATAAGCATCAGCACCTGATCTATATCAACAGCGACAGCGAAGTCACGATCACACCGGGTGTCTATGATATTCCCAAAGCACTGCGCCCGGGTATCTATAAAGTCAAGGCAATCAAGGATGCCGGCCTGCATATCCGCGACACATTCGGCAGAGTCCGCGATTACTACGAAAACGAAGAACATATCGATCTCTCTGACGGCGGCGTGCTGGAATGCACCGGCGAATACAAGCTGCAGTGGATCGGTGAAAAGAAGGAGCAGAAATAGGAACATAGTTCCTGTTTTTGTTTAAGGCGCATGGTTACCAAAGAAGAACTGTTTGAAATTCTCTGTGCAAAAGAATATACCCGGTACTATTCCCGGCAGCTGGCCCTGCAGAACCTGGAAGTCATTGCCCGGGAAATCCAGAATGAAAAACCCCTGGCAGTATGCCTGGGATTCGAAGATACGCCAAGAGGCAGCGGCCACAGCCTTGCCATGGTATTATGCAAAACAGATCTGTATTTCGGCACAGGCTATAACACACCGCATACCGTACGGGTACCGCTGGCCCGGATCCGGAAATGTTACTGGGACAGCCCGTGCATGGTTCTGGAATTCAGTACCGGCACCGTCCACATCCGTACCGATGAGAACTTCGTCAGAGCCGTGCAGAGCCGGCTGTGATCATTTCTGATCGGCGCCGAATATACTGCCGATGACACTGACCAGCAGCGCCGCGATCATCGCTGTGGGCAGGCCGCTGACATAGGAGCCTTCCGCCAGATGAAACGCCATCATCAGAACAATGCCGTTCAGGACAAAGGAAAACAGTCCGAATGTCATCAGAGTAACAGGAAACGACAGTACTTTCAGCACCGGTTTCACAATGGCATTCATCAATGCCAGGATCAGAGCGGTCACTGCCAGCGCTGTTTTGTCAGAGAAGGCAATGCCTTCCAGTACTGCGTCCGCAAACCACAGCGCCAGAAAGTCTGCGAACCATACAACAATCATCTTCTTCATGAACGCATTGTAGCACACATACAGAAAAAGGGGGGCATCGTGCGATGTCCCTTTCCTATCGGATCAGTGCTTTTTCCACTCTTCCGGCAGATCATTGAAGCTGATCAGTTCAATATTGTTATCCCTGATCCAGTTTTTGATTTTCTCAGAAGTCATGCATTCAAGATCCTTGGCCCGGCAGGTCGTGAAGCTTGTCAGTGCAAACAGTTCCGCATCGCAGTATCCGCAATGAGAAATAACATAGCCGTATTCGCAGTTCAGAATGCCGCCCTGATCTGATGTGATAAATCCGGTCGGATCTTCACCCAGCTGCGCTTCCGGACCGCCCATGACATACCAGCCCATGCCGCCCTGTCTGACTTCCGGTCTGTCCATCAGTTCGACCGAGCACAGAATATCATATTCCTTTGCCAGGGAGCGGGTGACTTCATCCGTTGTCTTTGTGCCGTAGGCATGGTTATGGATATAATCCGGCTTGTGTCCGATCAGTTCGATATATCTTTCGATCTGTGCCTTGAACTCGGCATAGAGCTCATCTTTGTGATCAGCCAGATGATCATGATTGTTTTCATCCGTATCCAGGGCTCTGTTCTCTCTGGAACCGAGGAATGTACCGTCTTCATGCGTCAGCGTCGGAAGTCTGTCATGACCGAGGATCGAAGGACCGGTCGATGCGTTCAGGTCGATGCCGAAGGCAATCTGATCCAGATACGGACGGATCCACTCCACGCATTCTTCGATCCAGGGCATATTCGCAAACATGCCGGTATTGCGTACAACGCCGTTTTTAATGCCGTGGATACAGCCGAGGGAAACTGCTCTTGTAATGCCGTAATCGTCGCTCTGTACTAATAATTTCATTCTGTTTCTCACTTTCTATTGGAAAAGGAGAGGATGCCCCTCCTTCAGTTATTATATATTATTCAGCTGTTTCTGATTCCTTTTCGAGCATCTGCTTGTCATATGCTTTGACAAACGGAACGTAGGCAAGGACGATGACTGCGAACAGTACGCAGCCCCAGATCAGACCGCCGATACCATAGTTCATCATGTTTCCGACGAAGAATGGAAGGTTTGCCGCATTGGAGCCGGCTGTACCGTTTGCATATCCCAGCAGACCGATCATCTTCAGAATATGTGTACCCCAGACAGATACCGTCGGAGCGATGATGACCCAGGGAATGAAGAAGAACGGATTCAGGATCATCGGCATGCCGAAGTATGCAGGTTCATCGACACCGAACAGCGCCGGCAGGAAGCTCAGTCTTGTAATGGACTTGTTGGATTCAGACTTGCAGAAGATCAGCGCGGCAACCAGCATCGGAATCGAACCTGTACCGAAGCTCAGCGCATCGCCGATGAACATATTCGGCAGCGGCTGATTTGCCTGATATGCAGTCATGTTTTCCATCTGCAGCTGCATGAACAGCATCATGATGATCGGTCCGGCTGTCATACCGCCATGGATACCGCAGAACCAGAGACCGTACAGGAAGACCATCAGGACCCAGTAGCCGAACACATTGGAACCCAGTGCTTTCAGCGGTGAAGAAACGATCGTATAGATCAGCTGATGGAAAGAACCCAGCGAAGTACCTGCGAACACTTTGCCCAGGATTGCAAACAGAATCATAGCGATCGCACCCGGGATCAGAGATGTGAACTGTGCGGAAACCATCGGCGGAACCTGTTCCGGCAGCTTGATGACGATATTGTTCTTTTCACAGAACATGAAGATCACACCGACAGCGAACGCAATGATAATTGCCGTGAACATGCCCTGGGAACCCAGCCAGCTGACAGGCAGCTGTGCTGCTCCGTAGGGATCCTCCGGAACCGTATACGGTGTAACGATCAGGAAACATACAAGCGATGTCAGCGCAACAGCGATATCAGACTTAGCGAATCTGAAGTTTCTTGCGAACTGCAGCGCAACCAGGAAGGATACATAGACACCGAACATGCCGATCGTCCACTGATAGATCACGCTCAGAATACCTTTGATACCGGTCGATGTGATAAATGCCTGATATGCATCAATACCCAGACCGTTGAACAGTGCTGCAAATCCGCCGAGCATTGTAACCGGCATCAGCAGCATAAATGAACTCTGTATGACATTCAGAACTTTATTCTGTGCAAACTTGCTGGACAGAATGACAAGTTTATCCAGGAACTTTTCCATTTCTCTTTCTCCTTTTTGACAGCACGGGCTGATCAGACCCGTTCATTACTGTGAAAGCGCTTTTACCTCACACACATACTATAGCCAAACCCAAAACATGTGTCAATATCATTTTTATGTTTTTGAAACACATTTTATTTCTTATCCTGTATAATGTTGTCAGAAAAGGAAAAAGATCATGAATGTATTTGAACTGATGGACTCCCGGAAATCCTCATTTTCCAAAACAGACAGAGTTATCTATGAGGCAATCAAAAAATTCCCGGCTGAATATGCAAACAACAGTATTACCAGCATCTGCAGCAGCGGCAACCTGACCAAATCCGCACTGACAAGATTCGCCCAGAAACTCGGCTATGCCGGATTCGTGGAATTCCAGTACCAGTTCCAGCAGGATCTGAGGTCATTTGATCATCAGAACGAATCTCTTTCCAGTGCCGATATCTACGGAAAGGTTCTGAAACAGGTCAGTGAAACTGCAGACAGAGACAGAATCAGAGCACTGATTCAGAAAATGCGCACGTCCGGACAGGTATTCATTCTCGGATCAAATCTTTCCCGTCTGCCTGCCGAGGAGCTGCTGATCACATTGTCCTTTAAGAAAGACATCCGCTCTGCAATTCCGGATATGGATATTCTGCCCTATCATTTCCATACAGATGACATGATCATCATCTATTCCGCAATCAGCGGAAGTACTTTCCAGCCGCTTTTGAAATTGCTCCGCCGGGAGGGACAGGAAAAACCGCATATGGTTCTGATTACCGTCAACGCAAAACATCCCCTGCGCCATAACTTCGATGAAGTCTTCGTGCTGCCCACCTCCTCGATGGCCGAATCCCCTGCCAAAACCGTTCTCTCCGATACCTTCGCGTTTCTGATGTTCAATGACATTCTCGCGGATCTGCTTGCCGAAGAAAAAGAATAAAGTTAAAAAAAAGAATGAGTCCCGTCAATCTGACAGGCTCATTCTTTCTTATTGGATCAGTCAAGATCTGTTCCGTTGGAAGCGATGACCTTCTTGTACCAGAAGAAGGAATCTTTTCTTTCACGGTGGAAGTCGCCGTTGCCGTCATTGTCTCTGTCGACGTAGACGAATCCGTATCTCTTCTTCATTTCACCGGTGGACGCAGATACCAGGTCTGTGCATCCCCACATGGTATAGCCCATCAGGTCAACACCGTCTTCGACTGCCTGTTCCATGGCTTTGATATGATCTCTGAGATAATTGATTCTGTAATCATCATGGAAGCCGCCGTCTTCTGCCCGGACATCATTTGCGCCGAGACCGTTTTCAACGATGAACAGCGGAATTTCATATCTGCCGTATACTTCGTTCAGATAGATGCGCAGTCCTTCCGGATCGATCTGCCAGCCCCAGTCGGAAGCCTTCAGATACGGATTGACGATACCTGTGAACATGTTGCCGGAACCCTTCAGCGCTTCCGGATCTACGCTTGCACAGCTGCTCATGTAATAGGAGAAGCTGTAGAAATCGACCGTACCCTTTGCCAGGATCTCATCATCACCCGGTTCTGTGCGGACAGTGATGTTATGATCTCTGAAGTATCTCTTTGCATAATACGGATAATGGCCTCTGACCTGCACATCGCCGCAGAACCAGTTGGACATATTCATTCTGTCCTGTGTTTCCTTGATGTCCTTCGGATTCGGTGTAAACGGATATGCCATGGTTCCGGCAATCATCAGACCGATCTTGTTTTCCGGATTGATTTCATGTCCGATCACGACTGCCTTTGCACTGGCAACGAACTGATTGTGCAGAGCTGTAAATCTGTCAGATGCTTCTTCCGGTGTTTCCGGATCAAGCTTGAACATCGGCTTGCCGTCTTCTCCCTGCATACCCAGAGACATGATTCTGCCGAACGGCTGGACACCGATATTGATTTCATTGAATGTCAGCCAGTATGTGACTTCATCCTTGTATTCATTGAACAGCGTTGTCGCATAGCGTACATAGCAGTCAATGACTTCTCTGCCGGTCCATCCGTTGTACTTGACGGAAAGTCCCCACGGAAGCTCATAGTGGGAAATCGTTACCAGCGGTTCGATATTGTACTTTTTGCATTCCGCAAATACATTGTGATAGAACTCCAGACCTTCTCTGTTCGGTTCCAGTTCATCGCCGTTCGGATAAATTCTGGACCAGTTGACGGAAAGACGGAAGCACTTGAATCCCATTTCACCATACAGGGCAATATCTTCTTTGTAGAAATGATAGAAATCTACTGCCTGATGTGAAGGATAGTAAACATCCGGATCAATGTCTTTGTCCCAGAGACGCGGTGTGCTGACTGTACCGCCGCGGATATGATCGGGAACACCAGGTCCCTTTCCGCCTTCGTTCCAACCGCCTTCAAACTGGTTGGCTGCTGTCGCTCCTCCCCAGAGGAAGCCTTCTTTAAATCCCATAGTTCTTTTTCTCCTATCTATTGAATTTCATAAAACATTCACTGAAATGAATGATCAGATCCTGTCTGAGAGGTGAACTCACATGAACAAGTGTCCTATGATATCTGCACCTTTACTGTTATCCATATTATAGCATGTTTACCATAGTTAACCGGTATAATAACCCCTGTTTATACGCATCCGGTCAGGGCAAAACAAAAACGGCATACGCTGATTGATGATATGCCGCTTTGTTTCTTATTTGAAATGCCTGTCTTTGTTCAGACGCTCCGAAATCAGCGGAACAACGATCAGACACAACAGCATCGTCGGAATCATATACCATGCGTTATAGGTAAAGCTTCCCCACCACGGTGTGCTCCAGTAGATCGTGCCGGCAATGACATGCAGAGCCAGACGGATCAGATTGGTAACCGCAACACCGGAATAGAATTTTCCGTAATTCGGGAACAGACTTGCCAGACCGTAGATACCGAAAGCAATCGGATATTCCATCAGGAACTGCAGAACGATCTGGAACAGACTGAATCCGTCATTGCTCTGAACCACATAGACACGTCCTGTCAGAAACATCAGCAGGACCGACAGCAGACATACTGCCGTGCCTTTTTTCCATCCCAGATGATAGGACGCAAGAAGCAGCGGTATGACCGCCAGTCCCAGCGATCCTCCGTTGGGCATCTGGAACAGCCCGGTCGCATTCGCCAGCCAGTCGAAGACGAAGAACAATGCCAGGTACATTGCCATGTACGTGATAGAACGGATCTGATCATTTCTCATAAAAAATACACCTCCATTTTCATTGAGGCGTAAGGAATCAAATACATCTGAACTCCCTACGCTAGTACGAACTAGATCAGGTGGATAAGGGTCTTTCTCAGCACAGTTGTGCACCCCTGTTCACGTATGTAATTATAAAAAGAAAAGAGTCCTGTGTAAAGAACTCATTCGTAGGTGTATTCCGTATAGGTCAGAACCTTCTCCTGATTTTCCGATACGATCGAATATACCGCGGAAGAAACGATCAGTCCCTTCTCATTGTATGTCAGTATGGTATGTCCCTTGAACACACCTGCCATCATCGTATTGATCCGGGTCAGGCGGCCTGCACCGTCATACTCCATCGTATAGTCATAGGTCGAAACCGGATCTGTCGTATTGTCGGTCAGCTTGGAATGCGTACCGTGCCCGCTATTGTCATAATCGAACACGATCGTGCGCAGCGGTACCGAATCCGCTGTTTTTCCTGTTCCCTCATAATCCGCCAGGGATACCATCTTTCCGTCTGTATACAGATATTCCGTAAACACATTATTACCGGAACGGGAAATCGCCATCTTCTTCTCGTTATAGTTGTACGTATATGTAACTGCACCGATCTTCTCATCGCTGCCGTCATTCAGAGAATAGACGGAACATGCGCCGGTACTGAAATCGCATTCCGTTACCGTACGGCTGGATGCGGGCTTGACCTTTTTCACCACATCTTCCACCGTTGTATAAGTATCGGCCGCATCAGGAATATATACTGTTGCGATCCGCTTGGTGACTGCCGCCGCTTTCATGAACTGCGGATAGAGATAATAATACTCAGCTGAATACGCCGCGGAATGCTTGGCGCATCCGGTCAGGAAAACACACAGGATTCCCGACAAAATGAATGAAAATATCTTCTTTATCATAGCCGCCTCCTCGACGCCCCCTTACGGGCTCATTATACAGAAAATACGATTTTTTCACAAATCAGCGCCTTTTTTACATTATACGAAGTACAGCCTTTGTCTCAAAAAATGCACAGAAAAAAAGCATTGTCTGCCCAAATCAATGCTTTTTAACCGTTTCTATTACCGCTTTTTGGAGGACACGGTATTGATGTTCACTGACCGATTTTGAGGATTTAACAGGAAAGAGCACTTTATCGGTTAGTTCATACTAACTATAATACAGATGAACTCTCTGCCTGTCAATACCATTATTTGTTTATATTGCAAAAAAACATATACCCGTCATTGGTATCTGCTGTTTCTGTATTCACCCGCACAGGATCCCGCGGATTTCGGATTCGCTCTTTCTGCTGATTTCCATCAGCGCATTGTACAGTTCCAATGCCCATTTTCTGTGCCCCTTGAAAATCAGCGCGAATATTTCCGGCTTATACTGCCGGCTGACTGTTTCTTTGTTATTTGCAGACATACCATCCTCCTAAGCAAAAGAGGATACGTTTCCGCACCCTCATTATACTTATTCAAATGAAATCTTTAAATCGTATCAAAATCCGTTATTTCGTTATTCGATATCTTCTCCGTTTGTCTTACATACCTTCTGATACCAGTAGAAAGACTTCTTGCGGCTTCTGGACATATCGCCTTCATGGGCATTGGTGTAATTGACATAGATGAAGCCGTAGCGCTTGTCATATTCACCGGTAGAAGCAGATACGATATCGATCGGTGCCCACATGGTATATCCCATCAGATCAACACCGTCATAATTGACTGCGTCCCGCATCGCCCGGATGTGTTCTTTCAGATAATCGATACGGTACTGGTCATCGATCGTTCCGTCTTCTTCGACCTTGTCATAGGCACCGAAGCCGTTTTCAACGATCATCATCGGCAGTTCAAATCTGTCATTGAACCAGTTCAGACACCAGCGCAGTCCGATCGGATCGATCTGCCAGCCCCAGTCGGAAGCTTTCAGATATGTGTTTCTGACGAAGTCTTCTTCGGAGAAATCGTATGTATCGCCGAATCTCTGCGTGAACTTTGTCGCATAGGACATGTAATACGAGAATCCGATGTAATCGACTTTGCCTGCTTCCAGAATCTCATTGTCGCCCGGCAGAATAAAGTCATATCCCTTGCGTTCGAACTTCTTCAGCATTCCCGAAGAATAATGGCCGCGGGCATGGACTTCGACGAAGTAGTATTTCTGCTGCATCGCCTTCTGTGCATTCAGTACATCATGCGGATCGGGTGAAGCCGGATAGACACCGTTCATGCCGATCATACAGCCGATCATTGCGTCCGGATCGATTTCGTGGCAGGCCTTGACTGCCAGAGCAGATGCGACGAGTTCATGATGGGCAGATGTATACATCATCTTCTCCACATCATCGCCTTCTTTAACAAGGACCGCACCTTCCTGTACAAGATGATGCGCACCCATATGTACATGTTCTGCCTGGTTATTGATTTCATTGAATGTCATCCAGTACTTGACCTTGCCCTTGTATCTTTCAAAGCAGGTCTTCGCATATCTTACAAAGAAATCAATGCAGCGTCTGTCCATGAAGCCGTTGTATTCCGTTGCCAGATGATACGGCATCTCAAAATGCGAAAGCGTAATGACCGGTTCAATACCGTATTTATGACATTCATCAAACAGTTCATCATAGAACTGCAGACCCTTCTCATTCGGTGTCTCATCATCGCCGTTGGGATAAATACGCGTCCAGGCGATCGATGTACGGAATGCCTTGAATCCCATCTCCGCCATCAGCGCGATATCTTCTTTATAGTGATGATAGAAATCAATACCCAGATGGTTCGGATAGTCCTCCCCTTCCAGAATGCCGTCCGTAATTCTTCTGCGCTTCTTTGTGACATTGTCACCGGCTGTCATGACATCCGCGATGGATACACCTTTGCCGTCAACGTCCCAGGCACCTTCTGCCTGATGTGCGGCGATTGCGCCGCCCCATAAAAAGTCTTTTCTGAATCCCATGATATTATTCTCCCTGACCCTGCGGTCTGTTCTATATCAATATCTTACTACAAAGGCCACCCTGAATACATCGGCACATCCTTCCTTTCCGTCAGGACAATAAAAATATAGAATATACATATGAGCAGACCCGATATATACATACTGCAGAGTCTGGAAGACTCTGTTCATACTTTTCTGTCAGATACCGACGCATGGATCCGCTACGAAGAAACCGATGCGCAGAACATCCGCGCATCCATTGCGGAATACGCAAAGAAACAGATTCTTCCGCTGATGAAAGACATGTCTGTCGATGAACTGGCAAGACTGAAGCAGAATCTGCGGATCACCGCCCTGAAAGAAAGCGGCTTTCTTTCTCTGGCAGATATTCTGCAGAGCACAAAGAAACAGCTGGCAGATGTCAACGGCATCTCCGATGAAACCGCAGAATACCTTCTTTCCGCCTGCGAAAGCATCCAGAAAGACATTGCGGCATCCTCGCATTTCAAACTGAAAACAGAACCGGAGATGACGGAGATCCTCCGCAGTATCCATACCCTGCTGGGACATGAAAAAATGGTTGTGCGGGCATCTTCTCTGAGTGAAAGATACAGAGACAGACTGACTGCCTGTCTGGAAGAAATCCAGCCCCTGAAGAAAAACAGCTTCGCATGGTTTTTCGTATCCGGCCGGAAAAAGAAAGAAGCCCTGTCTGCCTTTGAAGAACTGCAGGAGATCACTTCATCTGATGCATTCCGCATACTGGATACGCTCCATGACGAAGAAAAGAACCTGCGGGAAATCACCGGCCAGCAGCTGTTCGAAGACTACCGGACAAGACCTGCCGTCTATGAAAAAGTCCTGATTGAACAGGATGACCGGTTCGTCGATTACGACACGATCGAAGGCGGCATTCCTTCCCAGATGGCAGCGGAAATCAACCGCCTCGAACTGCATACTGACCTGCTGAAGGCAGAACTGAGAAGCTACCAGACCTTCGGCGTCAAATACATCCTGACCCAGAAGAACGTTCTTCTCGGCGATGAGATGGGCCTTGGCAAAACCGTGGAAGCCATTGCGGCAATGACCCATCTTGCCGCAAACGGTGCCATGCATTTCATGGTCGTATGCCCGGCCGGTGTACTGATCAACTGGAACCGGGAAATCCTCCATCACAGCCGGCTGACACCGGTCATGATCCATGGCCGCGATATGAACGCACTGGAAGAATGGCTCCGCTATGGAGGTATCGCCGTAACCACCTATGAATCCATATCGAAATTCGATCTTCCCGAAGACTTCGAAATGGAAATGATCACCGCGGATGAAGCACAGTACATCAAGAATCCGAATGCCCGGAGAACACAGAGATTCAGAAAATTCTCCCTGCAGGCAAAGCGGACGCTGTATATGACCGGAACACCGCTGGAAAACAGAGTTGATGAGATGTGCGAACTGATCCGGGCATTGCAG
Source organism: uncultured Erysipelotrichaceae bacterium (assembly GCA_902786245.1). Classification (GTDB taxonomy): domain Bacteria; phylum Bacillota_I; class Bacilli_A; order Erysipelotrichales; family Erysipelotrichaceae; genus Bulleidia. The sequence continues at coordinate 52,763 of CADABS010000006.1, forward strand.
CCGAATGTCGCACTGGAACTGGAAAGCAGAAAATACCTTGCGGCAGCCCCGCTGTTCAAAGAACTCGCTGCCCCTGTCTACCTGCGCAGAAGAAGAGAAGACGTACTGAACGAACTTCCGGATATCATCTACACCGATGAATGGTGCGAACTGTCCCTGTCCGAACGCATGCAGTATATGCAGGATGTGCGCGACGGAGCTTTCAACCGCATGCGCAGAGTCTCCTGGATCCGGGCAGATCTTTTCTCCACAAAGGCAAACCGCCTGAAAGAACTCGTCGAAACCGCAAAGGAAGAAGGCAGAAGAGTACTGGTCTTCTCCTGGTTCCTGGATACAGTCTGCACGGTCCGTTCCCTGCTGAATGACAGCTGCACAGGTGTCATCACCGGTGCCGTTCGCCCAGCCGAGCGTCAGGAAATCATCGACCGTTTCAGCGAAGCCCCTCCCGGTTCAGTTCTGATCATGCAGGCAATGGCCGGCGGCATCGGTCTCAATATCCAGAGCGCATCCATGATCATCTTCGCCGAGCCGCAGATCAAACCCTCCATTGAACAGCAGTCCATTTCCCGTGCCTACCGCATGGGTCAGACCAGAACCGTCACCGTCCACCGGCTGCTGGCCGTCAATACCATTGACGAAGCCATGTGCGAAATGCTGGAAAGAAAACAGGAGATCTTCGATGCCTTCGCAGATGAATCCGTCATGGCTGAAGAAGAACTCAATACTGCCGAACAGAGCGCATGGATCCAGTCCATGATCAGAAAGGAACAGGAGAAACTGCAGGAAGAGCTGATGTAAAGCCTTTCCCACAATCAGAATCCTCCGCTATAATGAGACCATGATAGATAAGAAAACCGCAAAGAAGCTGCGCCACTGGCAGCTCGATATCGTCGACCAGATCGAAGCATTCGAATACATCGTCGACCACTACAAAAAAGAACCGCAGTATCTGAACCCGGTCAAAAGAGTACTGGAAGAAAGAAAAAAACACCTGGAAATCATGAAAGGTGTTACCGGTATCGATGTCGAACCGGACCAGAACGATCTGAAATACTCCAAGCGCATTCTGAAATTCTTCTCTGACCGCAGACTGTTCAGCTGCTGGGCGGGCGTTCTTTCGGAAAACGCAAGAATGCATACGGAAATGACTGCAGAGTTTCCTCAGCTCAAGCGGATCGTCGAAGCAGAAAAAAGATTCTCTGATTCCCTGAAACGGACTGAACTCGTCGCAAAGAAACAAAGAGATCTGAACAGAAAGATCAACAGCAACTGACACCTGGAAACAGGTGTTTTTGTTTCAGGTGATTCAGAAGATTACTTTCAGAATGATACTGATGATCAGCAGTGTTACACCTGCATTCCAGAAACTGCTGTCTGCCGCATTATTTCTCTGATAGCCGCCTGCTCTGTCCACTTCCTGCGCAATCATGATATGCCCAGCCGGATTCAGGCCATTGGAAAAACCGGAAGGAAGACCGGGTCTTGCCGGGGCAATGCCGGCACCGAGTATTAGCAGAACAATACCTGTCAGGATGCCTGCCGTACTGAATGTATTCACGTCACCCTTTCTGAATACTGTATACCCGAGACACACCAGCAGCGCACATCCGCAGATGATCAGATATTTTTTCGTCAGAATATTTTTCATCGTCTTTTACTTTCCGTAAATCACTGTATACATAACCGGAATGAACAGCGCTCCGCCGATCATATTCCCGACCGTTACCGGGATCAGATTGGCAAACAGACCTGCAGCCGTTACATTTCCTCCGGCGAACATTCCAAGCGGGATATAAGTCATATTGGCAACACTGTGCTCAAACCCGGCAAAGACGAATAGCATGATCGGAAACCATATTGCAAAAATCTTTCCTGTCAGATCTTTGGAACCTGCCTGAAACCAGCATGCAAGCACGACCAGAATATTGCACAGAATGCCTTTGATCACTGCTTCCATAAACGGCATGGATGCCTTGGATACGGCCAGTGCCTGTGCCCTTGCCTGCAGATCGCCTGTATATAAACCGCTGTTGGCCAGCAGGAATGCCAGCAGCACCGATCCGCACAGATTGCCGAGATAGACAACGCCCCAGTTTGTCAGCATGCCCTTCCATGTAATCTGATGATCCATCAGTGCCAGTGTCATCAGATTATTGCCGGTGAACAGTTCTGCTCCGCACAGAATCACCAGCATCAGTCCGACCGGAAACAGCGCCGATCCGATCAGTTTGGATACCGTTCCTGCTTCTGATGCGGTCGCGCTCAGAAAGACATGGCAGCCAAACCCGATAAACATACCTGCCAGAATTCCCAGCAGAAACATTTTATGTACCGGCAGAGATGCTTTGTTCTTTCCGTTATTGATCCATATCTGCAGTATTTCTTTAGGTGTATTCATAATCATGGCCCTCCGGTTCAGATATATAAACGATTCATCAATATTATCTCACACCGGATAAACCATATATATTTTTTTCAGATTCATCATGCGCTTTTCTGATTCTGATGCGAATACATATATCAGAAAGGCGGTGCAATATGATAAATAAAAATCCTAGAGAGGAATACAGAAACCTGACCATCCGGAACAGTTTTATGTTCAATGCTGTGTTTTCGGATCACCGACTGCTCGCTGAGCTTCTTGCCCGGATCCTGCCCCAGGAACATCTCGACCCCAACGGCATTATCATCAGGGAAAAGGATGACAAACAGTACATCCAGGCAAGAGGAGTACGCTATGACGTATACCTCAGCAGCGGCACACATCTGTTCGATGTAGAACTGCAGATTGAACAGGACAGATTCCTGTTTGACAGAGCTGTGTACAATGCCTCCGCAATGATTCAGTCGCAGGTTCATCCCGGAACGGACAGTTATGAACTGACATTCAAAACATACGTAATATTTATCTGTGCTTTCGATGTCAACCGTGGAAGAAGACTGAGACATTTCACGTTCAAAGATGATGAAGGAAAGAACTCATTTGACAAGGTCAATATCATCATGATCGGCTGTGTATCAAAAGAAAACGATAATGAACAGCTGAAAACATTCGCGGACTACATCATGGATCCCGCAAAAATGCCAGATGATCCGTTCATCCGCGAAATCGAACATGGTGTAGAATTAAAGCGGAAAGATCCGGAAAGCGAGAAATCATATATGGATTGGATGTATGAGCGGATGAAAGCTGTCAGAGAAACAAGAATAAGGGACGTGCAGACAATGTATGAAATCCTGATGGAAGATGGATATACCCATGAAAAGGCTGTCAGCCGGATTTCCGGCAAGTTTGAAATTACACCTGCTGCGATTGAAAAAATGCTTGCGGAATCTGAAGATAACAGATGAACCGGAAAGTCTGAAATTCCATCAGACTTTTCTTTTTGCTTTATCCCGTTAAATCATTGAAATATTGTTATTGGTCTGCCGGGATGAATATGATAGAATAAACACATTATCAGCAGAAAGAAGAACCGATTATGGACATTCAGATCCCTGTAAACTATGATCCTGTATTATCCGTCAGAGAAACGCAGGAAGCGATCAAATACATTCGCGATACCTTTCAGAAAGAAATAGGCAGAGAACTCGGGCTTTCCAGAATCAGCGCACCGCTGTTTGTACCGAGAAGCTCTGGTCTCAACGACAACCTGAACGGCATCGAACGGCCGGTTTCCTTCGATATTCAGGAAATGTCCGGCGAGCGCATCGAAGTCGTGCAGTCGCTTGCCAAATGGAAAAGATATGCACTGAAGAAATACGGCTTTCAGATTCATGAAGGACTCTATACCAACATGAACGCCATCCGCCGGGATGAGCTTCTTGACAATCTCCATTCCGTCTACGTTGACCAGTGGGACTGGGAAAAAGTCATTGCCAAAGAAGAAAGAACGACAGAGACATTGAAAGAAACCGCCCGGGAAATCTTCAAGGTCATCAAGCATATGGAACATGAAGTCTGGTATAAATACCCCCAGGCTGTCTGCCATCTGGCGGATGATGTTTTCTTCATCACCTCCCAGGAACTGGAGGACATGTATCCTGATCTGACACCGAAGGAAAGAGAAAACGCAATCACAAGAGAAAAGAAATGCGTATTCATCACCGAGATCGGCAAGCCGCTGAAGAGAAGCGGACGTTCCCATGACGGCAGAGCGCCGGACTATGATGACTGGGACTACAACGGCGATATGCTGTTCTGGCTGCCGTCTCTGGAAAAGGCCCTTGAAATCACTTCCATGGGCATCCGGGTCGATGAAAACTCGATCGTATCCCAGTGCAGAGCAGCCAACTGCGAAGGAAGACTGGTTCTTCCCTATCACCAGATGATCCAGAAGAAGCAGCTGCCTTACACGATCGGCGGCGGTATCGGACAGTCGAGACTGTGCATGTTACTGCTGAATAAAGCACATATCGGCGAAGTACAGGCATCGATCTGGCCGCAGGAAATGATTGATATCTGTGAAGCAAATCATATGCCGTTACTCTAGGATGCCTTCATGGTATCCTTTTTATCAATGGAGGTCGGTCCATGACAAGAACAAAAGAAAAACAATACTCAACCGGGGAGCTGCTGAAACGGTTCTCTCCGTACCTGTTTAAGTATAAGAAAATGCTGGTATTCGATCTGTGCTGCGCCGCACTGACAACACTGTGCGACATTACGCTGCCCCGGATCATGTCTGCCCTGACGAATACCGCAATGAATAACGCAGCCGCCCTGACCGTTTCTCTGGTACTGAAGCTGGCAGGTCTGTATGCCGTTCTCCGCCTGATCGATGCGGCAGCCTATTTCTATATGAGTTCCCAGGGGCATATCATGGGTGTTCACATCGAAACAGACATGCGTACGGACGCATTCGATCACCTTGAACGTCTGTCAGACAGCTACTATGCCAATACCAAGATCGGCCAGGTCATGGGCAGAATTACAAGCGACCTGTTCGATGTCACGGAATTTGCGCATCATTGTCCTGAAGAATTCTTCATTGCCGGAATCAAGATCCTTGTTTCATTTATCATCCTGAGCCAGGCAAGCATTACTCTGACACTGATCATCTTTGCGTGTATTCCGGTGATGCTGATTGTTTCCATCAAGCTCAACCACCGTTTCCGCAAAGCAACCAAGGAACAGCGCCGTCAGATCGGTGAACTGAATGCAAGAGTCGAAGATTCACTGCTCGGTGAGAAAGTCGTCAAGGCATTCACGGCGGAAGAGATGGAAATTGCCAAATTCAACGAAGGCAACCAGAAGTTCAAAGCCATCAAAACCGAGCGCTACTATGCCATGGCCAATTACAGCATGTCCACCCGACTGTTTGACGGACTCATGTATGTCACGACGATCATCGCCGGCGGACTGTTCCTGGTCAGCGGCCGGATCAATGCCGGAGACCTGGTCGCATATATCCTGTATGTCACGACCCTGATTGCGACCATCCGCCGTATCGTTGAATTCGCCGAACAATTCTCTTCCGGCATTACCGGTATCGAGCGTTTCCTGGAAATCATGGATACCCCGATCGACATCAAAGACGCAGAAGATGCCGTACCTCTGGAAGTCAAAGACGGACATATCGTCTTCGACCATGTCACCTTCGAATATCCCGATGACCATAACCGGGTCCTGCATGATCTGTGCCTGGATATCAAACCCGGCGAAAACCTGGCGCTTGTCGGTGAAAGCGGCGGCGGAAAGACGACCCTTGCGTCTCTGATTCCGCGTTTCTATGACACAACTTCCGGAAATATTCTGATTGATGATCAGAATATCCGTCAGGTAACACTGAAGAGCCTGCGCTCTGCCATCGGCATCGTCCAGCAGGATGTATATCTGTTCTCCGGAACGGTTGCGGAAAACATCGCTTATGGCAAACCAGACGCAACCCGGGAAGAAATCATCCATGCCGCAAAGCTTGCCGGTGCGGATGCGTTCATCAATGAACTCAAAGACGGATATGATTCCTATGTCGGCGAAAGAGGCGTCAAGCTCTCCGGCGGACAGAAGCAGCGCATTTCCATTGCCCGGGTATTCCTCAAGAATCCGCCCATCCTGCTGCTGGATGAAGCGACCAGTGCACTGGACAACGAAAGCGAAATTCTCATTGAGCAGAGTCTGGCAGACCTCTCGGTCGGCCGCACGACCCTGACGATTGCCCACAGACTCACGACCATCCGCAATGCGGACAGAATCATCGTTCTGGGTAAAAACGGCATTGAAGAAGAAGGCAATCACGAACAGCTGCTCGCCAATAAAGGTACCTATTACCGGCTTTGGAACGGTATTTCCCGCAATGCCTGATCTGAATATACAAATCCCCGCAATCCAGGTTTCATGGCTGTGCCTGCGGAAGAACCCCTCTGCTGCAGCACAGACGCAATAACTCAAAAAGATACCGAAGAACAGGAAATGAAAGCAGTATTTCAAGAACTGTGAAAACAGCTTTGAAGTACTGCTTTTCATATATTGATTCGTTCTCTGTCATACCGCAGAGAGCTGCGGTGCTGTGCAGTTCTTTTGCGGCTGAATTATATCGCCGTCATCCCGGCCTGCAGCTTTATGATTCTTCAGCCAGTTTCCGGCTGTCTTCCTTCCAGCGGTAATACTCTGCCACCAAAGGCGTATAGCCCAGTTTCTTCAGGTGTTCATATGTGATGGCATAGTTTCCTTTATTGTGCTTTCCTGTCTTCAGATACCGCAGATACCGGATCATGCATGTATCGATTTCGTGCAGCCCATCTGTCCTTGTCAGCAGCGGAAAATAGAACCGGGTCCAGGTAAAACTGCCCGATCCGCTGAGATCATAGAATATACTGTCAAAAGAACGGATCATGGAACGCGCAGCCGCATCATAGGACGAATGATTCTGTTTCCGCCTGCGCCAGAACTTCTTTGCTTTCCTTCTGATCTTCCGCTTCATTTTTTCCACTGTACTCTGCGCAAGATCAATTTCTCCCCGCTCATAGCGAAAACCGAGAAACTCCCATGGTTCACCCGGTTCTGATATTTTCTGTTTTTCTTCATTCAGAATCAGACCCATCTGCCCCAGATAATCTGTGATCTCCTGCAGACATGTATTCATTTCTTCTTCGGTATCGAAGAAAAGAATCATGTCATCGGAATAGCGGAAATACGGAATGCCTTTTTCTTCCATCTGCCGGTCCATCTCTGTCAGATATACATCTGCCAGGAAGCCGGATATTGGCACACCTGCCATGGCGCCTCTTTTTTCATTGATGATCTGTCCTTCCCAAATGCACGCATCCTGTTCCAGCAGATCCCGGAAAAACATGTACAGTTTTTCATCCTGTGCAAATACGTTCTTCAGCTGAGAAAGCAGTATATCCGTATGTATGGAATTGAAATAATCATGAATATCCAGTTTCAGCACATATTTCCTGTCAATATCACGGATCATGCGTATGTCGCGGAACGCTGATCCTGCATGTCTGTCTCTGCGGAACGAATACAGATGATCTGAAAAATACGGATCAAAGATATACAGCTGCCATGCCAGCATTTTCAGGATCCATGTTTCATCGCTGCTGTAGCAGTACACTGTTCTTTTCTTCTGCGAACTCCGCTTGGCGATCATCCTTTTCTGCGGCAGGGAAAAATGCATATTGTCCTGAAACGCAAGATACCGTTTTTCCGCAATGAAAGCATCCAGCTCTTCCGATTCCGCTTTGGACAGCTGGTTTCTTTCTGTTTTACAGGCACGGAAGTCATTCCATGCGTTTTGATCTGTCAGGATATCCAGCAGTGAATGCATCATGTCAAAGAAAAAAAGGAAAGAGAAATTGCTTTGAAGTAAGCTGTGCTTCCGATACCGGCAGGTACGTGACCGGACTGCCCGCAAAGCCATACCATGCGGTCACGCTGCAGCCGCCGCAGGCGCGTTATACGCTTTTCTCTTTCCTGATCAATGCGGCTACAGATACTTATGGAGCCGCTGCGAAATGTATTCCGGACGATTCGGATAATGTTCAATAAAATTGATGAAGGTGATACCGTTCTTCTGCGCTTCTTCTTTGCTCCAGCGGTATTCCCGGTGCGAAGCTGTTGTCTTTCCGATCAGCATCATGATCAGTTTCGGCTTTTCTCCGTCACAGACAACAATGGAATAATCCATAAATCTGCCTGTACCGCCGAAGGTTCTCGGCGATACATTTTCACGGACCGTGTACTGCGGGAATTCATCTGCCAGCACCTCCAGAATTCTCTGCCGGCATGTCTTTCCGTCATTCATCGGCGTATACATGGACGGTGTTTCACTGTTCTCCTGTGCAGCAGGCTGGCTGCTGAGTTCATCGACGTAGTTTTTCAGTTCTCCTGCATGTTCCTGAATCGTATCCTTCAGGGAATTGAACAGAGCAGATGCTTTTTCCTTGTTTTCGTCACTGACTGCTTCTTTCAGTGCTTCAGCGCCTTCTTTGAGAAGTTTATCAAAAAGTCCCATGGTTCTCCTTCCCGGCGTATGCCTGATGAATTATTATCTTTCAAAGGGATCTCTGTCTGTTTTCATTATACATGAATCATGCATGCACTCAACAGAAAAGACGGATCTTCCGGTCCGCCTAGTCTTTCATATGCAGTGCTTCTTCGATTTCATCGCCTCTCTGTTTTTTCGTGACCGACCATTTCGGTCCGTTCGCGTACATTTCTGTCAGTTCCATCAGTGCTTTCGGCACATCGATCGACTGCGGACATGCATGAGTACACTGGCCGCACTGGATGCAGGCAGACGGCAGCTTGTCCTGGTCCAGCGCATCCAGACGCATACCGACGATTGCGCCGGCTGAATACTTATAGTCGTTATAGCAGGAAAGCAGATACGGAATATTCAGTCCCATCGGACATCCGTCGCAGCAGTACCGGCAGGCAGTGCACGGAACACCGGATTTCAGACTCTCTGCGATCTCAGACAATGTATTCCGTTCTTCTTCACTGAGCGGCACATGTTCTTTGAATGTCTTCAGGTTGTCTTCCACCTGGGATACTTCATTCATACCCGAAAGAATGACTTTGATATTGGGCAGATCCTGCAGGAAACGGAAGGCATAGGACGCATCCGATGCCGTATCGCTGAACTTCTTCAGCTTCGCCGACTGTTCCTCTCTGAGAACTGCCAGCTTTCCGCCGCGGCACGGCTCCATGACCCATACACCCAGTCCGTGCTTTGTGATGATGTCATACTTTCTCTTTGCGTCCTGCAGCGTCCAGTCGAGGTAGTTGCACTGGATCTGCACAAACTCAAAGACGCCTTCATACCTGGTCAGGAATTCTTCCAGAAGGTCCGGGCCGCCATGGAACGAGAAGCCGAGATGTCTGATCTTCCCTTCTTCTTTCATTTTCAGAATGTCCGGGATGATATGGTATTCTTCGCTTTCATAGATTTTGACAGACCATTCCGTGATGTTGTGGAACAGATAGAAATCAAAGTAATCTGTTTCGCATTTCTGCAGAGACAGATTGAACAGTGCGATATTGTCGACCGGTCCGTTCAGCGAATGGCCGGGGAACTTATCCGCAATATAGTAGCTGTCCCGCGGATACTTCTTCAATGCCTTTGTCATCGCAATTTCCGACTTTCCGCCAAGGTACGGATATGCCGTATCGAAGTAGTTGACACCGCTGGCAATCGCAAGATCAAACATTTTCTGTACTTTATCCTGGTCGATCTCACCGGTTGCGGGATCCGTCGCAAAACGCATGCAGCCGAATCCCAGCCGGGATAATTTCAATCCGTGAAAATCACTGTATATCATATGCTCTCCTCCTGTCATTCCTGTATTTCTATTTTACTATGTACCGGGTTTCCATGAACATACATGCATCTATATTTTTTCACTTACTATATTGCATTACATAATAGTATATGATACATTGTACATGGAGGTAATGACATGGACGCGCAATTCAAAAAAGGTGTATTGGAACTCTGTGTACTCTCCCAGCTGAAAGAACAGGACCGGTACGGATATGAACTGACCGAAAGAATATCCAAAGAACTGTCCGTTACCGCCGGAACCCTGTATCTGATTCTGAAGCGGCTGAAAGACAGCGGATATGTGGAGACCTATCTGATGGAATCCACCGGCGGACCGGCAAGAAAGTATTATCATCTGACCGAGCAGGGAGAAAACTACAGAAAGAATCAAAAGCAGGAATGGCTTGCATTTGTTGAGAAAGCGGGGAAACTGATATGACGAAACAGGAATATATTGATGCACTGAACGTGCAGCTCAGAGACTATCCGGCAGACTTCCGGAGCGATATCCTCGATGCCTTCGAAGGACATTTCCAGGAAGGACTGAACGCCGGAAAGACAGAAGATGAGATCATCGAAGATCTCGGCAGTGTCAGAGATGTTGCGGAAAACATACGGATGATGCACGGCTCTCCGGAACATACTCCGGCAGAAGAGTCTTACCGGAATTTCCGCAATAATCTGAATGAACTGAAATCCACACTGAAAGATACGATCCGTTCCATGACCGATGTCATGACCCAGACCGTCAATACCGCAACGGATATCGTCGCAGATCTGACGGAAAGAACGGATTCCGTCCGGAATGAGGAAACCGGCATCATCACCGGCGCAAAGACGATCCGTATTCTCACCCATAAAGCGGTTCTGGATACGCTCATTGAACCGGGCGATGAACTGAAATATGAATTCGTATCCAAGCCGGGTCTTTTCTCCAAGATTCTGTCCGTACTTACCGTCCGGCAGGATCAGGATGAAGTATCCTTCAATGTATCAGAAGGACATGCATATCTTCATCTCAGCGTTCCGCAGGAAGTCGCGGAAATCAATTTTGACATCTCCGGCGGCGGTATTGAGATACAGGAACTTTCGCTGAACAGAATTCTCGGAAAGACCGCTTCTGCGGACATCCGTCTTGACCGGATGCGGACAGGAATCATCACCGTCCGGACATCTTCCGGCGATATCCGGGTCCGCGAATCTTCGTTCAGTCAGCTGGAAGCCGAAACAGCCAGCGGCGATATCATTCTGAAAATGACAGAGGGCAATGCCTTATTGAAATGCAGCAGCGGCGATATTGCGGTCGACCGTCATCTCGGTGAAGAACTGACCGTTTCCAGTGCCTCCGGCGATCTGGAAATCGATCCTGTCAGCGTACCTGTCATCAATATGAAAACCGCATCCGGCGATATTGAACTGCATTCCACCGATTATCCGTCCAGAATCGAACTCAGCTCCGCATCCGGTGACATCGACTGTACTCTGGAAAGCAGAGACTATACTGCGGAAATCAGCACGATCAGCGGCGATATCGATCTGGAAAGCGATATCTTTGTCAATAAGATGTCTGCTCACCGGGTAACTGCCGGAGACGGAACCGGCAGAGTGTCCATTCACAGTGTATCCGGCGATATCTCACTGAGCTGAGAAGAATATTGAACTGAAAACATGGCGATGATGGCAATCCGTCATGTTTTTTTTGATTCCGGGGCATTCTGTTCCATCCGGTCTGCCTGCAGCAAATTGACAGAAACATGCCAGTTAGTTTAAACTAACTAATGAACATGCTTATTTTTTGCGCACTAGTTAGATGTATCTAACTTTTGGAGAATAATGTATGAAGCACTGTTCTGCAGTGTATTCAGAAATGTATGGAAAGGAAAATATACATATGAAAACAGCAGTTATTTATTGGTCGGGAACAGGAAACACAGAGAAAATGGCAGAGAGCGTCTGTGCAGGAATGAAAGAAGCCGGTGCAGATATTATCGCCGCATGCGATGCGATTGCCTTCGGATGTCCGGCAATGGGGGCTGAAGTACTGAAGGAATCAGAATTCGAACCTGCATTCTCTTCTTTTGAAAGTCTTCTCGCCGGAAAGAAGACCGGACTTTTCGGGTCCTATGGCTGGGGTGATGGAGCATGGATGAGAGACTGGCAGGACCGTGTAATAAGCGATGGTGCAGAACTCATTGCGGACGGTGTCATCTGCATGAATGAACCGGATGACGCTGCTTTGGCAGAATGCAGAGACTTAGGCGCAAAACTCGCCGCATAAGAAAGGAGATCTGACTGTATGAAACTCGTACTGGTACGTCATGGCGAAAGTGAATGGAACAGACTGAATCTGTTTACAGGATGGACAGATGTCGATCTTTCTGAAACAGGACATGCGGAAGCAGCAGCTGCCGGAAAGACACTGAAAGAAAACGGTTTTGACTTTGATATCTGCTATACCTCATATCTGAAAAGAGCAGTCCATACTCTGAATCATATACTTGATGAAATGGACAGAGCGTGGCTGCCGGTTGTCAAATCATGGAAACTCAATGAAAGACATTACGGTGCCCTGCAGGGACTCAATAAAGCCGAAACAGCCGCAAAGTACGGCGAAGACCAGGTGAAAATCTGGAGACGCTCCTTTGATGTCAAACCGCCGGCACTGGCAGAAGATGATGAAAGAAATCCCGCAAAACAGGCAATGTACAGAGATGCAGATCCATCTGTGCTTCCGCTGAGTGAGTCACTGGAAACAACCATTGAAAGAACCGTACCGTATTTCAAAGAAGTTATTGCGCCGCAGATGAAAGCCGGAAAGCGCGTGCTCATCACTGCCCATGGCAACTCTCTGCGTTCTCTGATGAAATACTTCGATCAGCTCAGCGACGAAGAAATCATCAACGTCAACATTCCTACCGGTGTCCCTCTGGTCTATGAATTCAATGATGATATGAATGTCACAGATCACTATTACCTGGCAGACGCAGATACATTGAACCAGAAAATGAACGCTGTTGCGAAACAGGGACAGGCAAAATAGATAGGGTAGAGAGGGATTATTAGTCCCGCCCCTCCCATTGCACTTATCCCGATTTTTACATTATCCCGAAAAACCTGAAGATACGTTCCATTCTTCAGGTTTTTGAGTTCAAAAGTCGGGATAATATGTTTTCCTTCTATACTGTGCTTAGGAGGAAAATCAATTATGGAATCAATTGAAAGTCTTGTCTCTGCAGGTATGAAGATAATGAAGAGCTTTAGCATTAGATATTCAATAATTGTTCCAATTGTAAATATGAGGCATAATAACAAAACACTAAATGAATGAGAAATGATCATTATGAGCACACTAAGTAAGACACAAAGCTGAGTACTAAACAATATACTTTTATCTGTATGCTTGTGAAAGATTTGAATACACCCTATTGCAGCCATTATGATAAGTGTCAAATAATCAAGTACTCCATATTCATTTGGGTTTTCCATGAAAATTCTTACACTAATTACACTTAGTCCAAGAAACAATATGCCGCTAATCAAGACAAGCCAATGAACTAATGATAGTTTCAATCTTTTTCTCATGAGCGCTTCATTTGTGAATTCAATCATAAAATGCAGAAAAGCCGGTCTCCACCGAAGGAAAGGCGCAGCGATGCAGGAAGGGATGTTTATCTCAAGGATGATGCGGAAGCCTGATGATCAGTCAAGGTCTTCACCGTTGGAAGCGATGACTTTCTGATACCAGCTGAAGCTGTCTTTCTTCCTGCGTTCCAGCGTTCCTTCGCCCTGATCGTTCATGTCGACGTAGATCATGCCATAGCGCTTGTCCATCTGGCCTGTACCGAAACTGACAAGGTCCAGGAAACCCCAGACGGTATATCCCATCAGACGGACGCCTTCTTCGACGGCTTCTTTCATCGCCGCGATGTGCTTACGGTGGTAGTCGATCCGGTAGCTGTCGCGGATCCTGCCGTCTTCATCGATCCTGTCATATGCGCCAAGGCCGTTTTCGATATCGAGAATCGGCTTCTGGTAGCGGTCATTGATCAGGTGCAGCAGGAACTTGAATCCGAGCGGATCGATCTGCCAGCCCCAGTCGGACGCGCCGATATACGGGTTCTTTACATCTGTTACGCCGCGCACTTCTCTGCCTTTGACTTCGTCTTTGTGCGTTGTAATGCAGTTGGAGAAGTAATAGGAGAAGCCGATGAAATCGGATGTGCCTTCTGCCAGGTCTTTTTTGTCTTCTTCGCTGATTTCCATCGTTACGCCGTATCTGCCTCTGAAGCGGTCCGCGAAGTCCGGATAGGCGCCGCGCATCATGGTATCCGCACAGTAACAGAATTCATCCTGGAAGAAGCGGTATGCGGCTATGACATCTGCGGGATCCGGTGTCATCGGATAGACGGAACAGCCGGCAATCATACAGCCGACCTGAATGGCAGGATCGACCGCATGGGCTGCCTTGACGCTGCGGGCTGCCGCGACCATCTGGTTATGGATCTCCCGGAAAAGACCGGGTGCTTTCCCTTCTGCCCCGGGACGGTCAGCGCCTTGCAGAAGAACATTGATTTCATTGAATGTCAGCCATCTGCGCACAAGGTCTTTGTATTCGGTAAAGCATACGGTCGCAAAGGCGACGAATTCATCGATCATCTTCCGGTTTTCCCAACCGCCGTATGTCTCTTCGAAATAGACCGGTTCATCGTATTTATACAGCGTAATGATCGGCTCGATGCCGTACTTCCGCAGTTCGCTGAAGACATTGCGGTAGAATTCAACACCTTCGGTGTTCAGTCCGCCTTCAGTGCCATGGGGATAGATCCTGGCCCAGGATACGGTCGTATTGAAATGTTTCAGGCCGAGTTCGGCGAACAGTTTAATATCGTCTTTGTAGGTGTGATAGAAGTCGCTGCCGACATGGTTTGTGTAGTGAATGTCATCGTAGTATCTGTATTTTGCGCCTTGCGGCAGATGTTCAAACTGATACATCTCTCCCCGGCTTCCGTCGGCGTTTTCATAATAGATCTTTCGCGGGCCTGCGGATGAACCGGCATCGCCGAAGTCGATCTGCACCGGACTCCTTCCTCCTTCATTAAAGGCACCTTCTGCCTGTGATGCGCTGATGGAACCGCCCCATAAAAAGTCTTTCGGGAAACTCATACATTTATCCTCCTGTTGTTTGCAACTACAGAGTAGCACCTATTTTCAGAGCTGTCGGAAACAAGACTGTCACATGTATTGACATTTATTCTCAGACTGTTTCCGCCGGATAAAAAGCCGCATTTCTGCGGCACTGAACTATGCTTTTTTGTCGGAAACCGGCGATCAACCGCCGAAAGTGAAGCATAACATGTATTATGCGAAGCTGCTACTTTCACAAAGCATTCAAGTAACAATGTAACGCATAGGACCCATAACACTATCGTGATCAAAGTATAAACAGCTCATTAAACACTGATATAATCAAAAAAGTGAGAAAGTAAACGATGTTAAAAAGTGAATTTGCTACTCTGGAAGAAAGAGTTAGGAACAGCAATAATCCTATAGATGCTTACCATATCTATTTGAAAGTGTCTGGACTTAACCGTCCGCAGGACCTCCCGGGGTAATTCACATCTCCTTCTTTCTTCCACAGCCTCCCGATTTACTCTCTTGGTTTTACCGACTTGGGGTTCACTACACTTGGCGGTAAATACCTGTGGCTGGCCTTTCACCAACTGGAGATGCGCCATGCCCGGCACACCATAAAAAATCTGATCATTTCTGACCAGATTCTTTGTTTCAGTTCTGTTTTTCCATGTATTCCATCATGGCATGTGCAGCCCGCTTGGCTTCTTCTGCCGCTGCGACAACGGTATTCGAACCTGTGACTACATCGCCTGCCGCAAAGACACCCGGTACCGTGCACATGCAGTTTTCATCCGTGATCAGAAGGCCCTTTTCATTTCCTTCCAGACCTGCTGTTGTCAGGATCAGCTTGTTCTTCGGTGCCTGGGAAACAGCGAGAATGACGGAATCTGCTTTTACATGATTCAGTTCTTCTTCATAGCCGACAACCTTGTCGTTTTCATCAAAGACGGCAACCTTGAATACAGGTCCGTCTTCTTCGATCTTTTCAATGGCCTGTCCGAATTCGAACTGCGCACCGTCCAGTCTTGCATAATCCATTTCATGTTCGCTGGCCGCAATTCTCTTGGATCTTGCGTACAGGGTAACATTCTGCGCACCGTGTCTCAATGCGGTTCTTGCGACGTCCATCGCAACGTTGCCCATACCGATGATCGCTACGGTTTCACCCAGATTGAACGCATCCGGATTTGCCAGATAGGAAATGCCGAAGTGTACATGCGGAAGGCTTTCACCTTCAATGCCCAGCGTCTTCGGTCTCCATACACCGGTTCCGCAGAAGACTGACGCATAGCCGTCCCGGAACAGGTTGTCAATGGTCAGCGCGGCACCAATCGCAGTATTCGGTCTGTACTGGATATCCAGTTTATCCATGAGTTTCTTGTATCTGTCAATGATCGTCTTCGGCAGTCTGAATTCCGGAATGCCGTATCTCAGCATGCCGCCGATCTCTGTATTATCATCGAAGATCGTGACATCATAGCCATTGGACGCAAGAATGACCGCAACGGTCATACCGGCAGGACCGGCACCGAGAACCGCTGCCTTCTTTCCCTTCTTCTCCGCCTTTGTGATCCGGGCTCTGTCAAGATATGCATCGGAAATATACTTTTCAATATTATAGAAATGAACCGGGCTGCCTTTTCTGCCGAGAACGCAGTGACCTGCACACTGCGCCTGATGATCGCAGACGATGGAACAGAATACCGACATCGGATTGTTCTCAAACAGCTGCAGGCCGGCTTCCATGATCTTTCCTTCTTTGAACTTGGCGATGATTTCCGGAATCGGGGTCGAAATCGGACATCCTTTTTTACACATGGGAACTTTGCACTGCAGGCAGCGTTCCGCATCATTCATGATTGTTAATGCCATAATGATTTTCTCCTTCCTGTTTTTTTCTGCTTTCTCTCTCATTATAGTCATGTGATGATTGCGGGAAAATGGACAAATCCGCATTCTATCTGACTGAAACGGATCATTTTCATGCAAAAAGGGAGCCGCAGCTCCCCCCGGGTTATGCATCTGTCTTTGGTCGGATCAATCCAGCTCATCGCCGTTGGAGGCGATGCACTTCTTGTACCAGTAATAGGAATCCTTTGGTGTACGCTTGAATGTACCCTGCCCGTAGTTATCCGCATCGACATAGATCTGGCCGTATCTCTTTGCCATTTCTCCTTCACCGTTGGATACCATATCCACGCATCCCCAGTACAGATATCCCATCAGCGGAATTCCGTCATATTCCACTGCATCGCGCATGGAACGGATATTGTCTCTCATATAGGCAATGCGGTAGTCATCATGCACGGTTCCGTCTTCGAACTGGTCGTTCCAGCCGATGCCGTTTTCCACACAGAACAGATCGCAGTGATATCTGTCATAGAAAGTATTCAGCGTAATGCGCAGGCACTGCGGATCAGTAGCCCAGCCCCATGCATTTGTCTTCAGATACGGATTTCTGACCATGTGCGCCTGGGTGCCGCCGTTGCCTTCGCCGGCTTCCGCATTTTCATCATGCAGGGTCACTGAATGCGATCCATAGCAGCTGAAGGACAGGAAGTCGCATGTATATCTGGCAATGATATCCATATCATCTCCCTGACACGGAATCGTCAGACCTTCCCGGTCATATTCCGCCAGTTTGTAATTCGGATATCTGCCGAGCATCTGCACATCCGCATAGAACAGCGTCCGGTTGGACATCTGCTGGGCAAGCAGCTGATCAGCCGGATCGGTTGTAAATGCATAGGTCGGACCGTATGCCAGCATCATGCCGATCTTGATATCCGGATGCTTTTCATGGGCCGCCTTCACGGTCAGAGAAGTTGCCAGGAACTGATGGAATGTCGCATTGACGATGTTCTGCGGATCGGCATGGATCAGACCTGCCGTTACATACGGCGCATGCTCGATGCAGTTGATCTCGTTGAACGTCAGATAGTATTTCACTTTTCCGGCAAAGCGGTCTGCTGACGGCGGACTTGCGGACTAACCCCGACGGTTTTGCTTGGTACCGCAACGGCGGCCAACAGGTACCAGTGCGACGATGATTTTGGTACCGGCAA